>NZ_JAENGN010000005.1:0-294849 GCF_016533505.1 Parapedobacter sp. ISTM3 | reverse complement strand
CAGTGCATCTGCTGACAATGAAGATAGTTTACCTGAAGAAGACGAAAGCAACGGCTTAGGCGGTAGTGGTAGAACTTCAGGGCGACAAGGCAATCCTGCATTGAACAGTTACCGTAATGCACAAAGCACACTGGGTTCATTCTATCAAGACAACAATTCCGAAACAATGGAATTGCGTAAGCAGGTGGACGAACTTAAAGCAAAGTTGTCGGAAAAAGATGTGCCACCTGTGGCCACCGTTGACGACCAACTCAAACTGATGGAGAAATCCTATGAAATGGCTGCAAAGTATTTGCCGCAAAACAACAATACCGGAAACACTGCTCCTGCCAACGGTGCGGCTACGGGGGCTGCGGGTGCTAACCAAAAAGAGCAATTTGTATCGTTCACGCCAACAAGAAAGAATATTGTTTCAGCCCTGTACCGTGAGCCGTCTGACAGTGCCTTTGCAGCCGATTGGAGCCAAACAAAAAACCGTGGGTTTTATACCGCAGGTTCTATCGAGCAGGCTGTACAGCCTAAAAACAGTATCAAAGCCTGTGTACACGAAGCCCAAACGGTAATTGGTGAAACGGGTGTGCGTTTACGATTGTTAGAACCTGCTAAAACCCCGCAACGTACCATCCCCAAAGGAACGATTGTAACGGCTAATGCCAAATTTCAGAATGGCAGATTACAATTAAAAGTTACCTCCGTAGAACTGGAGGGTAATATCATTCCGGTAGATATAACCATTTACGATTTGGACGGACAGCAAGGCTTATACGTTCCGTATTCGCCGGAAATGAACGCCCTTACCGAAATGGCGGGCAATATGAGCCAAACCGGGGGAACCAGTGTAATGCTCACGCAAAATGCCGGACAACAAGTTGCCGCAGACCTAAGCCGTGGCGTGGTACAGGGCATTTCAGGCTATTTCGCCAAGAAAGTAAGAACGCCAAAGGTTACACTCAAAGCGGGCTATCAGGTCTTCCTCGTATCTAAAAAATAATGTTGAACTCAAATAAATAAAACAATGAAAAATCATTTAAAAACCTTTTGGGCTATTGCCCTGATACTCGGCTTTGCCGTACAATCTTATGCACAGGACAGTGCAACTGCAAAAACACCGCTTGCAATGGGCAAGATAGAACCGTACCGTATGGAAGTTACCTACGATAAAACATCCCACCTGATTTTCCCGACCGCTATCCGTTACGTGGATTTGGGCAGCGAATACCTGATTGCAGGGAAAGCCGAAGATGCCGAAAACGTGCTGCGTGTAAAAGCATCCGTAAGGGACTTCGAGCCGGAAACCAATTTTTCCGTTATCACGAATGACGGGCGTTTTTACAGCTTCAACGTGTATTACAGTTCCTATCCGGAGGCATTGAGCTATGACCTGCTCACAATGCAAAAAGCGGTAGATAAAGCCAACGGTAACGATGTGCTTTTCGAGGAACTGGGCAACAATTCGCCCTCACTGGCAGGCTTGCTACTGGAAACCATTTACAAGAAAGACAAACGCATTGTAAAGCATATCGGGGCTAAGAGTTTCGGCATTCAGTTTATCCTGAAAGGGATTTACATACACAACGGCAAATACTATTTCCATACCGAATTGAGAAACCGTACCAATGTGCCTTTCGAGATTGATTTTATCAATTTCAAAGTGGTGGATAAGAAAGTAGCCAAACGCACCGTAGTCCAGGAACGCCCTTTAACACCTTTAAGAACTTACAAGCCATTGGACGGTATTGCCGGAAAATCGACCGAACAAAACGTGTTCCTGTTAGACCAGTTTACCATTGCCGATGACAAGGTGTTGCTGATTGAGATTTTCGAGAATAATGGCGGCAGGCATCAAACATTGCAGGTCGAAAATTCCGATTTAATCAAAGCCCGTTTGATTGAAGATATGCACCTGAAATTTTAATAACCCTTTAAAGCAAGAATATGAAAAAGTATATCTATACCGTGCTGCTTGTCCTGATAGGCATCACGGCTGCACAGGCGCAAAGGATGCTGCCAAAGCAGAAAGGATTGGAAATAAGTGCGGGTGTATTGTCCAATGATAAGATTGGTAACGATTACTACATCAGCGCAGCAATGACGGTAAACGGTAAGAACGGTAACTACCAACTTTGGGCGTTGGAATATACCCACCAGTACCACGGGTATAAAGACCTCCGCATACCGCAGGAAACCTATTCCGCAGAGGGCGGTTACAGTTTCTTCTTGTTGGGCGATGCCCGCAAGAACATCACGCTGAATTTCGCAGTAGCGGGTGTGGTCGGTTACGAAACCATCAACCGGGGCGAAGCGATGCTGTACGACGGAGCGAAGATACTGAGCGAAGATAATTTTATCTACGGAGCAGGCGGTCGCCTCACTTTTGAAACGTACCTGTCCGACCGTTTCGTTTTAGTCTTACAAGGGCGTACAAAAGTTTTGTGGGGGACGGATCTGGAACAGTTCCGTCCATCCGCAGGTGTGGGATTAAGGTTTAACTTTTAAAACGTAAAACAATGATAGCAATCTTCAATAAATTCAGAACAGGGCTACTACCGTTGTATATATTCCTGACAATCCTAACAGCTTCGGTTACGTTGGTATCTTGCAGCAAAGATGATGAACTCGAAATACAGAACAATTTTCCTTTCGAGGTGAATGTAATGCCAGTGCCTAAAGATGTTGCCAACGGGCAGACCGTAGAAATACGCATTACCATACAGCGTACAGGCAATTACAGCAATACGCAGTATTTCCTCCGTTACTTTCAATTTGACGGGCAGGGAACATTGCAATACTACAACGAACCGCCGTATCAGCCCAATGACCTGTACCAGTTACCATCGGAGCAGTTCAGGCTGTACTACACTTCAACGTCTGCCGTATCACAGTCCTTTGATGTTTGGATTTCGGACAGCTTCGGCAATGAAAAGCAGATAACTTTTCAGTTCAATAGCAGCGACTAAGAGCAGTATTTCATTTTATAAAAAACGGCTTATCTGATTGGTAAGCCGTTTTTAATTTTAAGCCGGGCAGTGTATTTCAAAAGAAATAATTTCTTATCCTTGTAACCTGTTTCAGTTATTGAGTAAGATTTTATTTCCATAAACAATGAAAGCGGCTTGCCTTTTTGGGTGAGCCGTTTTCGCATTTAATTCACATCGTTTACAGGCTGAAACAAATATTTTTTGTAAATTCAAACAGTGGAAATAAAGTGTTTTTTGTTATGGTTGCATCATTAGTTATAGGTATCATATTTTTGGTTGCAGGCTTGGGACTTCGTTACTGGATTAACCGTAGAAAGTTTTACAGGCGCAGCCCTATGGGAGCAGAGGGCTTCTCATCTTATGAAAGTTCGGTTTTCATTAAATTGATTGAAAGGGTGGGCAAATGGATAGCTTACGCCCTGATTATATTCGGGCTATTATCGTTGTGGGTGTACTCCCGTGAGAAAAAGGAAAAACAGCAACCTGAAGTAAAAACCGAACAACCTGTCCAACGCAGATAATTGTTTCAGCATATATTTTAAAGCAAATCGGATAGCCAAAAGGTTATCCGATTTTTTGTTTTATACAGGATAGTAAACCGCCAAACACTACCTCTCAAAGCCAAACCCTGCAACTTTCCCCAACGCAGAAATAAGCCTTTATAAATTCAACTTCCAAAGCAAAATTGAGCAAACAATGGAAGTAATCGCAATACAAAAATCCGCACTGGACGGAATGAAAAATGAGCTGAAAGCACTTTTGGAACTGACCGAAAATGCCACGCAGAAATACACACCCATTTTTAAAGAAGAGCAATGGCTCGATAACCAGGAAGTGTGCCTGATGATGAACATTACCAAGCGGACTTTGCAGACGTATAAGGACAAAGGGTTATTGCCTTATTCCCGACTGAACCGTAAGAATTATTATAAACGCTCGGATGTGCAGGCTTTGCTCGAAGCCGGACAACCGTACAATACTGTCGAAAATGGATTTATTCACGAATGACAATGAAGAAATCATTGCCCATCAGGAAATGATAACACAGCTAAGAACCCGTATCGAAAGCATATTGAAAAACTACCGTCCTGTAATGAACGGGGAAATTTACCTTTCGGGCGAAGATATGTGCAAGCTTCTTCATATCAGCAAACGCACTTTACAGCAGTACCGTGATGATAATATCCTGCCGTATATACAGATTGGCGGCAAGATTATTTACAAGGAAAGCGATATTCTGACTATACTGGAGCAGAATTACAACTCCCATAAAATACATTGACTGTAACCTTTTTTGTGTTATATGCTATCAAAAAGGAATGAGTTTAGTATCTTTGTTTGCAGAAAATATAGAAATACTTAAAGTGTTTTTGCTTTAAGTTCCGCATTAGAAACTGGTAATTTTTAAAACCCCGGAACAGATAAGTAAGAACGCTCACGTTATAGGCGTGGGCGCTCGCTTATTTGGGGGTCAGGCGTACCAGTGCCTTAATGCCAGTAAGTGCGGTTGCCTGCGCCTTATTTTTTTGCAGGTTCCACTAACTTAATAAACATTAAGATTATGGAAAGCAAAGAAAATTTTTACCCCGATTTTGACCTCCCTGCGTCGCAACTATCAGCTTTCTCTCTCTGTATAGATGTTTTTATTATATCTCTTAAAAATGGGGAAATTGTACGTTTCAAACCTAATGATTTAGCACACTTTAAAGAATGGCTTTGCCGTTTTAATGTTAGGGATATTGCCGTTAATGATGGCATATCTCACGTGTATAAAAGATGTTAATTTATCTAAACCCGGATTTTTAAACTTATTAAAAGAAGAAAATGAGCAAAGAACCAACAATTAAGATAGCATTTATAGATGACCACGACCTGCTAAGAAAAGGTATTTGTGATTTTCTGATAGGCTACGGTTTTGAAGTATTATTTGAAGCGGAAAACGGAAAATCTGCTATCGACAAAATTGCGCTCTGTGAGTATGTTCCTGACCTCTGCATCGTCGATGTAAATATGCCTGTTATGAATGGTTTTGAAACCACAAAAAAATTATTGGAAATATACCCTCAATTAAAAATATTGGCATTCAGTGTTAATGATGATGAAATGGACGTTATAAAAATGCTTGAATGTGGGGCTAATGGTTACGTTTTAAAAGGAGCCGACCCTGACGAATTAAAAAAGGCTGTTGAAACTCTTTTTAATGGGGGGCAATACTTTAGTGCGGGTATTGTGGAAATTGCACAGGACTATTACAAAAATTAATTTTATTAAAGGTGGGCTTTTTCCCCAATAGACAGGGCATCCTGTGGGATAAAACTTAAAATTGAAAATACTCCAAATAGAACAAATGGGATAATGAGTATGCCACGAAATAATGTCGCAACCTGTTTAGTAAAATGGAAAAGGATTTGTGCTGAGCAGTGTATTTTAGTAAAGGGGTTGCACCTCTTAAATGCAAAAAGACTGCCCGACCATCGGGAGGATCTGTCTTTTTGCCGCCCGACTTTTCAGGTCAGGCGGCTGCTATTTTAGCTTATGGTTTTTAAATACACTTCATAACGTTCCGTTAAATCCTTGCCTTTCCTGAAAGTGTCCTTTGTATAGCTGTAATGCTCTTCAAAGAACTTTACTTCTTTGGTGGTAAGGTCTATTAAATAGCGGTAGTCTGCGTTTATCCGCCTTTCATCCATTGTGCAATGCTCCGTAAGCATTTCGAGTTCCTGCTCACTGTTATCAAGGGATAACAAGGGCAAAAAAAGCCTTTCAACGATATATCCCTGTTCGGGTGCGCTGCTGCTGTCGGCAACGCAAATAAGAGATTTGCCGTTGCTCAATTTGATATGAAGATTTGAACGTGTCATAAATTGAAATTGGGGTTTATTGATTAAGCTGTTAATTGGGTTAATGAAAATTCTTCCGTCCAAAATTCCTCGCTCGTATGCTTCCCGTAGGCTGTATAGTAGCCTGTACCGTTTGCCCGCAATACAAGCCTGTAACAGTCCAGTCGGTTTTCTGGTACGGAAAACGTTTCCTGCTCCTGCTCGTCAACTTCCACAAATACCCATTCCTTACCCTTTAGCAGTTCTTCAATATTAGGGTTGTCGTGTTTGCCTGTCCTGTAAAAATCTACTGCTGTATCATAGTAGTTCATTGAGCAGAAATAATTATTGCCCTCTAACGGCTTAACCACTGCAAGCCGTTTTGCCTGTTCCTGTTTCCATTCATCGGATAGGTGAATAATTGCAAACTCGCAATTATCCCATTCGCTGTTGGTGTTGGCTTTAACCAAAATATGTGCTGTCGCTTTATCTGATAGTTTCATCGTTATAAATTTTAGTGGTATTCAAATAATTTTTGATTTTACGCTCTAACAAGGTTTCAAGTATTTCCCATTCGCTGTCGTACTCCTTGCCCTCAAAATGGTAGGTGTCTGTTTCCTCGTCTAATTCGTAGTTGTCAAAGTCCTGGCTATCTAAGCAGGTTTTTGTTAGTATGCCGTCTTCAAATATTGCCTGACCATATACTAAGCATCCTAATTCCTCATAGTCCTGTGTAAAATTCACTTTGAAATGTTCGGCTATCTGCTTCACGGCTTCCGTATTTGGCGACCATTTTGTTTCATACTGGAATACGCCCGCACTTTCATTGTCCTGACTGATATTGTAGAAATAATCTCCGTGAGTGTCCTGTACGAAATCGGGTAATTGCCCGCAGTCGTCTTTCTGTTCCTGTTCAGCCATTGATTTGAATAGCTGTGTTATCTGTTCGATTGCTTCGGATGTTCCCTCAAAATCAACCGTATTGTTGCACCAATTAGCCATAATTATTTATCGTTTAAGGTTATCTGTAAAAATTTGTCAGTCCCGAAAAGCAGGTGTATCGTCTGTTTTAATTGAAGGTTGCATTGTGCATCCTCTGTATATTCAATCAGGCAGTGAATAGCGAAAATTGAATTGTGTCCGTCAAAAAAATGGTCTGTAAACCAGTTCGGGCGTTTCCAAAGAGGTTCATTTTGGGCTGTTCCTTTTTGTGCATTCTGCACAAGCCTGTACCAAAATTCAGCCGTGAAAAATCCCTTTTGATACCAACCCTCACGAAAGGCGGTTTCATTTTGCAAAAAGTAGTCGCATTGCGTTTTTATAGCGTTTTGCAGGTTCTCCAGTTCTGCGGGAAACAGTTTGCATAATAAGCCCACTTTATCGAGGCTATCCATTTTATCTAATGCTTTCATATCTTTTGTTTTTAGTAGGCGACCACCTTTGCAGGCAGTCGCCTTAGATGATTAATTGAAGTTTAAAATCTCTGCTCCTGAATAGGCAAAGTCTGTACACAGTTCAAAGGCTTTTTGGGTCTTTAGCTGTGCTGTACCACCCATTACAATAGATTGTAGTTTGGCTTCGCTATCCCTATAATTGCGTACATTCTGAAAGTAGCCTGTAACGGCATTATAAGCCCCGAACAATGTGCCTTTGGTAGTTTCCATTTGTTGAGTGTCGCTTATCATAGCGTACTGAAAGGCATCATCTACGGTGTTTCTGAACACGGTGGAAACCTCATCTTCCGCACCTTTTTTCAGCAGGTCAAGCGTTTCTTTGTTCGGGCATAGTGCCAACTGGATTAACTTTCTTACTTCACGGTCTGTTACTCGTACTTTTGTCCACTGGTTAAAAATGCCCTCTAATTGGTTGCTCAAAGTATTGCAAGTCCCATAATCTTATGGGCGTTCTCGATACGTTGTTTTGCTCCTGACGTATGTTTGATACGCACTACATTGGTCATACTCCGCAATGATGCGTTAAGGGTGTTTTGGCATACGATACGGATAGGGGTAAATGCTGCGGTAATACTTCCGCTACCGTCGTGGCTTGTGGTTAAGAAGATGTACTTTTCGGTAACATCGTCGCCGTTACCTACTCGGATATAGTCGGGCAGCTTGGCAGTGATAAAAATACGTTCCCCGTTGCCCAATGCTCCTGCGGTTTCATACAATATACCATCGCCTCCGCCTACAATAGCATCAAAGAAATTGAACGCCTCACGGTTTTGTACGATATGATAGTCTTTGCCTACTACGCCCAACGGTGTATTGGTATCGGTGCGGAGTGTGGCGAAACTATTAGGTACTAAGATGTCGTTGGCTTCAATCAGCTCTCCGCTGTCGCCTATGCTCATTGTTCTGCCCTGTGTAAACAGTGGGGATTTGATAACCTCGTAATCTAAACCTGCGTGTACGATTGCTTCCTCGCTTGTTGGGTACTGCTCTACGATTTGCCCCAAACCGTGCCACGCTTTTTCTTGAACGCTGAAAAATGAATGACGTCCTGTTTGCTCGTTGAAATTGATGTTGTGTGCCATAATGCTAAATTTTGATGTTTGAAAAAATGTTATTTACTCACTCGCTTTTCTCGTTTCCCGCTTCCCGTTGTGGTTTGCTCCGCTTCGCTTCGCATAAATTTTTCCAAAAGAAAAACCGGAAAAAAGAAAGCAGATAATCCAAGCGGGCAACAGCGTAAAACCGAAAGGAAACGGAATAAGTCCCGGAGGGTGGCAAGGCAACACACAGCAACTCGGCGAAGCCAGCATTTTGCCTTGCCATTATGCCGTAGTCTTTTGGTTGGGCGTGTGGGGTGGCTGCCCGCTATAACTTAGCTGCCTTTTTACCGGTTGATTGTGGAAATTTTCTACTCTAAGTTTTTTATGGCATTAATGACCAGGCTATCATAGCCTGTAATAGAGATTTGAAAAACGGAATAGCAGAAGGACATTAGATATGGGTTTCGTTTTTCAATTTTCTATTTAGCAAGTAGGTAATAAGCTCTTTTACAGCGCTGGACTGGGTAGAGGAAGTAAATGTGCTTTACCTACACAAGAAGTATGGGCATAAAAAAAGCAGAACCGTGAAGTTCTGCTCTGGTGATGAGATAAAAGCTGATTAGATTGCCATCATAAATGCTTCTTCCATAGCCTTGAATTTCGGCGTAACCAAATCCATATCCTTACTGATTTTTTGGCTTGTGATTTTAGCGTAAATCTGTGTGGTGGAAATATTTTTGTGTCCCATCATTTTGCTAAGGCTTTCAAGCGGTACGCCCTCGGTCAAAAACATTGTTCCGAAAGTGTGTCTTGCGGTGTGAAACGTTACTTTTTGTTCTGTAATAATTTCAGCTTTTTCAACCAGTTTACCTATGTGAGTATTGCAGGTTGAATTGGTCGGAGCCGGAAAGATAAATTCATTTCTTGTCGTACCCTGATACTTCTCAATAATACGTTTAGGGATTTCCATTAACCGAACATTGGAAGCAATATCTGATTTCTTTCTCCTGCTGATAATCCATTGATGACCATCAAAGAATGATTGAATATTGTTCCTTGTCAGTTTCTTAATATCCGCATAAGCAAGCCCAGTAAAGCAACTAAAAATGAACAGGTCTTTTACCAGTTCATACCGTGGGTGCGGTGGTACGCACATCATCAGCTTTTCTACATCTTCTTTAAGGATATAACCCCGGTCGGTTTCTTCCATACTGATTTCGTAATCCTGAAATGGATTATCACGTATCAAGCCTTTTTTAATAGCCAGTTCCGCCAGACTTAATACAGGCATAGTGTAAACCCAAACCGTATTATGCGAAGACTGCAAATCGTACCGGAGGTAAAAATCAAATTCACGAATGAAATCGGCAGTCAATTCCCGAAATGCCATATCATCACGATGATAGCGTTCTTTGATAAACGTGGTAAGATGATTGTAAACCGTGATGTACTTGTTATAGGTACTTTGGGAACGTTCTTCCTTTTCGACCATTTTTTTAAAACCCTCATTTTGGTCGTTAAAGACTTTTAATATTGCATCATCCATTACACCAACACCCAAAAACGATAGCTTCACTTTTTGGGAGGTCGCAAAGCCCTCGTGCTTCAGCATATCTTCATAAATCTTGTCGATACGCCCACGTATGTTATCCAGTTTTTTATTGATGCTTAATGCCTGCGCACTTTTGCCCTGAACTCTTCCGTGTTTTAAATCCCAATTATTGGGGTCAATTTCTAACTTTGTACCGAAAGTTTTAGGGGTTCCGTCAATGGTAATACGTGCCATAATCGGGGCATTACCGTTCTTTTTCAGTTCGTTCTTTTTCAAATAGAAAAGCAGTTTGAACGTCGATTTTTTTGTCTGCTCCATAACTCAAATGTTTAACGTTTAAAATTAAATTACATTGAGTTACAAGGGAATGTAGAAAAGGGTGCAAAAGACTGAAATATAATCGGTTAAGCTATGTAGTTACCGAAGTCAATCAGTAACGATTTAGTAACCTAACTTTGTATTTTCACGCCCAAAAACTATCGGACACCGACTTCTGAACTTGGACTACTATTTTATAAAGCATTGTATAGCAACGGTTCTAACCATTTTGCGTAATTTTGCTTTTATCTAATCTTTTTTTAAAAAAGGATTGTGAGATTTTTTCCGTCGGATATATAGCTTCGCCACTCCGCTTACATGCGCCACACTCTGTAGGCTATTGTTCAGCATAATGTTTTAGCCAAACAATTTTCTCAATAATCAAATATAAACCATATAGAGCGTAATAAAATAATGCCTATCGACAATTGTTTAATAATTGTGAAATTATGTAGAGTTCTGACTTCCTAATTCCACCGATGAATTATGTATTCAAAATAGGCTTAGGATAGGTGAGAGGGGATTTTTTTTAATCACGTATTGCTCCGGCAATCTGGGCGAAAGACCAAGTGTGAAAAATATTTCACTTTTTTTCACACGTTAGTTACAAACCCGCAAACAAGATCTATAGATCGGATAATGAGCACCTTAAGTTGATGTTTACTTCTCGTAAAATTTATACATCTTAACCAAAAACTCGTTGTATTTCTCTAAAAGATCAACGTATTTGTCTTTCCAGTAATGGTACGCTGCCCCAAGTTCATCGGTTTCCTCGAAGCCGGGCTCAGATTCTTGGTGCATTGAATCAACTGGCAGATGCTCATCGTCCAAAACAACTGTATTCGCCAGTTTAGAAAACTCGTTCGTAAAATCAGTTTTAATGACTGAGCGAACTTTAAACAGAATGTCCGGACTAAGCTGTTTCCGTTTAAACCAATTGTAAACTGACTTTCTGTTTACATGAACCATCTTGGCAAATTCGGACACCGAATAGCCATTTCTCCTAACGATGCGTTCAAGCAATTGCCCTTGATGCAGTTGTTCTTTCATCCGTCACCTAGTGGTACTGACACCTTGCAAGACAGTAAGTTGTTCATATGGAACCTTTACTTTAGCTACCAAGGCACAGTTCAATTGTTTAATGATTACCAATACCTTTCCTCCCTCTACTCCTACAATTTCTCCTTTTAGATTATTTAGTGCTCCTTCGTTGATACTAATGATATCTCCTATTTTAAGCTCCTCCAGCCTAACTGCTTCGATATCATCATACAAATTAACCGATTGCCTAACCTGTTCAATGATCAATTGCGGAACAACTGCCGGCTTGCCGTTGTGGGTTACAAAACAAACCACACCCGCCGTTTGCAGCACCTTCAGCTGTTCATGGAAGTTTGCATATACAAATACATAGGAATTGAAAAGTGGCAGTTCTACTACGGTTTGACGGTCTGCCCATTTACGGCGACGTTTAATTAACGGGCAGAAAGTCGTGATATGCTGATTGTCCAACATCGTTGCGACCTTTTTTTCCCATTTGGACCGCGTGTAAATAACCATCCAATTTCGCGAGTTCATTCTTTTAAGAGATTCTTTACGTTCCATGATAATCACTTTTCGCCAACCAAAGTCGGCCTACCTAAAATATTCTGTCGTCTGTTTTGGTCAGTGCTTGTTTGGCACGCCGGCCTTCACCTGTTAGGTATTCGGATTTCAATGTCCTATCATCATGTTGCGTTGCATGTAGGATAGTACCCTTGCCGCTAATTTTCGCTGACCATTGTCGTTAATGTGAATATAATCCCTGAACTCATCCGAACTCAAACCTAATTCCAAGTCCTTTATTAGTGGTATTTGATTTCCTTCTGCAAATTCGATGATTTCTTTTCCTTGTTCGTTGTACGAACCGGCTCCCAATTCCGACTGTTCAGCATGAAGATAGATGGTTAATGGAATGTTGAATTCCTTTGAGTATGAAGCAAAGGACGAAAATCCGCTATTAAATTTATCGCTGTTTGTGTGCTTATTAACTTCCGTTTTTTCTGAACCTAGTTCTTTCTGCGCCAACTTATCCTTGATTGTTGGTATTACATAGCGTTCCATTAATTCAGATAACGCAAAAGTGTATTGTTTGTTTGGAAAACTATTATCAACGCCCACAACCTTATCAAAAGTCATATTATCATAGGCATCATGTGAGCTGACAAAAAGAAATATCGCCCTCGCTCCGAAGTTTCCATGTCTATTTAGGTACGCAAAACAATTGTCTGGCCCCCAAGTTCCAGCAGAGATATTCAAAAACTGAATCTTTTTTCCAGAAAGGCTCGTTAAGGTATCCGACAAAAGCGTAGTGGCAAGCGAATTATGGTCGGTCACCGTACCCCCGTTGATAAAAGAGTCTCCAAAGCCTAAAATAATCGCCGCAGCAGCATCTATCTCATCACTTCTCATGGATACCGCATTGGTCTTTATGTGTTTTTTGAACCGGAATCGATTTTGGCCCGGCTGGGCAATGTATTCGTAATCCGGATCTTCTCTGATTAACACAGCGTCACAAAAACCATAATGATACCTTAATACAAGCTCGGCGACAACAACGCAACAAACAAGGGAAATAACGAGTAGCGGTAACTTTTTCGTAAGCATAATTTTATTTATTTTTAATAGCAATGAGACTCACCTACCTACTACAGGCAGGTATAAGTTGGGCTTTATTCGTGTCACCGTTGCTTGTCTTCCGTCGCTTTGCTTACTTCGCATCCTTATTGAGCAGCAGCCTATGCGCCCCGCGACGTTATCAGTTTGGATCCTGAAAGGGCTTCAAATATTTCACGTTTTAAAGATAGGCATAACTGATGAATGAACAAAACATACTTTTTTTTTAATTAAATCACTGCCAAGCAGTTTTAGCTAAAAAAATCATTAGGCGATGGCTTTTTTAAACCATCTCCGCACATACGGAATATATTTTTTATTATTCTTTTTTTTCCGGACAAGCCTGTCGCTCCCTTTTTCGGCTGCTTTTCTTCGCCCTTTTTCCGGCCATTGTTTTGCCGTGATGCGGGGCGGATCCGGGGCGTATGCGGAGCGGATCCGGCTTTTTCCCAGATACATCCCGGATCCGCACCGCATTGTGCACGGATGATGGCAGGAAAAAGGCAGAGGAGTCATAAAAACATGGCGGGCGATGGTATGGCTTTCTACCGGCATTTGCAGGTACCGCGGACATACCGTAGGCAATACCCCAAGAAACCCGGAAGCATACCTGGTCTTGCGGATGCACTTGACCGCAGTTTGAATATTAACGCCAGCCTAAACCGGGCGCAACATGCTCCAGAATAGCAGTCAATATGTGCACGTTATAATCAACCCCCAATGTGTTGGGTATCGTCAGCAGGAGGGTATCCGCTTCCTGGATGGCTTCATCCTGGGCCAGCTCTTTGATGAGTTGATCCGGTTCTGCCGCATAACTTCTTCCGAAAATAGCGCGTTTGTCTTGCTCAATCATTCCGATCTTGTCGACCCGGTTGGACTCATGTCCAAAGTAATAGTGATCTTGATCAGTTACCAAAGCAAAAATAGAACGGCTCACCGATATCCTGGGCTCACGCTGGTGACCCGCTTTTTTCCACGCTTCTTTATACGCCCTGATTTGATCGGCTTGCTGTACATGGAAAGGCTTGCCGCTTTCGTCGTATTTCAGGGTAGAGCTTTGCAGGTTCATTCCGTTTTCGGCCGCCCAAACGGCCGTGGCATTAGACGCCGCCCCCCACCATACGCGTTGCCGCAATCCTTCCGAGTGTGGTTCCAAGCGCAACAGACCTGGAGGATTTGGGAACATCGGATAGGGGTTCGGCTGGGCAAATCCAACACCTTTCAGTTTATCCAAAAATTCCAGCGCTTTCCGGCGTCCCATTTCTGCATCGGTTTCACCCGCGACCGGCTCGTAACCGAAATAGCGCCAACCGTCGATCACTTGTTCCGGCGAACCTCTACTGATTCCCAGTTGCAACCGCCCCCTTGAAATCAAATCAGCAGCTCCGGCATCTTCCACCATATACAGTGGATTTTCATACCGCATATCAATGACACCGGTTCCAATCTCAATGCGGTTCGTTTTGGCTCCAATAGCTGAAAGTAACGGAAATGGCGATGCCAACTGGGCCGCAAAATGATGAACCCGGAAATACGCACCATCCAAACCGACTTCTTCGGCAGCGACAGCCAAATCAATGGACTGCAGCAAGGTGTCACTTGCTGTGCGCGTTTTATAAGCCGGATGATTGGCCCAATGCCCGAACGATAAAAACCCTATTTTCTTCATAAACTGATGACAAAGATAAGGATTATCAACTTTCCGGCATGAAGCGCACAGCTTAGCCGATGGCTTGCTCCCAAACCTACCCGAAATGTTCTTAGGCAGGCACCTGCCTGGGCTTCTCACGCTCCCAAAAGCGGTGCTGCGCGATTGCCGCCTTGAAATGCATCGCCAGCGTTGCAGGATCTGCTTCGATGACAATCCCTTCCCGCATCACGGTTTCGGGCGTGTTGTCATCGGGGAGTTTATTGGCAAAGTAAGTAGCGTCAAGTACCTGTCGCGCTCCAGCATCCGCAGCAATCGCCTTGCAATGCTTGAATGCTTCGTTGAGAAAATGAATAGCCGTCGGCTCACCTTCAATGGTGCCCACGCTATTTGTTCCTCCGGGCACGTATACCGCGTCATACAGCACCGAGGCTGCTGTCAAAAGGCTATGGTGCACGCCGATTTCGACGTCATTTGCAGACAACAGAAAGCCTTGCCTCGGCGCAATGATCTCCACAACGGCTCCTTCTGCCTCCAATTCAGCCTGCACCGTACCCAGGGAAGCTTCGTCTACACCATCAGCGGCAAGCACCGCTATCTTGCGCGTTGCAATTGTGTCTTTAGGCGTATTGGCCATGCTCAACGCTTCCGATCTCGCCAACGGAGATTCCGCCGGTATGGGCTGGTAGTCGCTTGGATCAGCGTCTGCCGGAAAACTGTGATTAAGTGGCTCGCCAGTATTCGCTGGCACGGATAACCGGAGGGCATAAGCTACCGCGGCCGCAAGCGCCCTATCGACATGCGCGAGCACACCAATCATGCGCTGACGCACTTCCACGGTTTTCACCTTGCCCAATTCGAAGCTGAATGCATCAATCATATGGTTTTTCTCAGGTTCGGACTGGCTGTGGTAAAACAGTCGTGCCTGGCTGAAATGATCAAAAAAACTCTTGCTTCGGGCCCGTATTTTACGGCCGTCTATGCGTTCAGGATAAGAGGTGAAGCCTCCTTCCGCCGCAGGCGCCTGCGCCGGATAGCCGTCGCCCAAGCTGTTAGGATTATAGCTGGACTTCCCGCTATTGATTGTCTGCCGCATATAGCCGTCGCGCTGGTTGTTGTGTACCTGCACAATGGGCCGGTTAATGGGAATTTCCTGAAAATTGGGACCGCCCAGGCGAATCAATTGGGTATCCGTGTATGAAAACAACCTCCCCTGTAATAGCGGATCATTGGTGAAATCGATGCCAGGCACCACGTGCCCAACGTGGAATGCGGCCTGCTCGGTCTCCGCAAAAAAGTTGTCCGGATTGCGGTTGAGCGTCAATTTGCCCACACGCTCCACGGGGACAAGCTCTTCAGGAATAATCTTCGTCGGATCAAGCAGGTCGAACTCAAACCGGTGCTCATCTGCTTCGGGCACGACCTGAATGCCCAGTTCCCATTCGGGAAATGAACCGCTTTCGATAGCATCCCAGAGGTCGCGCCGATGAAAATCCGGATCTTTACCAGAAATCTTCTGCGCTTCGTCCCAAGCCACGGAATGAACACCCAACAGCGGCTTCCAATGGAATTTCACAAAATTCGACTCGCCCTGTTCATTAACGAAGCGAAAGGTGTGCACACCAAACCCTTCCATCATCCGGTAGCTACGTGGTATCGCGCGATCGCTCATCAGCCACATGATCATGTGGGCTGACTCGGGCATGAGCGATATGAAATCCCAAAACGTGTCATGTGCAGACGCCGCCTGGGGTATTTCATTATCCGGCTCGGGCTTTACGGCGTGTATCAGATCCGGAAATTTCAATGCGTCCTGGATGAAGAAGACCGGCATGTTGTTGCCCACGAGATCAAAATTTCCCTGGCGGGTATAGAATTTTACCGCAAAGCCACGCACATCCCGGGCAAGGTCGGTCGAACCACGGGAGCCGGCGACCGTTGAAAAGCGAACGAAGACCGGCGTTTCCAGTTCTGGGTGTTGCAAAAAATCCGCCTTGGTCAGGTGAGACAAAGACTTGTATACCTTGAAAACTCCGTGCGCTCCCGATCCGCGGGCATGCACTACACGCTCCGGAATGCGCTCGTGGTCGAAGTGGGTAATTTTCTCCCGTAGTATGAAGTCCTCCAGCAAGGACGATCCCCGCTCTCCAGCTTTTAGTGAATCTTGATCGTTGTTTATCCGCACACCGTGATTGGTAGCCATGAACTCACCCCGCGATACTTCGCGGTTGGGAGCCATTTCATCAGTTTTTTCGTTAGCAGGGTGTACTTTTTTTTCGGTAGGTTGCGCGGGGTTCGGAGTGTCCTGTGCACTCGGTTTTGTTTTTCTGGCCATTTCTTTAGTTACTTAGTTAGTATCAAATAATTTGGCTTATGCCATCTTTTCCGTCGTGCCTGCAAGCATTTCGCCTACCATTTCGGCAAGTAGTTTATCAGTTTGCTGCTCTTCCTGCAGTGTCTCCTGCAACTGTTCGCCTACCTCGCTGAGCCCTAAGGTTGTTGCTAACTGATAAGCACCGAGGTAGCTCGCTATTTCATAGTGTTCGACCTTTTTGGACGCGAAGATGATACCCACATCCCTCGTTTGTGTACCTGCCGGCGTGGTCTCGATAATTGCTTCACCTTCTTTGGTCAGGCCTTCCATGGCGTCGCATTTCTTGGCAACTGCCTTTTCGCCCAGCATTTCAAAAATTTTCTCCAGCCGGCCAACCTGCGTTTTGGTCTCATTTAAATGTTTGGTGATGGCCTTTTTCAAAGCCTCAGACGAGGCCGAGGCGCTCATTTTGGAAAGTGCTTTTATTAAATGGTTTTCCGCCCAGTACAAGTCGCGGACGGTGTCCAAAAGCAAGGTGTGCAATGTGGGTTCAGCGTTGTCCAATGTGCCTGTTTTGGCTGCTGTTTCGGGGTTTGTCTTCGTTTTCATGTCTGCCTATTTTAGTTGAAACTATTAGCTGCCTGGTGGTATGAATGCCAACAATATACGGAACCGTTTGTTTCATCTTCTTGTGCTTTTGCGGAGCTACTTCCGACCGGATTAAAACCTTCGGTGCCATTCGTTGGTTTAAGTCTACATGGAAAGGTTAAACGACTACATCATTCCGGCAGCCCGGCAGGGAAATACAGCCGTGATTAGCGAACTGGTAAAACAAGGAGCAGACGTCAACACCAGCAATGAGCAGGGCCACACACCATTGATTATTGCCTGTTATCATGACCACTACGATGCCGCAAAACTGCTTCTGGAAGCAGGGGCAGACGTCAATGCCAGAGACAACGGCGGCAATACGGCGCTGATGGGCGTATCGTTCAAAGGGTACACTGATTTGGCGGGGCTGCTCATTAAGCACCATGCCGATTTGGATGTGCAGCACGGCAATGGCGGCACCGCACTCATGTTTGCCGTGATGTTCGGACGCACTCCCATAGCCAAACTTCTTCTGGAACATGGCGCCGATCATAGCGCACGGGATATACGTGGTTTCTCAGCCGCCGACCACGCCGCCCAGCAAGGCAATCTGGAAGCCCAACAGCTTATCGAATCATTTCAAAACCGACACGAGAGGGAAATTAAAACGAACGCCCAATGAAGTGAAAGAAGCGGTCGAAGTCGTCACCCTTAACGTTTCTGGCACTTGAAAGCTCTTTACGCAATAAATTCGCTAACGTATCTAAAGGGATGTTTTTAGCTACGATCTCGCCGTTTTAATTCAAGAGGTAATTTGTTGTTGGTTGCTAATGCATAGCTTAATGCTTTGGTTAAACTGTCTTTTTTTAACCTATAAGTATCCGTGTATAGCTGCTGCAGGCTGTCTACTTTTTCGCGCATCTGCGTATCAAACGCCTCCGAGTGGACCTTCATCCTAGTGGTAAGACTTTCATAACCGTTGTTTATGCTGTCAATTGCCGAAGCAGACAGTTGGTCTGGCCCAATAATTCGGTATAGACTATCTTGGGCAGGGTCAAGGTATAGTGTTTTCATCACACAACACTCCTTGCTCGGACGAAAGCGGGACTCTGTTGCAACAGCAGTGAGATTCCGTCTCCACTCGATTTTCAGAATATATTTGTCGGCGGGGATACTGTCGACCGTTAATGTAAAAGCATTGCGGAAGATAGGGGCCTGAGCAATTTTCTTTTTGGTTTCATAATCGAGCAAATACACCCTGCCATTCGCTGGAATAAACACTTCACCTTTCAGGATGACCTTGGTGTTGAGCTCCGTTTCTCCGCCGCAACCGGCAAAAAAAACATAACTAACGCGCAACTGAATAAAACACAAACCCGTACACTATTCATACGCTAAGATTAAAGAACAGGAGACAAGCCCCCTATTCTATACTTCGACATTTCATTAACAACTAAATTTCAGTCATCAATTACATGTTGGCCGCGTGCAGCTCTGTTAATTGATGCCCTTCTAATAATGCTTCTTCAGGTAATGCGGATAACTGTCATTAGCGGATACACCGATCACTCGGCTTACTGTTGTCCTTTTTTAATCTTAGCTTCAACATCCGCTATAAGCATATGCAGACCAGTTGGTTCCATTTCTGCGGCTGGATTGTCCAGCCTATACTGTTTCAAGCCTTTCCCATAAAAGCGTAAAGCAACGGTCAAGTCGCCAGTTTTCTCATGTAGTTGCCCTGCAATTATATATTGCTGGCTGCTAATTTTGTGGTTCAAGCTTTCATTGATCCACATTTTTGCTTTTTCCAACAAAGGGCCATGGTTAATATCTCTTAATACAACCCATGTTGCTCCGTCAATCAGTCTATCGTATCTATCTGGGTACAATGATGGGTATTGCTGCGCTTCGATTAAACTGATAAACTTATCATAGTCCTCGATTTGCAGAAATAAGAGTTTTTCATTCTCGTATAATAGCCGGTCAGTATTACCGAAGTCTCCATTTTTAAGTTTTCCTGCTAGTTTATAAAACGCCGGCACATTGCTTTCCAGTGCTGCATTTTCCAATTGGATGCTGTACGGCCTGGCCAATAGGTGATTCACCCTTTCTTCTCCATATAAGAATACAAGTTCGCTTTTGTGATCCTTAAGAAATCGGTAATCTTCTGTCGTATCACTATTTATATAAGCATTCATCTTTGCCCATATAAACTCACCTTTCATTTCTTCCGGACTACTCAGTTTACAGAGCAGCGCATATACGGAGTCAGCCCCGGAATCGTGATATTCTTCCAATGTGTTTAAGTATCGGCGTAAAAATCCGATCGATCGGTCTCCATTCTCATATTGTTTCCTCAAGAGATTGATTGGCGCGTTTTCAGGATCAAGCCCTTCTTTCAGCTGTCGGATTAAATTTTCAGCGTTGTTGTAGCCCGAGAAATGATAGGTACGTTCGCCGATCCCATCAATTACGGAAAATGAAGGTACAGTACGGATGTCAAATCGCTTTTTTAAATGTTTACCTGAAGCCGAGTCAATATCAACCTTGTAAAAAACAAATAAGGAATCGATCAAGGAAACCACCTGTTTATCGACGAAGACTTTTTTCTCCATTAATTTGCATGGTGCACACCATGCTGCCGTAAAATACAACAAAAGTGTTTTGTTTGTTGATTCCGCCGCTTGGAGCGCTTTATCAAAACTTCCAGCATAGCTTCTCAAGGAATCAGTCTCGGCCGATGCAAGTGAAATACCAAACACAAAAACTGTAATCGATACTGTATTTTTATACCACGAAGGGGCATTCATCATTAAAACGCCAATCATAACCAAAAATTTAAAAGGCAGGTATACCAGCTAGTATACCTGCTCAATATGATAAATCTGAGTCCGCCCAACATATTTAGTCATTTCTCCAAAAGCGCGTTCACACACCAAAGATACGGAGCCTGACCGTGAAAATCACCTGCATTGCGTGGGCGGTCATAATAATATTGTTTGTCATTCTTCTTGTTCGTTCCCACACAAACCTCAGCAACGCTCCCCCGCTCATCAACGTAGTCCACTAACGCCATCCACGCTTTCCGGGCTGCGGGCGTGTATTCATCAGCGTTTAGCCATCCCTGCTTAACCCCCGTAATAAACGCATATGCAAACATGGCCGATCCGGATGTTTCCGCCCAGCAATCCGGTTCATCAATCAGCTGATTCCACATGCCATTGGGGCGCTGAAAACTTTTCAAACTTTCCATCATCTTTTGGTAGCCTCGCAAGATGCGCGGCCGGTCTTGATGATCCGCTGGCAAATGCCGGAGCAATTCCGTGACGCCCGCGGCCATCCAACCATTGCCCCGCCCCCAATAAAAGGGCACATCGGGGGCATGGTAAAACAGGCCGTTCGGACGTTGCAACTCTTCCAGATAAAGTACCATTTCCTTGGCTGCCCGATCAATGTATTTGCAGTCTCCGGTCACGTTGTAGGCTTGCGTCTGCACAATGGTAATCATGTACATGTCATCGATCCATAGGCGTGTCTGCCAGCTGTATCCCTTGTCCGCCCAGGCCTTTTCTTCGGGCTTTGCATCCGCCGGAACCTGCCATTGTGTGTCGGCATAAGGAAGACCCAGTTGCAGATAGCGCTGGTCACCTGTCATCCGGTAGAGCCTCAAGGGTAAGCTGCCAAACATATTCAGGTCGACATGATTTTTGATGGGCAACAGTTCCTTTTCTGTGGAGAATAGGAGTTCAAATCTGTTTTGCAAAAATCTAGCCAGCATTTCGTCGGCTGTCAGTTCAGCGAAATTCAGCGCGCCATTCCAATAAAATGTCTCCGGATAGCCGATCCATTTTCCGGCGTGCAGTGCATGGTTGGCATACACAAACCGGTACGCGATTAGTTTACCCACCTCTTCGGGACTATACCCATCTGGAAAATCCTCCAGTGCATTTTTTTGGGCAAACAGGAAATGAAGAGGAAGAAGAAGTAATAATATCAATAGGTTGCTACGCATCATTTTAATTTTTAATGATTAAGTTTCGAGTTTCCGAACACGTTGATTTAATCTTCCGTCCGCTCTTCATCCGCAACCGCATCTTCCCAGTTACTCCATTTCGGGGTAGCCGGATTATAGCCATCATATCCATAATTCTGGCTAAGCTGCCCCTTTATGTTGGCCGTAATTGCCGAATTCGGTATAGGCCAATGCATATTCTTTTTGTCCATCGTATAGTTGGGGCTGCTATTGCCGGGAGCATTAATCTCGATAGGCCCTTTGTTATACATGCTGTAGTGGACGATACGCTGGTACCAGTAACTTCCGCCTACAGGATCTGTTCCACTCTGCTTGTCATAGTTGTCCAAGCTATAGGTGTTACCCCATTCGTCGGGTTTACCGCTGCGAGCCAGACAAAGTGAAACCCGCTTTAATTCTACATTGCGCCATTCTTCCCAATACAATTCACGTGCGCGCTCATTCATGATATCCCCTATCGTAACCGGGCCTGTGTATAATTGGGTGCATTTTGCACGTTGTCTTACGGCATTCAAATCGTCTTTGATCGTTCCATCATTTGGGTCCATATAGTATTTGGCTTCCGCACGAAGCAGGTACGCTTCTGCTAAGCGGTAAAGGTACCAGTCTGCATTACCACCGTTTGTGGCACCGCGATGCCCGTCAGACCCGATAATATTCGCTTCAGCGACCGGGTCATCCAAGTAGAATTTATAATGGGGTACATCAAACCAACGACGAATGGTATCGCTGCACAGGAGGACACCATTATCAGGGTTGAAAAGCGTGAGGGGATTACCAAATTCTGTCGAAGCCTTATTGTTCACCCGGTAGTCTTCCATGCGTATCCAATTGCCCGCCTCGGAACTATGGCGCAAGTCCGTCTCGTCCATTACGCCATTCACACGCCACAGTCCCGTCATCTGAAAGCGGGTGGGACGAAACGTCGCAATGCCGCGTCCGAAGGCCCGCATGTAGTCGTATTCGGGGTCGTAGTCTGCTGTATTGCGGCGGATATTAAGCAACGCCTGCCGACCATCCTTGGCTTGGAGCCTATTGTCAAATACAAAGGGATACAATATCCGCATGGTCAGCATTTTCACAAAGGACTCGGCTTCCGCACCCCGGTTCGGCATTCCCATAATCAGTTCCCTGTTGTCTGAGCGAAGTTTATTCTCCGCGCGGTGCATATCCCAGATCACGTTGCGCGTAATGGTCCAGGTTCGCGGTTCGCCGCCGTCGTTAAAGGTGCCGAACTCATCACCTTGGATGAGGGCGTAGCCGGACTGGTCAATGAGGATGTCGGTTTGCGCTTTGGCTTTCGCATATTCGCCAATGGCCAGGTAGCATTTTGCAAGCAGCATCCGGCAAGCGCCTTTATTGACCATACCAACTATACCAATCTCACTTTGATCGGGCACCCACTCGACGGCGAGCTCCATGTCCCGGGTAATCATTTGCAGGATCGCCTCCCGCTCGGTGCTGCGGTAATTCTGCTTAGGCACTTCCAGCAATTTGGTAACTAATGGGACATCACCGTATTGAAACACAAGGGCCATGTAGCGAAAGGCGCGGTGAAAGTATGCACGCCCCTTAAACATGTTTTTCGTGGCTTCGTCCAATTCCTCCACGTCGTCGACATAATGGATAATGGTATTCGCGTACATAATACCTTTGTAGGTTTCGTCCCAAAAATACCATAGACTATTGGTCCGGTCCAGGTTATGTTGAGTGCTACCATCATCGCTTGTCGGTGTAAGCATATTGGCTATATCAGCAAGCATATTGCGCTTGTCGGTCGCAGCAGCGACCATCAGTTCGGAAAAGATGTACTCCGTACCGAGCGCCAGCATTTCGTTATGGTCTGTCATCCAATACAATTTTAGGTGGCGGTCGCAAATGGCTAAAGCCGACTCCAACCCCGATCGGGTATTAAATGTCGTGTTGGGTTCGTAAAACGATAGCGGATCCGGGTTCAGAAAATCCCGCGAACAGCTGCTGGCCAGTAAGGTCCCCCCAAAAAGCAGGGCTAATGATATGCGATGTAGTTGTTGTGTTATCTTCTTCATCTCTGTCGTTGTTAATCGCTTAAAAGGTTACGTTCAAACCAAAGGTAAATGTACGGGAGGCCCAACCACCGGTTTCAGGGTCTCCGTAAATCCATTCCTGCGCCCAGGTCGCCGTGTTCCGAACGGCACCAAATACTTTGACCCGGTTTAGGTTATACATGGAAGTCCATTGTTGTGGAAGCGTATATCCGGCGGATATGTTGTCCAGGCGGATAAAGGAACGGTTATACAATTTTTGTGCGCCAGCGGCACCTACAGGTCCAGAAGCTTCAATACGGCCGAATTTGTTGGTCGGATTATCAGGGGTCCAATATTCTTTCTCGGGCAGATTGGCTAAAGCATATTGCATACGTCCACCATCGTCGTCGTTGTTCAGGTAATTGCCAGACAAACTTTTATGGCCCATATAGGAATAAATCTGGAAAGAAAAGGTCAGTTCTTTCCAAAGAACAAACTCATTACGCAAAGACCAGTGGTAGGGTGCAACAGTTTCGCCCAGGAACTCTTTATCCAGGTCATTATAGACATGCGTGATCGAGCCATCTGCGTTGACCACGTCGTCTGCGGTATAATTATTGGCGACTTTCGGATCACCCGGTCGCTGCCCATATTTTGCGGCTTCTTCAACCTCATGCGTCTGCCAAATGCCGGTAACTCGATAATCCCAAATGGTATTAATGGATTGACCAATGAACCAGCCGTTTGTGATATCGTCCCGTTCCCTACGGCCAATCACATGACCGTCTGCATCTACCACATCTTCATAGTCGTAATAGAGGTGTTTGATCCGGTTCTTGTTATACGAAAAGCCAAGAGTAGTTGACCACTGGAAATTTTCGCGCGCGATATTGCGGGTATTGAGCGCTAGCTCTACCCCGCTGTTATTCACCTGGCCCAGGTTCGTGGTTATTGAGCTGAATCCTGAGAACGTAGGCAACCGTTGTCCCATAATCATATCGTTGGTCTGCATATGATAATATTCGAACGTACCGGATATGCGATCGTTCAGAAAGCCAAAATCCAGTCCGAAGTTCCACGCTGCCGTTTTTTCCCATTGCAGATTCGGGTTGGCCAGCCGATCCATCATCAGGTAGCGGTAGAGTTGCAGCTGACCGGAAGCGTCGATATAACCCTGCATTCTTCCGGCTCCCCGATAAAGATTGGCTAGCGCCAAGTACGGAGAATTTAAGGATCTATTCCCGTTTCTACCATAGGAAACCCGTAATTTACCCGTGCTCATAATGGGCTTCCATTTCTGAAAGAACGATTCGTTGCTGAAGGTCCACGCCCCTGCCAATGACGGGAAGATCCCATAAGGGTCGGTCGAACCGAAGGCTGAATAACCATCGCGACGGATGGTCGCCGTCAGCATATAGCGGTCGTCATAGCTGTAGAACAGCCGTGCCATCAGTGCGTCAGCCGTCTCGTGCGTATCGTTACTGGAATAGTTACTTTCCTCTTTATTGCCAAAACCTACGCCATGAAAACCCAAAGCGTCGGAAGGCAGGATATTCCGTGCTTCAATGCGCTCCTGCCAATAACGGAGCTGTTCGGCTTCCTGCACCAGCGTGACGTTGAAACGGTGTTTCTCTGCAAATGTGTGTTCCCAGCTAAGGGTATTGTTCAACGACCAATCAAAACGTTTGGCTTGTTCCCGGTTAGCGCCCCGTGTCTTCGGGTCGGATCCAGGTAAATCTGCCGACATAAAATAGCGGTCATAGAAAAATTGATAGCGGGGCGATGCATTAAAGGAATAAACGATATTAAACGGCAGCTTGACTTTCGCTTGCACGATCGTATTGAACACGGTGTACCCTTTGTCCAATTCCAAAAACTGCCGTTGGAAATCGTAATTGTATCCACGCTGGCTAAATTCAGCACTTAGCGGAAACTGCAGCGGATTGCCCAGTTCGTCGGCATAGTCCGCGTACGGACTATTACGCATCGTCTGATCCATATCGATGTCAACATTACCATCAGAACGGTCCTGGAAGTTAACGTTAGCCCCGATTTCGAACCAATCGGTTACGTTGGAATTCACCTTCATATTGGCACGAATAGCCCGGTAATTATCGCTCACCACAGCACCTTCGTTTCTTAAATAGCCCATAGAGAAATAATAATTTGTGCGCTCACTTGCTCCGCTGACACTGGCATTGTAGTCCTGATCCAATCCCGTGCGAAAGGTGCGGTCGGTCCAATCGACAACTTTGCCGTCGAGAAAATTTTGTAACGCGTTGCCCTGGAAGCCCAAACGCCTTGCCCAGATGCTTAAGTCAGATTCTCCTGGATCATTGGTGCTGTAAGCGCGCCAGCTATCCAGCGAAATAGCGGACGGCAATTGGTCTGGGCGCATAAAGAAGCCCGGTTGATCGGCAAAAACACCTGTTTGATACGCTTCATATGTTCCGGTTTCCGGATTGACGCCATAGGTGTTTTTTGTTAGCCAGTCTTGGCGGTGTTGCATATAGGCGTCCGGGTCCCATCTTTTGCGAAAATTACTCGGCCCGGTAGCGCCTAAATTGGCCGTGAAATTGACAACGGGCTTACCGGGCTTACCCCGTTTGGTCGAAATAATGATGACCCCGTTGGCCGCTTTAGACCCATAGACGGCTGCGGCGGAGGCATCTTTCAACACATCGATCTGCTCGATGTCGTCGGGATTGATCTCCGATAGCTCGCCATAAAAGAACATACCATCGAGCACGAGTAGCGGACTATTGTGATTACCGTCGGTATACACGGAGCGCTGACCGCGTATCTGTAACGATCCGCCCCCTTTTGCCGATGGACTAAAACCGACGTTCAGACCCGGCGTGCCCCGCAGGATGTCTTGGACGGTACGTGGATTTTCGTTGGCAATCCTGTCCGGACGGACCTGGATGATCGAACCGGTAAGATCTTTTCGTTGCATCGTCCCGTAGCCCACAACCACCACTTCGTCCAAATCACTCATGGCGGGCTGCAACGACACGGAGATGGTGGTTTGACCCGCGATAGCAACTTCTGCCGACTGATACCCCAAAATATTAAAAACAAGCACTGTCGCTTCATCAGGGATTGCGATCCGATAGTCGCCCGCAGCGTCGGACGAGACGGCAAGCGGTGTACCTTTCACCGTAACGGTCACACCTTCCAATGGATTGCCATGCTCGTCTGACACCTTTCCGGAAACGACGCGTTGCTGGAGCAAGCCCGTTCGGGTCATGGCGCGTGAACGCTTGTTCGTAATGGTAATAATACCTTCGTCTAATGACCACGTCAGGCCATGTTTATCCAATATAAGGTGCATCGCATCAGCCAAATCGACTTGTTTTAGCTGAGCGGTGATACGTACATCTGCAATCTGGTCGCCCCGAAATAAAAAGGAATACCCATGTTGCCGCTGGATCTCCCGCAAGACTTCGCGCAACGTGGTATTCTGGGCTTTCAGGGTAACCTTTTGTGCCTTACTTTCGGCAACAGCGTGCCATGTAAAGGCGACCGTTAAGAGAATCGCTAATTTCATAACAAGCAATAATCGGTATCTAAATGGCCAACGAGAGCCGTTTACACATGGTGTAAAAATCATATATTTGCGATGTTTGGATGGTTAACAATTGGTTTCCGGCAGTCCTTAGAATAACAAGCCGGCTATCAAATCCAAACAAATCCACGGATGATGCTATCAACATCATCCGTTTTTTGTATGGATGGAATCTGATGGATAAGTAGTCTTTATGTTTTCATTTACAGCCCTCCTTTCATCGTTATATAATTGGTATCATCGTTCTCCCAAAACAATCAATCGTGCCCGTCCATCCGTTTGAGCCATCTCAAACTTCAACCCGCTTTTTTCCAGTGCGCGTAAAACGGCACTCAAGGGTTTATTTCGCTCGACATAAGCGAACATGTTGTCTTCCGACAATTTGCCCTTATAGCTAATTTCGAGATCGTACCAGCGGGCCAATTGAGCGATGGCTTCACGCATTGGCAGGCGGTCGAAATAAAAAAAACCATCTTTCCAAGCTGTATATTTGTCTGCCATTACTTGCTTCACATCCGTATATGCCCCATGTGTGATAGCTTGTTGACCAGGCTCCATTTCGATAGGTGGCCGGTTACCGATGGTCGATGTCACCTGCACACGTCCTTTTACCAACGTCGTTTTGGTCTCCGATTCATCGGGGTATGCTGAGATATTAAACTGGGTACCCAGGACCTCCACGGTTTGACCTTGTGTGATGACTTTAAAGGGTTCCCCCCCGCTGTCGCTTTTCACTGACCTAACATCAAAATAAGCTTCGCCTTCGAGTTCTACGATCCGTTCTTTGCCGTCAAAACGCGAGGGGTATTTCAGTGTGGAAGCGGCATTGAGCCACACACGCGAGCCATCGGGCAGGGTGATGGAATAGGTCCCTCCGTTGGGGGTGGCAAGCTCCAATTGCACAGCGTCCGACCGACCGTTGGTCCTATCAGCCAGGGCAGTTACGGTATTACCATCTTCGTAAGTAATATCACCGTCAACCACAACAATCCCCCCTTGTTCTTCGCTCAAGCTAATGGTGCGCCCACCCGAAAGTTTGAGTGTTGCGCGGTTCCCTCCGGGTTGGATATCAGCGGCGAGGTGTGTCGTATCCGTTGTTTTAGAAGGAAGGCCCACCCGGTACCTAAAAACGTAAATACCGACTGCCAGCACCAAAATAACCGCTGCGGCGTAAGGGATCCATCTCTGCAAACGGTGTGTTGCTCGTCGCTTCAGTGACTTTTCTTCAGCTGCACGTATACCGTCGGCAATACGGCGTTCCATGCGGCTGATTGAGGCCGCCTGATCAGTACCGTACACCGCATCGAACGCCTGCAACGCTGCCTTCAGCCCCTCCTCGCTGACCACTTCCTCCAACAAACGGCGGAATGCCGGATCGCGGTTGCCCCAGGCCAGCAACTCGGCCTGTTCCTGCGCATTCAGCTCCCGGCTGATGTGCCCGCGAAGCAAGTAAACAATACGGTTCGTGATTTCCATTGGTGTTACGTGGCTCACATTTATCGATAAAAACAAATGTGAACGCAAAACCTTACATGGAAAGTGTTTTTTTTAACTAAGGGCTATTTCGTAAAAGTTCGTGCAATAGGAACAAGCAAAGCCACAGCTCTTTGTCTTTGAAAATCCGTCGAAGGGTATCCACTGCTCTGGAACGATTGGCAAAGACAGCTGTAGGGGTCATATGAAGGCGTTCGCAGATTTCGTCCGTTGTCAGCTCTTCAATATACGTCAGCCGGAAGACCTCTCGTTGCTTCTCCGGCAACTTGACCATCTCAGCATAAATCTGCTGCATCAGCTCTGCCCGCACGATACGCACATATGTTTCAGGTTCCGTACTTTCCAGCAAGTGGATCGCCTCCGGATCCATGTCGCGGCGCACGTGGGCGGACTGTACATAGTTCAGACAGGCGTTTTTGGTGGCGATATACAGAAACGCTTTGATTTTATCGGTGCCATCAAAAGCATCTCGCCGCTGCCAAAGCTTCACAAAGCTATCAGAAACGATTTCCTCGGCGATCTGTTGCTCATGGACCATCGACCGGGCAAAGTACAATAACGCACGGTGGTAATTCTTAAACAAGACCGCGAGTTGCGAACTATCGATATAAAGGTTAGCGGCCATTTGGTGCGAATTTTAACATATTTATCCAAAGCTGGCCTTTATCTGGCGGCCGTGGCTTGTCCATCGTGTTTGATCAATGGAGATCACATCACTCAGCGAGCAAACACGCGTATTTTTCAAAAATAGCGGTACATTTTTCAAATATTGTAAAAAATACCGTAATATTGAATCGTTTTAGCTAACTTATTAAAACCATTGCACTTTCGATCCCCCGATACGGATTTCGAACAATACGGCTGACCAAGCACTAGCGGACGGGCCTCACTTAACCATTTTTCCTGGCAACGCACATCAATGTGAGTGCGCTGGCCGGGGAAGATGGGTTTCTGCCGGATAGGAGATTACCCAATTTGTATTTGAGTTCAACAGGCCCCGTCTTACCCTCAAATACTTCTTTACCCAAATGGTGGTTATGCGGGTAGATATTTACATTGAAATCAAGGGGTTCCAGTACACTTTCAAACAGGTAAGGCGTCACACCATGGCCGGGTTTGTGGTGAGTCTCGCAAGCAAGCGCCCATTTCTGCTGCTCGGAAGATTTATGGAAGCTGTGTCCGATGAGCCGGTAATATACCAGCCTGGTCAGCCACAATACTTTCGCTGCACCTTTGTAATTCCACGCCGAGCGTTGCGGATCGTGGTCCGTCACCAGCAACCCGCCCGGTTTTACCAGCCTTGCTGCCTCTTTCAGCACAGCATCCATGTTTTCGCAATGGTGCAAGGTAGCATTTAATACCACGATATCCGCGACAGCTGATTTAAATGGAAGGTTGTTTGCATCGGCCAGCACCGTTGTATAGCCCAGGTTTCGCGCCAAGTCAAGTGACCCCGAAGCTACATCCACGCCTATCAATATTTTGGGTTTCTCTTGCAACGTTGCATTGATGTTTCCCGGGCCACAACCAACATCAATGACCACTTTATTTGTCCAACTTCCAGTGGCTTCCCGCCATCTGCTTTTAAAGGCATCACTTCGGTGACAGTAGGTTAAATATTCTTCTGCCCACTCTGGATGGTTGAAGTAATATTCATTGGCTTTTAACGAGTATGACATCCTCGAGATGGGAAAGACATAATGTTTCCCGTCATCTTTAAACGTTGCCTGGGCTTTTAAATAAGGGGTAATGTCCGATCTCATACAACTTAGATTTTAATTTATGACCTAAATACAAACAATATTACCGGTTAAAAATTGATTTTAAGACGGGATTGTCAAACTGTTCCCATTCTATGCAACCCTGGCGATTTGTTACACACTTTTACACGGAAATACGGTATAGAACGGTGAATATTATCACGTTGATAACCGTAAATCGCCTTAATATTCCACCCCCGGATCTATCCCCTGCTTGCGCTTATCGTTATTTTATTTACCTTTGCATTAGGTTTAGGTTGATAGCCCCTAACCCCAATGGGGCGGATTCCCGTTATCTGCAAGGTAACGGGTTTCTTTTTTTAAGAAAGTCGAGATGCTACGTTTTTCCGGACATTCTTTACGGCTTTCCAGACGGGCCCCCATGAAATCACCGGGCACCTCCATGTAGGCCACAGCGATTATCTGCTCCCATTTAAATGGGAGGTTGGCAACATGACATGTTTGCCCGATTTGGTAGTAGCTAAAGCTTTCTTTATTTTTACGGCCCCGATTTGGGAGATGGCACCAACAATAAACAGCCGGAAAGAGTTTTCACACTGATGGATGGAGCAGATGATAAGAGGCTAGCCAGCGATTTGGCCAATGGCGAAAGAGGGGCGTTTGATCAATTGTATCATCGCCATTGGGAAGCCCTTTTTCGCTACGTCGCCAATGTGCTGAAAGACGAAGATGACACGGCCGATGTACTTCAGGACACATTTTTCAAAGTATGGGAACAACGTGAACGGCTGCGGCATGTCGAATCCGTCAAGGCTTACCTGTTTACCATGGCACGGCACGGCGCCCTTAGATTTATCGCCTTACAGCAAAACCGACAGCGATTTATTGATAGCTTAGGCGAATTCCTGCAAGATGGACAGTGCGGCTCTGCAGAAGATTCGCTTGCCCTCGCCGAACTTCAGTTATCCATTGACAAACAAATTGCGCGAATGCCCCCGCGCATGCGGGAAGTATTCCTGCTAAGCCGGACGGAAAACCTCACCAACCGCGAAATAGCCGCACAATTGAATATTTCGGAAAATACTGTAAAAAAACAGATTAATTACGCCCTTAAATTGATCCGATTGACTATCAAGGTTTTGCCGCTCATCGCAATGCGGTTTCTCACGTGACTTGAATAGTCTCTTTCTTTTTTTTATTTTTTTTATACTACCAAATGCCCTTTGCTTAATCTTAGCTATATACCAGTTAATAAATCGGTCCTGTGGACATGCGGAAAAAGGAAATTGAAGAACTGCTTCACCGTTTTGCAAACGGAGCAACATCCCCTGAGGAGGATGAGTTTCTTAGTGCGTGGTTTGAAGCGGAAAGCCAACGGGGAAGTTGGACATGGCAAAATGCGCAGCACCGGGATAAGATGCAAAAGTATCTGTATCAACGATGGGCTGCACGCGTAGACCGTGCGCACCCTCTCCTGCCCTTGCGACACCGATGGCGGATTGCGTTGGCTGCGGCATCCGTACTTTGTGCATTAGGTATTGCGTTGGCCTTGTACCTGTCGTCCAACACGGATGATACCCTTCGTATCAACGAGGAACTTGCTGATGTCGCCGTACCTGCCGGGACCGACGCCGCGATATTGGTACTGGCCGACGGTCGTACGGTACGGCTGGACGAACTGCAGGGCGATGCGCTGCTTGCCGATGGTAATGTAAAAATCAAATACCTCCAGGATGGTACTGTAGCCTATGACGCAGGCGAAAGAACGGGCTCGCAGCAAAAAGCAAGCAAGGAAATGAATACGCTCCACACGCCGAAGGGCGGGAATTTTCGCCTGACCTTGCCCGATGGGACATCCGTATGGATGAATGCGGGCTCATCGCTTTCTTATCCGCTGTGGTTCGGCAGTGCTGAACGCCGGGTAACGCTCGTCGGCGAGGCTTACTTCGACGTTGCGCATGATGCCAAGCGGCCATTCCACGTGGTTTCAGGTGCTTTTGATGTACAGGTACTTGGCACGACATTCAACATCATGGCATATCGCGATGAGCCGGGAATGGCCATAACGCTGGAAACCGGCCGTGTGGCCGTCTCCCACGGAAATCAAGCACTGACCCTGGAGCCGGGAGAACAGGCATATGCCGACGCCACGACAGCTGCGATACAAAAACGCAAGGTAGATCTGGAAGATGCATTGGCATGGAAAAACGGCTATTTTTCGTTCGAAAACCAAGATATAACAACCATCATGAACCACATCGCCCGCTGGTATAACTGCGATGTCGATTTCCAGCACGGATTGTCCGCACGCAAATACAGCGGTCGTATCGCGCGTTCGCGCCCGCTGCAGGACGTCCTGGCTTCGTTGGAAGCGCTGGGCGAAGTGCGGTTCGAGACAAAAGGAAGGAGGATATCGGTCATGAAATAACACTGATTATTAACCTATGTATGATGACCCTGTTTAAAGAGGCCAGAAGTGTTCCCGCACTCCTGGCCGCCAGTAATTACTGGATTGAGCAGGCCCATGAAAATGAATGTTGGATCATTTAAAAGACCTATATGCAAATATATAAAAATTATGCTGCTCCATCGAGCGGTGTACCCTTACTTTACAGATTAAAACCGATTATAATCATGAAGCTGTCAACGCTTTTCGTGTTGCTATCCCTCTGCCACGTGCAAGCTAACGTGCTGGCACAAAAGGCTTCCATTAACATGGAAAATGCAACAATCAAGCAAGTGCTTTTTGAACTGAACAAACAGACCAAGCTGGATTTCGTATACCTGGCCGACGAACTGAATGACCAGCGAAAGGTAACGATACGGCAAACCAATACCTCGGTCATGGACATCCTGGCGACCTGCTTTGAGGGACAGGACGTCACGTTCCGTGTGGATAAATCCATGGTGATTATTCAAAAGAAAAAACAGCACGAACGGATTCAGGCACGACAGCTTTCCATCAAGGGAAAAGTCACAGACAACACAGGGATACCGCTTTCAGGGGCTTCCGTAACCTTAAAGGGATCACCAAATGTGAGCACCGCCACCGACAATGATGGCAACTTTGCGCTGACGGTTCCCGAGGGGGCCATATTGGTGATCACCTACGTGGGGTTCCTTTCGAAGGAGCAGCCCGTAGCGAACCAAACAACGCTGACCATCGTTTTGGAAGAAGACGCCTCGGAGTTGGATGAAGTAGTCGTCGTGGGTTACGGCACCGTATCGCGGAAAGACCTTACCGGATCGGTCGCTTCCGTGGGTTCCGCAGAAATCCAGGATTTGGGTGTCTCGCGTCTCGACCAAGCGTTGCTCGGCAAAGTACCGGGCGTGCAGGTCATGCCAGTATCTGGTGCGCCGGGTGCGCCGCCACAAATCCGCGTACGGGGGATAGGGAGCATCTCCGCAGGATCGCAGCCGCTCTACGTCGTTGACGGATTTCCTACGGACAATATCCAAACACTCAACCCGAATGACATCGAAAGTATGGATATTCTGAAGGACGCCTCCGCAACAGCAATCTATGGATCCCGTGGCGCCAACGGCGTAATCATCGTAAATACCAAGCGGGGCAAGGAAGGCCGTTCGGTAATCGGCTTCGACGCACTGTATGGTATACAGCAGGTGTCGAAACTGCCCCAGTTTATGAATGTGCAACAGCAAGCTCAATATTATTTTGACGGCGTAAGAAATCGCAATCTGGACAATAATGCCGACGTATCCGGCGATCCCGGCACATGGAATTTTCCGGTACCTCAAACAGTGTTGGACGTGCTCAACGGTACCAACACGACAGATGTGGACGCTATGGATTACATCCTCCGCACGGCACCTCAACGCCAATTCCAGCTTTCAGCAAACGGCGGGAATAACCAGATGCGTTATGCCATTAGCGGCGAATATCTCGATCAGGAAGGGATCGTCATCAATAGCGACTTTAAGCGTTACTCATTCCGCAGTAACCTGGATGCCAAGCTCAACGAACGCCTTCAAGTGCAGCTCAACCTGAACGGTGCTTTTACCGACGAAAACCGGGTGACAGAAAGCGGATGGGGAGGTGGTGCCAATCAAAGCATCATTGCGCAGGCGACCTCTGCTCAATACTATTACCCGGTATTGAATGAAGACGGTTCCTATTTTATCTACCGCGATTTGGACGCCTCCACCAACTTGTTTAACCCCCTGGCACTGGCCAATGAGTTGATGAACAAAGCGCAAATGGGGAGATTCCTTGGCAATGTAAACGCGACGTACTCCTTCACCGACCACCTGAATATCAAGGTGATGGCCGGAGCGACATACAGCAACCTAAAAAACACCACGTTTGTCCCCCAACTGCCGGTATTCCTCAACAGCCCGCCGAACGGCCAGGATAATACCGCGCAGTCGCTCAATTGGATCACTGAGACTACCGTCAATTACAACCGAACCTTCGGCGACCACCAACTGACGGGCCTCGTCGGATTTTCCAGCCAGAAAGAGCGGATACAGGACAACTTCCTGGAAAGCAATAATTTTCCGAATAACCTCGTCCCCTATTTGAGCGCAGTGAGCGGCATCCTGACAGATGGCGGTGCAGGCATCAACGATTGGTCATTGGTGTCCTACCTCGCCCGGGTAAACTACAACTACCTCGGCAAGTACCTGCTCACAGCCTCCGTGCGTACGGATGGATCCTCGCGCTTTGGTGCCAACAGCAAGTATGGCGTTTTCCCATCGGCAGCCGTGGCCTGGCGGATATCTGAGGAAGGATTTCTTCAAGATGTGAATGCCATTAACGACTGGAAACTGCGTGTTAGCTTTGGCCAAACTGGCAATAATAACATCGGCAACTACGAGCACTACGCCAACGTGCTGTATCATCGCTATAATTTTGGCGGCGCAGCTGTGGGTGGCTACGCGCCCGCAAGATTGGCAAACCCAAACCTGACCTGGGAAAAACAACGGTCCATAAATGTAGGCATGGATGCCTCCTTGTTCAACAGCCGCATCAGCATCACCGCGGACTACTTCAATTCGCGGAATACGGATTTGCTGCTCAATGTAAATGTACCGGCGATCACTGGTTTCAACACATCCTTAATGAATATCGGAGAAGTAAAAAACTCCGGGGTGGAAGTGGTGGTCAGCACACGGAATATCGAACAAGCATTCACGTGGTCTACCAATGTCAACTTCTCGACCTACCGCAATGAGGTACTGCGGCTTGGTCCCACAGGAGACCCCATCATTTCGGCACGCCACATCACGCAGGTGGGGCAGCCAATAGGCATGTTCTACGGATTGCTTACCGATGGCGTATTCCGCAACCAAGCGGAGCTTGACGCTGGCCCGATTTATAATCCAGGGGCACCGGATCGTTCACGTGTGGGCGACCAGCGTTTTGTAGACGTCAGCGGCCCCAACGGTGTGCCCGATGGCGTGATAAACAGCTATGATTATACGATCATTGGCTCGCCCTATCCAGACTTTTTTTATGGCATGACCAATAACTTTGGCTACAAGGATTTTTCCTTGAGTGTCAATCTGCAGGGGGTATACGGCAATCAGATAACCAGCACAGCAAATGATATCCGGCTCACCACCCGTTCACGCAGCAAAACCTTGGACACACAGCTCGACTACTGGAAATCCGAACAAAACCCCGGCGACGGACAAACCCCGCGCCCCAATGATGCGCCGACCGGCGGTGTACGTACCGTCAGCACACGGTACCTCGATTCGGGTAGCTACCTGCGGATCAATAACATTACGCTGGGCTACCAACTGCCCGCCGCCGTTGTTGAAAAATGGCGCATGGGATCGCTACGCATTTACTTCAGCGCAAACAATCCTTTCATCTTCACAAAAAACACATCGTTCAACCCCGACGTGAGTACGGGAGCCGATGCATTGACGCCGGGTATCGATTACAACAATTATCCGCTGCCCAAAAGTTTCATCCTTGGATTGAATGCTCGTTTTTAAGACCCAAAATCGAAAGAATATGACTATCAACATAAAAAATATTAGCAGACTGGTGTGCAGATTGACTTGTGCGGTGGCGTTAATCGGCGCCTCGGCCTGTTCAAACGATTTTATCGATATCCGGCCCGAATCAAGCACCACAACCGATCTGCTTTACCAGACAGACGGTGATTTCCGCGATGCCATCACGGCCGTATATACGGCGCTGCAAACACAATACGACGACTTTTGGATATTTGCCGATGTACCGGGCGAGGACGTCACCCAGGAGGTGGTCAAGAATGATCCCTGGTACTTTGCGGATGTATTTGCCATGCAAGACAACACGCCCGTGCTGGCCACCACATGGAGCAATTATTATGTGGCCATTACGCGGGCCAATCTGGTACTTCACCATATCCAAAATATAGATGCACAATCCCTGCCGCAGCGAGACCGCCACATCGGGGAGTCGCGGTTCTTGAGGGCACTGGCCTATTTCGATCTGGTGCGCATTTTCGGGGCGGTACCCAAGGTTACGACACCGCTGACCACGGAGGAAGCCTACAACCTACCCCGGGAAGCCGCCGAAAACGTATACCGCGATGTTATTATCCCCGATTTATTGGATGCCGCTGAACGGCTGCCGACTGCTTACGGCGGTGCCGACGTCGGGCGCGCTACAAGTGGGGCAGCCAAAGCGCTGCTGGGCCGTGTGTACCTGACCATCCACGACTTTGCGAAGGCAGAACAAATACTCGGGGAGGTGACCACCTTAGGCTACGCACTTCTCCCAAATTATGATGATCTGTTTGATTATACAAAAGACGAGCACCACAGCGAATATATCTTTGATATCGAATATGAAGAGGGCATGGGCAATCAGGGCAGCGTATTCACCCACCGGTTCATGCCCAACTCGTCCGCAATGGCCGACCATTATGGCATAAGAGGCGGTGAGCTGGCCGAGACGTTCTCCCCTACCCCGGCACTACGGGCGCTCTTTGAGCCGGAAGACAAGCGCCGAAACGTCACAGTGGGCACCACCGGCGGATTTACCAATAGCCAAGGCGACTTTGTACGCCTGCCTGCTGCCACCTCCCAAAATTACACCTTGAAGTATGTGACCTCGGTGAATTTGGTGGGCGACAGCCGGGCAAACTGGAAAGTAATCCGTTACGCGGATGTCTTGCTGATGTATGCCGAGGCGTTAAACGAGAACGGAAAAACACCGGAAGCGATTGAACAGCTCAACTTGGTACGCCATCGTGCGGGCGTACAGCCGGTCGCTACCGGCAATCGGGATGAGGCCCGCGAACTGATTTACCGCGAGCGGCGATTAGAGCTGTCTTTCGAAGGCCATCGATGGTTTGACCTCGTGCGCACCGGTAGGGCTTTCGAGACCTTGCAACCTTTGGGCATGCAAAGCTTCATGACGCTGTTTCCCGTGCCCCTGAGCCAAGTACAGATTATCAATAATCCCGCTATATTCCCGCAAAACCCAGGATATAATTAATAAAAGCTTATGTTCCTGATACGAAAATGGACGTGTATAGCGGTTTGGTGCTTGGCGGCTATCCCAAGTGCCTACGCCAAGGATAGTGTGGCAGTATACTTCGATAATGGCAGCAAACCGCTGACATTGTTGACAAACCGGGTAAAAAACCATGCTGCTCAGCGAGGTGCAGTAGTTTCTGTCGGAAGCCTTGACGGGCTTCCGCCGACAGGCGGAATCGTGGTGCTACAACAGGATAAGCCGCAAAGCGGTTTATCGCGTAGGCTGCAGGGAGTAAACAGGGATACCCTGGAGCCGGAAGGATATGCCCTGAAATGGCATAAGCCATCGGAGCGCTTGTATGTTATTGGCGCCGACTCCATCGGTGCTCAATATGGTCTACGTGAGGTGCTGGACCATTGGCTGGCGCATGGTACGATACGGTCAATGAAGGAGAAAACAGCTAACCCGCTTCTCGAATACCGGATCCTGAAGTTCAACCTCCCCTGGTCGCCTTACCGGAAAAATGAAGCAACAGATGTGCACCTTGGCGTGTGCCGCGACCTCGCGTTTTGGGAACGTTTCCTGGATATGATGGTGGACAACCGCTTCAATGTGCTGTCGCTATGGAATAACCATCCGTTCCCATTCATGGTACGATCGGCGTCTTTTCCCAAAGCGACGCCATTCAGCGATGACGAGCTGGCGGATTGGAAACAGTTTTGGACTGCCTTATTCCGGATGGCAAAAGACCGCGGTATACAGACGTTTGTTGTCAATTGGAATATCGTGGTGTCTCCGGAATTTGCCGAGGCGTATGGCGCTTCCGAATACAATGATCGATCGCCTATGGTGGCGGCTTATACCCGCGAGAGCGTGCGTCAGCTTATTGATGAATATCCCGATCTGACGGGTATCGGTGTAACGCTGGCCGACTGGATGGGCAACTTCCCCGATGCGATGTCTCCCCAGGAGCGCGAGGATTGGATAGCGAGCACGTTCGTACAAGGCATGAAAGAAGCGTCCCGGCCGGTCAAGTTCCTCCACCGTTCGGTCCTCGCCGGCGACCCAATGGCCATGCGCAATCTGCTGGACAATGCCGGGCTGGAAGAACCCGCATTGGTAGAAATCAAATTCAACTGGTCACACGGCCACTCCACACCACAGCTCGCCATTACGCACGACTTTCACTCGGGAGAATTGGACAGCCGCTTCTGGGAGCCGGAGCCGGAAAGTTACCGCATTCAATGGATGGTGCGCAATGAGGACTTTTTTATTCTCCGCTGGGGCCAGGCCGATTTTATACGAACGCATATCCTACAAAACAAGCTGGATGTCGTAAACGGCTATTTCATCGGCTCCGAAGGATACATCCCGGCGCTGGACTATGCATCCCTGCCTGGGCCAGATCGCACCTGGCACTACGCTTTCGAAAAACAATGGCTGTTCTATACACTATGGGGACGATTGCTGTATGACCCGCATACGCCGGATACTGTATTCGAGGACCAGCTGGCCGTTCGCTATGGAAGACCCCTGGCAGCAGAACTGTTCAGCCTTTATCAATTGGCCAGCCAACTGCCGCTGCGGTTGGCCAGCTTCTACCGGTCTACCTGGGATTATACGTTGTATAGCGAAGGTTTTATCGCCGCCGAACCTGCTAACCCCAAAGCGCCGTTCGACCGGAGTTCACCGTTTATTTCCATTGCCGAGCTGCTATCTCACGATGTGCTGGACTCCAATTTGATGGCCATCAAGATGTACGTGACAAAGACCCTACAGGGAGGGCTGGATACGGCAAAGACTACTCCCACCGAGCTGGCCAGACAATCAGAAACGGATAGCCGCGCGGCGTTGGCACTCATCGCCGGCATCCGGCAGCGTATACCGCATCATCGCGGCGCGTTGGTTTCCGAGTTGGATGACATGGCCACTTGGGCCTACCTGGGCCTGTATTTTGCAGATAAAATCCGCGCTGGCGTCGCACTCGAATTTCTACAACAGACCGGTGAGGAAGCCAAGCGTACGGAAGCAATACAATTACTGCAACGCTGCGTCGAACATTGGGATGGGGTAATCTTCCATACCAAAGGCCGATACCTTCCTGTGCCGCATGTAGCCACCGAATATTACGGCGACGAATTCAAGACATTTTCTTGGGAGCAACTGCGACCACAGGTGATACGCGATATACAGATAGCAACCAATTTTAAGCAAAACAATGACTGATACAACGAAAAGATCACACGGCCTCCCGGCTCGTCCCGCCGCGGCGGGGTGGCTGGCAAAGGCTGTTTTATGGTTGGCATTATGCCTGCCTTTTTGCACATTGGCGGAGACACCGGGCTGGTGGAGACGGAATAACCTGCGGGTGGTACAGACCAATCTGCCCGACTTTATAGCCGCAGAGATAGATCCTGACGACTTCGTGGCCGACCTTCAGGACATGGCGGCAAATACGCTGATCATCAATGTCGGCGGAATCATGGCGTTTTACCCCACCAAACTGGAGTACCATTACCGCAATCGCCATGCAGCCGATAACCTCATTGGCGACATCGTTAAGAAATGCCATGAACGGGCTATCAAAGTCATCGTACGCGTGGATTTCAGCCGCCTGCATAAGCAGGTGTTTGACAAGCATCCCGATTGGTGTTACCGCTCAGCCGATGACGAGCGTATGGTAAACGACGATATTTATGTGGTATCCATCAATGCGCCGTATGTCCAAGAAAAGGCTTTTGAAATCATCGAGGAAATTATGGACATGTACCCTATCGATGGTATTTTTCTAAACATGCCAGGGTACCAGACGTCAAACGCCTACACGGGTGAGTACTTCGGGATTGACCACAATCCCTTTGAACGGGAGCGATTTGCTCAGTTCAGCGGCGGCTTGGACCTGCCGAAAAAAGAAGACCGGCAGGATCCGGTATTCCTGCGCTACTTGGAATATAAACAAGCGGTACTCGACCGGTGGGCGGAGCGGCTCCATCAAGTGGTGAAAGGCAAAAACCCCCAGATAGCCATCTGTACTTATACAGACAAATTTGTTGATATCATCCGCCATGAATCACAGCGCAATGCTTCTATCCCCTATTGGCCGTACACCGCCTCGGATAATGTGGCCAATACGCTGGGAACTTATCCCGGCCACATTGTCAGCAATGCGTCGATCCAACAAATCTCATTCCGCTCACGCTTTAATGCCGTAGAGCCTGAAGAGGTGCGCATCCGGCTCTACGAAAATATTGCCAACGGTTCGGGATTGGACGTAAGCATGATGGGCCAAATTGCCGGGAACGCCGATGCTCGTAATTTTGATGTGATGCGGGAGGTCTACCGATTTCATCGGGACCACGAACGGTATTATGGGCGCTATACCTCCGAGGCGAAAGTCGCGGTGTTATCGCCCAGCCTTTGGGTGCATGGCGATATGGCCGAGGAATACCGGGGGCTGCAGTTGATGCTTAAAGAAGCTCACATTCCTTTCGACATCATCGGCCATTACACGTTGCATCGCCAGCCCGATCGGCTGAAGCAGTACAAAGCGATTGTGGTACCCAGCATTGCCGGGTTCAACCCTGCAGATCTGGCCGTCTTGGCTTCAGCGGCGCGCAGCGGCACCAGCCTGATAGCCACGAATAGGGCGTTTATCAATCACCCCGACTTTCTCGAGCAATTTTTTGGGGCCGTACCAGTTGAGGGCGAATACGATGGCACCGGCAATTACTTATGGGTGGATACACAGGACGGTTTTGCCGGACTGCCCAAGCAAACCATGCTTTCCTGGCAGTACAACCTGGGGCGCTATAAATTTCCCACGGCAAAAACATTATTCCCCATTTTGTCGAAAGGGCGCCCAGGCCCTCCCGAAAACGTAGGTGGGCATGAAGATACAGGCTATACAGCGGCAGCAATGAAGGCTACCGGAAAAAGTACACATGTCTTGCTGCCCGGTCATATTGGAAAACTCTATTTCCAAACAGGCTACGAGCAGTATAAGCTGCTGTGGCTGGCTTTGCTGGAAAAGGCCTATCCGCAAGCTGGAGAAGTCATCAAAACCAATGCCCCTGCCAAAGTCGAACTGATATGGAAGGCTTTCCATTGGAACGACGAAGCTGTAAACGAACAGCGCCAGCCCGACGGACATATCTTGCATTTGATCAACCTGAGTGGTTATAATGGCAACACGTATTTTGCCCCGTATCCAATCCATAACACGGAGCTTGATGTGCTGCTCGAACAAAAACCGGCCAAGGTATACACGTTAAAGGGCAATACCGAACTACCCTTCTCATGGAAAAACCACCGGTTGACCTTTTCGTTGCCTCGACTGGAAGATTATGAAGCGGTCGTTGTAGTCCCGGAAGTTGGCCAATGAAAACCAGCAATCGATAATGCTCACCGCGATTGGGCATGGACCCGTTATCAGGTAAGATAACGGGCTTTTTTTCTAACGGTCAATCGTACATGCGTACTTGTTAAAACCGATTATGTTGCCGACATTAGTTCCCCATAAAAAGCGCTTGATTGGGAGATGTCCGAACAAAACGTACTGTACTTAACCAATTGGAAATTATTTATTAAAGGCGATGATCGGGCGCTGCGTGTCATGTTTGATGCACTGGTAGAAGAGTTGTACACGTTCGGTCTTCACTTATGCACGGACGAAGAATTGGTTAAGGATGCCATACAGGACCTTTTTCTTGACCTCACGCGATATCGGGCTAACCTGAATCCAGAAGTGCATGTACAGGCCTATCTGTTTAGCTCACTGCGCCGCAAACTGGCGCTCGCGATAAAGCGTGACTTGGGTAATACCCAGTTGCGCGAGCAGTCAGCTGTACACATGTTTGATTTTGAGTGGGACCCGGAAACGAATTTTATCCAGCGCGAGGAGGAACACGTGCTATACGCCAAGCTCCGGAAGGAACTCGCCAACTTGTCGGCTCATCAACGGGAAGCCCTCTATCTGCGGTTTCGTGCAGGCCTCAGCTATCAAGAGGCCGCAATGGTGCTGGATATTTCCGTCGCTTCATGCCGTACGCTTATTTACCGGACGGTTAAGCAGTTGCGGGAGAAGCTGGAGGTCACGAAAGAATCGATTTCTTCTATTCTATGGCTACTCACCGGTCCAAGCAAATAAAAAAATCTTTTTTTGTCTATACACATGCGTTTGAGCGCTCTTTATTTATAGAGGCCAGTTATAACGTATGGAAAAAAAAGCCGAAGATTATTTGGACGACGAATTTAATGTCGAAGGGCATAAATACCACCCCACTGATAAGCAACAATGGATTGCAAAAGCAATCGTCTCCTTAGTACGGTCGGTAAAAGGCAAACCGCTATCTACCCCCGAGAAGGACGAATTGTGGCGCAATGTGACCACGCGATGGGAAAGCGAACGTCCGAATGCCGGCAGCGTGTTAGGCAGACGATACCGGCTATGGGGATCGGCCGCGGCCGTGATTATCGTTGCGGCAGGGTTACTCCTATTCCGCTATTACGAGGATCATTCCGACGAACGACTATTGAACCATGCCCGCCGACTTCACGGGGCTGGCGCGGCCACGGATGGCGCTCCGCTGCTTACCTTTGACCAAGATGCCACAATTTCGCTGGCCAATGCGTCATCGATCCGCATTGTTGGCGACACGGTGGAAACGACGGACGAAAATGGCTTGACCATCCGTAATACAATCCAAACGCGCGGAGACTATGCGTCGATGACCGTGCCCTACGGCCAGCGTACGACGATTGAGCTTCCAGATGGAACGCGCGTCACGCTCAATGCAGGATCGGTATTGAGCTTTCCGCATCGGTTTCCGGAAAATAAACGAGAAGTATCGCTCATCGGCGAGGGGTTTTTCGAAGTGGCCCACCAACCGGATAGACCGTTTTATGTGTATTCGGAAAACATGCAAGTGAAGGTACTGGGCACTTCATTTAACGTCAGTGCTTATTCAGACGATGAGGAGGCCGGTGCTTACCTCGTAGAAGGGAAAATTGAGCTCACCCCAATGGGGGCAGCGCGATTCAAACCCCGCATCCTCGAAAAAGGGACGGTAGCCACCTTTAATAAACGCCAAGGCCAGTTGGACGTCAATCTCAATAGCCTGGAGAACCATGCTGCCTGGACCCAAAAGCGGCTTGTCATTCGCAGCGCAACGCTAGCGAGCATCCTGCGGAAACTGGAACGTTTTTACAATGTGGAGATTACATTGGCTCAACATCGGGCATTAGGAGCAGATCGGTTTTCGGGCGTATTGGACCTACAACGGCCCTTGCAAGCTATATTACGTGATATATTGAACGTCGAGGCCAGTGAAATTAAACAAAAAGGAAGGAGGATTACGATCAAATAAGCATACGACCAGTTATAAACGAGAACGGGTAGGTGTTCCAGCACCCACCCGCTAAGATCACTTAACGCAATCATTTAATTAAATAACCTATATGCAATGATACGAAAAAATCCTTGCCATTGGAGGCTCAGGGGTCTTCATGGCGGAAAGTTTAAAACAATATGGACCATGACCAAAACAGTCGCCATGCTATTTTTTGCAGGACTCGTTGCTGCGCATGCCAATACCTATTCGCAAACCGTCACCGTCACCATCGAACGGGGTACGCTGAACCAGTTATTCGCTGAGCTCCAACAACAAACAGACTATGTTTTTTTCTATAACGATGGATTGGTCAAAGGCAAAACCATCAGTGTGTCCGCGACTAATACCGACATGCGCCAGTTGCTCAAATCGGTACTTGGCGAACAACAACTGGATTTCACGATTTCGGGCCATCAGGTGACTGTGAAGGCCAAGGGTGTCAACCAGCAACGCGCAGTCGAAGGAATCGTCCGCGACAACAAAGGTGTACCGCTGGCCGGCGTGAGCGTATTGGTAAAGGGAACCAATATTGGAGCCCAAACAGACGAAGACGGCCGGTATCGCATTCAAGCGACGGGTGCCGTTACGCTGATCTATAGCCTTATTGGCTTTGCAGACACAGAAATTAGCATTGGAGAACGGTCTAAGGTGGACGTAGTACTCCAAGAGGCAAGCCAACAGATAGAAGAGGTGGTCGTAACGGGCTATAGCACCATCGAGCGCCGCCATGTGGCCTCTTCAGTTGCCGAACTGAACATGGACAGGGCAACAAATAGGCCGATATTTAAGCTTCAGGAGGCTTTCAGCGGTACATTGCCAGGCGTGACGATGATGCAGGGCACAAACCTACCTGGTAGTGTACCGGGGCCCATCGCTATCCGAGGTACCAGCACGCTGCAAAACGCAGATCCATTGGTGATTGTAGACGGAATGGAGCAAAACCTTACCGATCTGGATCCCAACCAGATCAAAAGCATCAGCGTACTCAAGGACGCTGCTTCGGCATCGTTATACGGGTCGCGAGGAGCAAATGGGGTAATCATCATTGAAACGAAACGAGGTTCCACCGGCCAGTTCAGGGTAGATCTCCACTCCTGGACAGCAATAAACAGTGCTATCGATTTACCAAATTGGGTAAACGCGGCCGATTATATGCGGCTAAACAATGAAGCGCGCACCATACAGGGGCAAACGCCGCTGTTCTCTACGGAAGACATTGCCCGGGCCGACCAAGGCCAATATACGCAGACCGATTGGCTGGGCGAAGTCATGGAACGGCGGGCGGGTTCACATAATACCACCGCAAGCGTGTCTGGCGGCGGCGGCGTGGGCACATTCAACCTTATGCTGGGTTATATCAATGAACATGGTCTTAACGACTATGAAGGCTCTGAAAAATTCAGTGCCCGGTTCAACACTAACGTCAATGTTGCAGATAAATTTGTTTTATTGGCTGATTTTTATGCCCATCGTCTTCAAGTGAATCGCTTGATGGCCAATAGCGATGGTAACGGCCTCTATGCAAATGCTTGGCGGATGAATCCTACACAACCGATATTCTATGATTCCGAACTTCCAGATCACTATATTCTGCATAATAACCTCAATCCGTTGGCTTCCATAAAGTATGGCGGCGAACGCAACAACATGTATGACGTGAGCACCATCAACCTCCGTCCACGGTATTTTATCAACCCCGGCCTATCGTTGGAAGGAAACGTTTCATACAAAATTGAAAAATCATCGGCCAAATGGAAACGGAGCACATTCATGTTTCGCGATGGTGACGGAAAGCCCGCTGACATATGGACCAATGACGTCGGCGCCGAACAAGGGGTAAGCGTAAGCCAGCTGACCGCCCGAGCCAACCTGAACTATGAGCAGGAACTGCGTCAGCAAAAAGACAAGCTCTACCTGATTGCCGGCTCGGAAATCATGACCTACAACTATACGGACTACCGTGAAGTGAGCAAGGCTTCTTTCTTCGGTAAGGCCAATTATGCTTTTGACAACCGGTATTTGTTGGAAATCACCGCCCGTGCCGATGGCAGCAGCAAGTTTGCTCCGGGGCATAGGTGGGGTTTTTTCCCATCGGCGGCCGTAGCGTGGAACGTTCAGAACGAATCTTTTTTTAGCAGCTTGCGGGAATCGGGTGCGATTACAAATTTAAAATTGCGCTTTTCATATGGATTGATAGGTAATGAAAATGTGGATCCTTACCTCTGGCAGGAGGATGTAGACGACTGGGGCTGGGCGCAGCGTGTACCGAATCCTGAATTTAGCTGGGAGAAACAACGGCAATGGAATGTCGGGTTGGACGTTGCGACCCTGAACGATCGGCTGAGCCTGACGGCAGAAATCTATCACAAATTTTCCTACGACTTGATTTATGGTCGGTTCCCGGTACCGCCGCTTACCGGATCCAACGGTCTGGAGTCTGCCGTCAACATCGGTGAGGTGGAAAACAAGGGTTGGGAATTGAGTGCACGCTGGTCGGACCAACTCGGTGACTTTGGCTATGCGGTAAGCGGGATGCTGTTTGACAACCGGAATCAGGTACTCAAAGCCGGGTACGGTGCCAGCGATACGTTGATTTTTAAAGACAACGAAAATAGAATCTGGTATCGTGGGATCGCTCTGGACAACTATTATGGTTATCAAAGCAATGGCTATTTCCAGACGCAGGAGGAAGTGAATAGTACGACGGCCAAATTACCCAACACGCTCCCTGGCGACATTCGTTATATTGACCAAAACGGCGACGGCGTGATCAACGAAATGGACCGAGTGAATCTGGGCGACCCGTTTCCCCACATGAACTACGCATTTACGGTTGATCTGCGCTTCAGACGGTGGGACTTCAGCTTACTGGCACAGGGAGTAGGTAAACGGACCGGTTGGGTGTCGGGCATGGAAGGTTACCCCGTACTGATGGATGGCTCAAACAATGGCTTGGGAACGCCACGGCAGGAGTACATGGACAACCGATGGACACCAGACAATCCCAATAGCCGCTTTCCCCGGGTGTGGACCGGTGCCAGCGCAAATGCCGTGCTCAGCGACGTGTGGCTTAGCAACGCCGCGTTCTTGCGCATCAAGACACTCCAGCTTGGCTATACCATCCCACGAGTCACCAAGGGGATAGAAAATGTGCGCATCTATGTCAATGCGCAGGATGCGTTTACTTTCACGAGGTGGGAAGGATTGGATCCGGAGCGCGACGGGGGTAACGGAGCCTATCCCAGAATGGCTATTTACAGCATTGGCATACGGGCAGGCATTTTATAGAACGAAATGAGAAATTCACAATGAAAAAGCAACTGATTAGCATCGTTATAGTTTGTTTTGGATTAACAGGCTGCGAGAAATTCTTGGATAAAACAGACCCCACGGCAACCACCTTCGAGGAATTCTTCGTTGACGAGGATGACCTCCGGCGGGTCGTCTACAGCACTTACCTGGACGTATTTACCAATAGGGACGACCGTAAATTGCTCTTCTACATGAAGGATGCGCGGTCAGACAATGCCTACGCGCGCAATGAGGATGACCACCACCAGCGGATTGCGAATGGTACCATGAACAGCAACACCCGCGCGTTTGAATTCTATTGGACCATTCACATGAAACACATCGGGCGGCTAAACACCTACATTGCCAACATAGACGTGCCCTATGTGGAAGATGAAGCGGTACGCCAACGCTATAAAGCGATCCTTGAGGGCCTGCGCATCTGGCATTATTTCGAGGCGGTGATGCGATGGGGAAATATTCCGTTTGTACTGGAGCCAGCATCCGTAGAGGAGGCCAAAGCCGAGCCAATGCCCAAGGAGCAAGTGCTGGACAATTTGTTCGCCATGGCGGCGGAAGTCACCACCCGCTTGCCGGAAGGAGAATACACCACTAACAAATACATGTTCAACCGCAATTCGTTTAAAGCATTGATCATGCGGTATGCGTTGTTCAATGAACGCTATGAACTGGCGGCACAGCTGGCGCGAGAGATCATGGACAGCGGACAATATGAACTTTACGCAAACTATGGCGACTTGTTCCAATATGAAGGGGATACCCGGAACCGCGAATTTATCATCCACATGGAGCGGGAAAGCGTAGGCAATGGCGCTACTTATTCATTCAGGGATCTAGGGCCCCATTTTCGCACCGGAAACGGCCAGTCCTACGCCGTGCCACTGAAGTCGCTCGTAGATGCCTATTGGACGCTCCAAGGCCGGCCAATAGACGAATGCCCGCTGTATACGAAGGAGGACTATGAACTGAATCCCGGCCTCAACCGAGACCCACGCTATGCCGCCAGCATCATGGGACCCGGAGACATCTTCTATGGTGAGCCGATAGACGTTTACAACCCCGGTAATCCGATGTATTACGAAAATCAACGCGCCAGTAAATCCGGCTTCTGGTTTCGCAAATTCGTCTCTGATGCCGATGCCTTCCGTGATGGCACACTGACCTTCGGTCTTATTCGATATGCCGAGGTATTGCTGACTTATGCCGAAGCGAAGCTTATGCTAAATGATTTTGACGAGTTGGCCAAGGACTGTATCAATCAGGTCCGTAGACGCGCTGGGTTGGATATGACGATTGCCGATGTAACACTACCCCGGTTTAGTGGTTACTCGCATGACCAATGGGTAGATCTCCTGCGCAATGAACGACGCATTGAGTTCGCTGGCGAAGGCCTCCGGTATGACGATATCCTGCGGTGGCATATAGCTGAAGATGTACTTAACAAACCCGCATTGGGACACACACGCCTGATCAACGGACAGCTCGTTTCGCTGAAAATTGAAGACCGTTCATTTGCACCGCATAATTACCTGTGGCCATTTCACCAAACCGTACTGCGCGTAGAGCCCGATTTGGTGCAAAACCCGGGGTACTGATGGCTAAGTATACGCATGCCGCCCCGTTGCCTCTCCAGATGGGCAACGGGGCAACTATTGGCACCATGACCCTTACACCGTAGCACATCAGCCGAAGATAGACTGCGTTTTTTTGATCGTCTTATCGAGATCAATGCCTTTGCCCAACACGTCCTTGAACAGATCGCCTGTTTCCTTCAATCGGTCATACGCATTGTGGATTGTGAAATCGCTCATTTTTAAGCCAGGCTTCATTTCATCCCAAGCCAACGGCATCGACACGGTAGCACCAGGCTTTGGCCGCAGGGAATAAGGCCCGGCTATCGTAGCCCCAGGCCTGTTCTGCAAAAAATCCAGGTACATCTTTCCCTTCCGGCTGCTTACTTTCCGCTCCAGGCTTGTGAAATCGGGTAACTGCTCGTGTACCAGACTGACAATTAACTTGGCAAACAGCTGTGACTGATCGTAGGTATATTTTGCCCCAAGCGGGATATAGATATGGATTCCCGTAGATCCTGATGTCTTTGCATAACCCGGCACTTCAATGGCATCCAGCACTTTTTTGATCGCCTGCGCCGCTTGGATAACCTGCTCAAAGGTATTTTTATCGGGGTCAAGGTCGATTACGCAATAGTCGGGATTGTCGGGCGACTGGACACGGCTGAACCAGGGGTTCATCTCGATGCATCCCAATGAGGCCATCCACAGAAGCGTAGCCTCATCATCACCTACCAAGTATTCTTTATGCTCGCCTTCACTGGTCACATAGGGATAAGTTTTCGTGACCCATTCGGGAGCCTTGCCCTTGACGTCTTTCTGATAGAAGCTGGGGCCTTTAATGCCGTTGGGGAAGCGATTTAGCGACATCGGGCGGTCCTTTAGGTATGGAAGGATGTACTCGGCCATACGGTAGTAGTAGTTAAACATATCCCGCTTCGTAATGCCATCATCCGGCCAATACACCTTACTGAGATGGGTAAATTTGACCGCTTTGCCGTTTATCTTGCGAACTTGTGTCTCCTCGCGCGGATTCAGCAGGGTACGCCGCTCACTTTTGGCAGGCTTCACCGTGGTATCCAATGCTTCGTTCTCGGCTTCAGCTACCGTGGCTTCGGCGTCCGCGGGCTTTTCAAGCACCACCTCATTGGCGTCTTTGTCTTCCCGCATGCCTTTAAACGAGGCCTGGCGGAATATTCCCTCGCTGGTCACCTCCGCGTAATTGACTTCACATACCAATTTAGGTTTCAACCAAGTCGGCTTGGCCCCGAGGCGTTGCGGGCGAAAACGCGAGGGTTTATCGACGTCTGGTTCACTGTCGAAAGGGCTATGGTCGGTGATCAGCGGCTTGAACCTTTTCATCATTTCCTTTTGCGTCTTGTCGGAAAAACCCGTTCCGACTTTACCTGCATAGCGTAGCTTCTTGCCGTCGTACACCCCCAATACGAGGGCGCTGAATACCTTGGAGGTGCCGGCGTTGCGGGTAAATCCAGCAATGACGACTTCCTGCCGGCGCTGCACCTTGATTTTCAGCCATTCTTTTGAGCGTAGGTCCGACGTGTACTTGCTGTCCATCTTCTTAGCCATGATGCCTTCCAGCCCTACCTGCTCAGCCGCATCAAAAAAATCGATTCCACGCGCAGCAAAGACCTTGCTCAGCCGGATGCGATCATCGTCCGTCGGCAGGATGTCATGCAGGATGGCCTGTCGCTCCAACAGCGGTAAGCCCATTAAGTTTTTGCCTTCATACCACAGGATATCGAAGACATAATACACCAGATTGCCATCCGCTTCACTCCGCCAATTCTGTAAAGCACCAAAATCAGAAAGCCCCTTGTCATTTAACACGACAATTTCACCGTCAATCAGCGCATTGATACGCCACCCTTTTAACACGTCTATCAGGGGGTAATATTTATCAAAAGGGATGCTGTTGCGGGAAGCCAGGCTTACCCCCCTCTTACTGACATGGGCAACGGCCCGGTAGCCGTCCCATTTCACTTCGTATACCCAGTCCGGATCGTCAAAAGGCTCATCAATAAGGGTAGCTTTCATCGGCTTAACTTTGTCAGGGACCGGTGATTTTGGCGCTTTCTTGAGCAGTGCCGCCACGTCCAGTTTTTGTGGTTCGGTGTTTTCCTCCGCTTCTTCTGCAAGGTGGTCTTCCGCCTCCTTAGGTTTTTTCGGTGTTTTTTTCCGGCTAGACCCGGATACCTTAACGTCCGTTTCGCGCCCGTTCTGCCAAACCTTATCGCTCGTTTTCGCCACGGCAGCAATGGTCTTTCCCGAAAGCACGGATTTATCCTTCTTGGTGATATCGGACTTTTTGGCAAACTCGTCTTTGTGTTTGATAAGTAGCCAACCGTTTTCTCCCATGCCACGCGTCCGGACCAACGCGTATTCACCCTGCAGCTTCTGGCCATGCAACCGGATTTTTAACGATCCGTTGTGGAGCTGCTCGAGCAGATGCTTCTCTTGCGCCTTCTTGGTTTTCAGCGGCTCTACCGGCTCATAAGTACCCTCGTCCCAAACGATGACTGTACCACCGCCGTATTCACCTTTGGGGATAATGCCTTCAAACAACCGGTAATCCATCGGGTGATCTTCAACCATCATGGCCAGCCGCTTGGTCTCCGGATCGGTAGAGGGGCCTTTCGGCACAGCCCAGCTTTTTAGTACGCCCCCCAACTCCAAGCGAAAATCATAATGCAAGCGTGAAGCGTCGTGCTTCTGTATCACGAAGGTGAGCTGCTTTTTGTCGGGGCTTTTGCCAGCCTTCGGCTCATTGGTTTTTTTAAAATCCCTCTTTTTACGGTATTGTTCAAGCGCCATAATAACAACCTTATTTCTTTGCAATCATTCGAGCCGGTTGCCCGCTTGATGGCCTATCAATCTGAATAACACCATTGGGCCGGATTCAGTTTTGGAAAAATGCCTACGCGGAAAGGAATTGTACATCCCTAAAATATGCTTAACTTAGGCTGCAAATTGCAGGGGTGTGAGCACGGATTATAACTATACCGATTATAACGATGATGAGCTGGTGATGCTGCTGAAGCAAAGCAAACAGAAGGCTTTGGTGGCCATCTATAACCGATATTGGGATAAGTTGTTTGTAGTGGCAGCTAACTTGTTGGGCAGCGCAGAGGAAGCGGAGGAATGCGTGCAGAACGTATTCGTTGGCCTATGGAATCGTCGGGAAACCATCCAACTTAGCCACACGTTGAATACCTACCTTTCGGTCGCAGTCAAATATCAGTCGCTGAGCGCGATGGCACGCAACCAACGGCGCCAGGAAGTAGTGCACCAAGAAGAATGGACGGATCCGATGGAAGCCGTATCGCCGGAGAGTGCATTTATCGCGAAGGAATTGCGGCAACGTATCGAACAGAGTATCAACCGACTGCCTCCGCAGTGCCAACTTGTATTCCGAATGAGCCGGGAACAGGACATGAGCGTGAAGGCCATAGCCGAAGCCCTAAACTTATCTGAAAATACCGTGAAAATGCACCTTAAAAACGCCAACAAAAAACTCCGGAATGACTTATTGGCTTTTTTACCCCTGATGCTCGCGTTGATAGCAGGGCGTGGGTTGTGACATTTTTTTTTCGCCGGATACACCCTTCCGGTAAAAAAAATAGACTATATAACCAAAACCGGTTATAAATGGCATTGTCTCGTGCTGAAATAGAAACATTGGCGGCAAAACTGATCGATGGTCGTATCACCCCCACGGAGCAGGAACAGCTCAACCAGTGGCTCAATGCGCAAATGGCTAAAGATTCCTATGAAATAGAAACGTCTTTTGCCAACACACCGGAGGAGCTAAGGCAGCGCATGCTGGCACGAATCCTGGACGCCGTCGGTGCGGATAGTCATCCCCGTACCCATTCATTGTGGCAGCTATGGCTCCCTTACGCCGCCGCCGTGATTGTCGTACTCCTGGGCACGTGGCTCTTTTTCGGCGATCGGCTAATGCCGGACGGAGGGCAGCACCCGGAAACGGATGCTATCGTGAAAATCACACCGGAAGCAATCCCCCCCGGCGGGAATCGGGCTACCCTGACGTTGGCTGATGGTAGGAAAATTGACTTAAGTGTGTCTCAAAAAGGAATCATCGTAGGCGAAGACAACATCACCTACGCCGACGGTGCCACAACGATTGTGCCGCATATCGTCGATGGTAACTGGACGTCGGCACCCGCCGAGATACTGACCTTGTCGACGCCCAAAGGAGGTACGTATCACGTGACCCTTCCCGATGGTTCCACCGTATGGCTCAACGCCAATAGCGCGCTGAAATATCCCAGCAAATTTACCGGCAACGAGCGCGTGGTAGATATCACCGGCGAAGCGTATTTCTCCGTGATGAAAGACGCCGACAAGCCGTTTAAGGTGATCAGCGGCGGGCAGGAAATCGAGGTGCTGGGCACGGAGTTCAACATCTCCGCCTATCCGGATGACCCGGAAACCAAAACTACGCTCGTGGAGGGGGCCGTGCAAATCGTCAACCTCGCCGCAAACAGCAGGACGGTCCGCAATGCCATTTACCAGCTCGCACCAGGCGAACAGAGCACGACACGCGGAACGACTACCGCTATTGAAAAAGTAGACACCGAGCTCTTTACCGCTTGGAAAGACGGCTTGTTCTATTTTGACGGCCTGTCGCCGCAGGCGGCATTTGCGCAACTGGGCCGATGGTATGATATCGACGTGGTATATCGGGGACGAATGCCCATAGTGCGTTTTTTCGGCATGATCGGACGGGATAAATCCCTAGCCTCCATTTTGAAAATCCTGGAAAAAAGCGGCGTCCGGTTTGAAATAACCCAAATCAACGGTAGAAACCAATTAATCGTATTAAGTGAATAACCAATTAATAACTAACCTTAATAAATGAAAAATGACAACATGACAAACTAAAAGACAGCTTCTATTCCAGATCAACAAAAAACGGATGATGCTCGCGACACCATCCGATAATGCTGTCTGGATAAGTGTTGCGGAGCGTTATAAACACTCCCTTTAACCCATTTATTCACCATCCAAACAAGACAAATATATGATTTATCGATCATTGCTGATTATGAAATTAGTGATTTTCTTGAGTATTGCGTTTACTTTCAATACTATTGCGGAAAGCAAGGCACAAAAGATCACGCTCAACGTCAAAAATACCACGCTGCGCGAGGTGATGAAAGAAATCCAACGGCAGCAGGGCTACTCGTTTTTCTTCCGTGGCGATGATATCGCCGCCACGCGTATCAATGCGATCGTCAAGCAGGCCGACCTACGCCATGTGATGGACCAAATCTTGGCCGACCGTGACCTGGTCTGGTCCATCGAAGAAGAGACTATTGTTATCGCGCATAAGTCGCCCACAAAACCTCAACGTGAATCCACGCAACAAAACTTAGAGATTTCCGGAAAGGTGACCGATCAGTCCGGAACGGCGCTAGCGGGCGTGACCGTAGCAGCAAGGGGTACAACGGCCGCAACAACGACCGACGCGGGCGGGAATTACCGAATCACCGTACCGGATCAGGCTTCAACATTGGTGTTTACCATATTGGGATATGAAACCGTGGAGCGCACCTTAACCAATCAACGGGTCGTAAATGTAACGATGGAAGCCACGGTGAGCGATCTGGATGAGGTGGTGGTGGTAGGATACACCACCCAAAAGAAGGCGAGCATCACCGGCGCTGTCGCCGTAGTGGCGGTAGATGAACTGAAGCAAGTTCCCGCTAACAATTTTGCCCAACAATTGCAGGGCCGGGTAGCCGGCGTGACGGTAGGAAATGATGGTACCCCCGGTGGCAATGTGATGGTACGCATCCGGGGCGTGGGTTCGATTACCGGTGGTAACGATCCGTTGTATATCATCGATGGCGTGCCTACACAAGGTGGATTGAACCAAATCAACCCGAACGATATCGAATCCATGCAAATCTTGAAAGATGCATCGTCGGCGTCCATTTATGGGGCTCGGGCGAGCAATGGCGTGGTCATTATCACGACTAAAAAAGGAAAGGAAGGCAGGTCCAGGCTGACTGTCGAGTCCTTCTACGGCGTCCAGCGGCCATCAAGCGGCCCAGAAATGCTTTCACCACAACAATTTGCCGATTTGACGTGGGAAAACTACCGCAATATCGGCAATGTGGATCCAACGACCGGAAACCCGGCCGACGCTACATTTGGCAGCGGCCCCAACCCAGTCATACCGGATTACCTCCTGCTGCAGGGTGGTGCCATGGAGGGAGATCCCCGTGTTGCGCTTGAAAACTACACAAATGACCCAACCGCACCGGGATTCGGTACCACGAAATTTATGTTTGCTAAAACAAACAAAGCGGGAACCGATTGGTGGGACGTGGTCACCCAGCTCGGGCACATACAAAGCCACAACCTCAGCGTGTCTGGTGGCAGCAATAAAAACACCTACGCCATTACGGGTGGATACTATGACCAAGATGGGATTTTCAAGCATACCAATTTTAAACGCTATTCAGTAAGGGCAAACACGACGTTCAACATCATGGACGTCCTCACCATAGGCGAAAACCTGCAGTTTGCGTATACCGACAATGTGTCTACCATCATCCGCGCCGAAAACAGTCCGGCATTGGCTTACCAAATGGCACCATTCATGCCGGTGTACGACGTAGGGGGTAATTTTGCGGGCGGACGGGCCTGGGCAGATCATCCTTATACCAGGCAATACCGCAATAAGGATAATCACGCATACAATGCCCGGTTATTCGGGAATGCGTTTGCTGAGGCGAAGTTGGGCTATGGACTGACGCTAAAAACCAGTTTGGGCATCGACTACGCGAACTTTAATTTCTCCAACTTTTCGCCCGCCGCGCCTGAATCTTTCCTGCTACCACAACAGGCCCAGTTGAGTGTGACCAACAGCTACACGACGAATGTGGTGTGGACCAATACCGTGGGTTATCAGAAGACGTTCGGCAATCGGCATCGCCTGGACGTACTGGCCGGCACAGAGGCCGTGAAGAGCAGATTCAGAAATACCATCACAGAAAAAGCAGACTTTGCCTTTGAAGATATCAACTACCGCTACCTCAACGCGGGAACAACCCTGCTAAATGCCACGGGTGGCGGGTCGGACTCCCGCCTGTTCTCCTACTTTGGCAAAGCGGATTATAACCTTGATGAAAAATACCTGGTATCGGCGACCATCCGGCGGGATGCATCCTCCCGCTTTTCGACGGCCAACCGATGGGGTACGTTCCCCGCTTTCAGTGTCGGCTGGAGACTCAGTGAAGAACCATTCCTGGAAAGGGTAACATTTATCGATGAGCTGAAACTTAGGGGTGGCTGGGGACAAACCGGCAACCAAGAGATTGATAGCTACAATCAGTTTACTACCTATGCGACAAACCTGCATACGTCATCCTATTCCATCGATGGCCAGAACAATGCACTGGTGCCCGGCTTCTATATTGGCGCACAGGGCAACCCCGATGCACGTTGGGAGGCACAAACCATGACCAACCTGGGTGTAGACCTGAGCGTTTTTAACGGTAAATTTGCCGTAACGGTGGACGCCTATAACCGGAAATCTTCCGATCTGCTGCTGGTGATACCGAGCCCGGCTACCGACGGCCAGAATCGCAGGCCTGCCGTAAATATTGGCGGTATTCAAAACAAAGGCCTGGATATCGCCCTCAACTACCGCAACAGATCACAAAACAGCAACTGGCGATATGACGTGGGACTCAACTGGTCGGTATACCGCAACCGGGTCACTGAACTATATGGGGGCTCGGAAACCTTCATTCCGGGATTTTCCACTAGGCAAGCTCCTTTCACCCGTACCGCAGTAGGCCAACCCATTTCAGCCTTCTATGGGTATACCATTGATGGCATCTTCCAGACACAAGAGGAGGCTGACGCGCATGCGACGCAGGGCGGCGACCGGGCACTGTACAACCAACCAGGACGGTTCAAGTTTCGTGATATCGATCAAAACGGTGTCATCGATGCAAACGATGAATCGTTTATTGGCAACCCGCATCCCGACTTTACCTATGGCTTGAACCTCAGTGTGAGCTACAAATCATTTGACTTATCCGTGTTTATACAGGGTGTACAAGGCAATGACATTTACAATTACCAAAAGTGGTGGACAGATTTTCAGAACCTTACCGGCAACCGGAGTGTCCGGATGTTGGACAGCTGGAGTCCTGAAAACCCCAATGCAACCCTACCGAAGACAAACTCAATTGCTACGGGTTTTGAGTCACAGGCATCTACCTACTTCATAGAAGATGGGTCATACCTGCGTGGGAAAAATGTGATGATAGGCTATACATTTCCTTCTCGGTGGACTAGCCGGTTGAATATGCAGCAATTGCGCGTCTACGTACAGGCCACCAACTTCTTCACATTGACGAATTATAACGGCTTGGATCCGGAAGTCAACCTATCGCAATACGGTGCCGGTGCGGACCGTGATATTGGCGTGGACAGGGGGATATATCCACTCGCTCAATCCTTTAACCTAGGGCTAACTGTCGGTTTATAAACACAAGATACTACGAAACGATGAAACACAGCATAAACATTATCGGCCGCGTCGGAAAGGGAATTATCATCGCGGTATTATTCACAGCTTGTTCGGAAAATTTTTTCAGCACACCGCCGTTGGGAACAGCAAGCCAGGTGCAGATGCAAAATCCCGAAGGCATTGACAAACTGCTCATTGGTGCATACTCGTTGCTCGACGGCGTGGGTGCCAGTACCGATGGATGGACAGGTCGGAATGAGGGTCGGGCCTCGGCAGTGACCAACTGGTTGATCGGCGATGTTGCGTCGGACGATGCATATAAAGGATCTACGCAATCCGATCTACCGGAGATGAACGCATTCGAGCGTAATAGCATTCTGCCTACCAATAATTTTGTGCCAGATAAGTGGATTGCACTCTATGACGGCATTTCCAGATCCAACGAGGTCTTGCGGACAATCGCAAACACGGAAGGTCTTGACCCTGATTTTGTAAGCAGCAAGACGGCGGAGGCTCGTTTCCTGCGGGGATACTACTTGTTTGAACTGCGGAAAATCTACTACCGTGTCCCGATTATCGACGAAACGGTGTTTGATACGCGCGTGCCAAATGATCAGGAAGCATGGCCATTCATTGAAGCCGACCTGCAGTTTGCGGCGGACAACCTGCCGGTGACGCAAGCGGAGGTGGGCCGGGCAAACGCCTGGGCAGCTAAGGCTTTCCTGGCCAAGTGCTACCTTTTTCAGCAGAAGTTTGTGGAAGCAAAAACGCTACTTGACGACATCATTGCCAACGGTGTCACCTCCGGAGGCTTGAAATATGGCCTGAATGACTGTTATTACGATAATTTCAACATCGCAACCAAAAACTCCAAAGAGTCTGTATTTGCTGTACAGATGTCGGTAAACGATGGCAGCGGTGGGCCGTTGAACGCGAACTACGGCGAACACCTGAATTTTCCGTTGGTGGGGCCAGGTCAATGCTGCGGGTTCTTCCAACCATCGCAAAACTTGGTAAATGCCTTTAAAACTTCAGCTGACGGCTTTCCCTTGTTTGATTCGTTTAACGACAGCGACCTGAAGAACGACGAGGGCATCCGGTCTTCCGAACCCTTCGAACCTGATGGAGAGACGCCTCTGGACCCACGGCTGGATCATACCGTGGGAAGAAGGGGTATCGCCTACCTCGACTGGGGTCCTCATGGCGGTGAGACCTGGGTAAACCCTGCTGGCGATGGCGGGCCGTATTCGCCTAAAAAACGTGTCTACCGGAAAGAAGAACAAGGTACGCAATCTACCACCACGGGATGGGCTGGTGGTCCGAATGCCAACAACTATACGGTCATCCGCTTTGCTGATGTATTGCTGTGGGCCGCGGAGTGCGAAGCGGAGCTGGGCGATTTGGAAAAGGCGCGCGCCTACGTAAACCAGGTTCGGAACCGCGCCAAGAATGGTTGCTACGTCAAAAAATTAGATGACAATGGTGCGGACACGGACGCTCCAGCGGCCAACTATCATATTGAACCTTATACGGCTTCCTGGCCTTCGAAAGATTACGCCATGCAAGCCATCCGGTTTGAACGGCGGCTGGAATTGGCCATGGAAGGCCACCGGTTTTACGACCTCGTCCGTTGGGAGGTCGCCGATCAGGTGTTGAACAGCTATTTCCTAACGGAAAAAGAAAAGCGGACGTATCTTAATGGTGCCTCGTTTACACGGGGAAAGAGTGAATATCTCCCGGTGCCACAGACGGAAATCATCAATAGTTCGATCGGTGGAATACCGACGCTGACCCAAAATCCGGGATATTAAGGTGAGGGCGTGGCTTATTTTTTGGCTGGTGTGTTGTCCTGCGTGCGTGCTGGCAGGCAACACCACAGCCGACATACTGGCCGGAGCTACTTACCGGTGTGTATTGACCCACCTGCATACGGAAGAGCGGGCATGGGACAGGTTGGTCGGCAATGGCATCAGCTTTGACGACCACGAAGGTGCATCATTTACCGGCCAGGGTTACCTGGAGGTAGCACATCGCCGGTTCGGCAGCCGCCTGCCAGTAGCTGGCACAATTGCCCTGGAAGTAAAACCCACACAGGCGGGGGGGATTTTTTGGACCCCCAGCCTATCCATGGCCATCACCGACGACCGTACCTTGGTAGTGATGGTAAGTACGGTGGACGAAAAAGGCAGCTTATTCCGCGAAATACCCGTTGGAAAGTTGGCGCTGGGGCAATGGCATCAGCTGGTGATCAACTATGCGGACCGGCAGCTGGAGGTAGTGGTCGGTGGCGCGCGCTTGCTGGCCAAGCAACTACATGGATCGATTCATCCGCAGGCGCCCGGGGCGGTACTTATCGGGGCATGGAAGGCGACGGACCCACCGGTCGGAAATTTCCCGAAGGGTGTGCAGGACTTTCTCTTCGAAAGGCGGTTTACCGGCCATATACGCTATATGGCATATTGGGATTACCTACTGGATGATCAGGCTGTAGCCGGCCTTTGCCATACCCGGGGCATCAAAGACGTGCAAGACCCGGCCAGCGTGATGTACGAGCAATACGATGCGTTTTTTGACCAATCCCGCGCAGGTGATGTGGAAGGGGTGCGCGCGATCGGAAAAGCGATGCGGCACTATATGGCCCGTGATCCGCGAAGGCCGTCGTTTCATCTCACGGCACCCATGGATGCCATCCTGGACCCCGCGGGGGCGGTGTATCATGGTGGCAAATACCACCTATTCAGCTATCGGAATATGATATCGCTATTGGCATATACGCCACTGGCACATTACGTAAGTGATGACCTGCTGCATTGGGAAGATTATCCGATAGCACTTTGGCCGGACAGTCCGTTGGATACATATGGAATCTGGCTGGGCAACCTGTGGCTGGAGGACCACCGGCAACCCAAAATGTTCTATACGGCCCTGGGCCAGTCGGGGAAATATGGCGTGATGGCGGAAAGCGATGACGGCCTGACGTCTTTCGGCAATAAGAGGCTCGTGATGGATGATATGGAACATCACGATGGCCACGTGTGGAAAGACGGCGATCGCTATTACGCGCTCACCACGCGCCAACATTGGGGACGTTCAGCCGATAGCTTAGGCGATGATATCGTCCTGCTGATGTCAAAAGACCTCATGCAGTGGGAGACCCGCGGAACGCTGTTCAGCGCGCATAAACACCGCAACCCGAAAGACAACCAACAACAATGGGGCTTCGCCGAATATCCCTATCTATTGCCTTTCGGCGACAAATACGTATTGATGTTGGGTACCCGGCCGGCACGTTATTGGGTGGGCGAGTTTGATAAGGATTCGGCGGCGTTTATACCCGACGATCCCGAAGGCATGTTGCTCGATTACCTCAATCCGTTTCACTGTTTTAACCCATTGATGGTAGACTCCTGCGGACCGCAAGGAGGCGAACGCCGCATCATCCACGCACTGCAGCTTTATGCCTCGGGTGAGGTAGATGGCATCCGTTGGTCAGGCACTCATGTCACCCCACGGGTACTGGAATTCACCGAACGGCGATTGACACAAACGCCGATCCCTGAGCTTGAAAAATTACGGAAACTCCACAGCAAAACAGTTAATTTTCAGCTGGATTCGGCTGTCCAACAAAAATTCGTAACATTGAAAGACGGAAGGGCCGATATCTTGATCGAGGTGCCGGGCGGTCAACGGGGGATTTTCGGATTTTACGTGACCTCAGGTACACGTCCGGGAGACACAGCGTCGGTTTTTTTGAATCTGACGTCAAACCGCTTTGGCGTGAAAGGAGGCATAAAAATGCCGATAGACTATCCCGAACTGGGGAGTGCCCCCGCGTTTTTGCCTCAGGATGGCCGTTCGGTATCCATGCGCGTGCTCATTGATGGTTCATTGATAGAGGTATTTGTCAATGGACAGTCTTGCACGGGCGTGCTTAGCGGCGATTGCCGGGCAATCACCTTCAGGCCATTCTGCGAGGTAGGGCCGATTAATGTCGATTCGTTAACCATTTGGAATATACAACCCGAAATGTAATGTTAAAATTTGGAAAACTTGCAGTTCCTTTCCTGGCTCCGATAGTGGGCATCTGCCAGCTGTTTGTGATGGGATGCGGGCATTCGCCTGCCACCGAAACGACATGGCGCGAATACCTTGGTGGCCCAGACCGAAATCATTATTCCACGCTCAGCCAAATCGACACGTCAAACGTAGCCAACTTGCAGGTGGCATGGGTATACCATACGCGCGATTCAGGGCAAGTGCAATGTAATCCCATCATTGTAGACGATGTGCTATACGGTGTGACCGCATCAAACTTCGTTTTTGCGCTCGATGCGGCCACGGGACGCGAACTATGGACCGATACATCCAGTGCCCGTTTTTCCGGTAACGTGAACCGGGGTGTCAGCTATTGGGAATCGGGCAACGATAAACGGATTCTGTTTTCGTATGGCGAGTGGCTGACGGCGCTGGATGCACGTACTGGTACAGTCATCGAGACATTTGGCGAAGCCGGACATGTAAGCCTGAAGGCTGGCCTCGGACCGACGGCAAAAGATAAATTTGTGGGCTCCACCACACCGGGGACACTGTACGAAGACTTGATAGTGATGCCTATACGGGTGGGCGAAGGAGACGGCGCCGCACCGGGGCACATCCAGGCCTTTGACGTAAAAACCGGCAAATTGGTGTGGGTGTTCCACACGATTCCCCAACCGGGTGAACCGGGGTATGAGACTTGGCACGACGGTGCGGCGCACGAAATCATCGGCGGAGCAAACAGTTGGGCGGGCATGGCGATAGATCGCAAACGCGGTATCCTTTATGCACCTACCGGATCACCGGCATTCGATTTTTATGGCGGCAGGCGGCACGGCCAAAACCTGTATGCCAACTGCCTGCTGGCGCTCGATGTACGTACAGGCAAGCTCATCTGGCATTACCAGTTTGTCCACCACGACATCTGGGACAGGGACCTGCCTGCTCCGCCGAACCTCGTGACTCTGAACCGGCAGGGCAAAAAAATCGATGCCGTAGCACAAGTGACGAAGTCCGGCCACGTGTTTGTGTTTGATCGCGTATCCGGGACGCCCTTATTCCCGATTGAAGAGCAAGCTTTTCCTGCTTCTGATGTGCCCGGCGAGGCGGCCTGGCCCACCCAGCCCATCCCTACCCTGCCCAAGCCTTTTGCCCGGCAACAACTCACTGAAAAGGACATCAGCGAGCTGGCTGAAAATCGTACGGAACTGCTGACCGCCTATCATGCGGCCAGCAAGGGCGTGTTTCAGCCTTTGGCGGTGGGCAAGCAAACGATTTTGTTTCCAGGCGCTGATGGGGGGGCGGAATGGGGTGGCGCGGCAGTAGACGACAAGGGCATCATGTATGTCAATGCGAATGAAATGGCCTGGCTATTCAGCTTGTCGCCCCAAGGGACGGACAACGAATCGGCGGGACTCACAGCAGGAAACATGCTGTTTAATAAACATTGTGCAAGCTGCCACGGCGTGGATTTAAAAGGCCATCCGACCAGCGGATACCCGGCATTGGTGGAGGTACGGAAATCCTTTCGGCGCCCGGAACTTGAAAGAATCGTGACGAATGGGAAGGGCATGATGCCGGGATTTGGCCATCTGAATACGGCGGATAAACAAGCGATCATTGATTTTTTGCTTGGCACCGAGAAAACGGAAGCACAGGAGACTGCAACCGTCGCCAACACGTTGCAGACGAAATCGCCCTACCGGTTTGACGGATATAATAAGTTTTTGGACAACCGTGGTTATCCTGCGATAGCCCCACCTTGGGGGACGCTGACGGCCATTGACCTGAATACGGGCGAACAGTTGTGGCAGCAGCCGTTGGGCGAATTCAAGGAACTCACCGCCCAAGGCCACCCACCAACGGGAACCGAAAACTACGGCGGGCCGGTGGTCACTGCTGGCGGATTGTTGTTTATCGCCGCCACGAAGGATGGTATGTTCAGGGCATTTAATAAAACGAACGGAAAACTGCTCTGGGAAGATAGCCTTCCCGCTGCGGGCTTTGCAACGCCCAGCACGTATACCGTAAACGGAAAGCAATACATCGTCATTGCGGCCGGTGGAACGAAACTGGGGACACCGAAGGGCGATGCTTACGTCGCTTATACATTACCTGATTATCAAACGCTAAAAAAATGAAGACCAACTGTTTATTTTTTGTTTCGCTATTGCTGTGCTGCTTATCTAAACAGCACTTGTGTGCGCAGGAAGTCACATGGACGGGGCCTTCCGTCGATTTCAGTCATGGAAAGCTCATCGTGGATACGTCAAAACGGCATATTGCCTTTGAAGATGGTACACCCTTCTTGTATTTCGGAGATACGGCATGGGAGCTATTCCACCGGTTGGATCAAAAAAACACAGAAAAATACCTTGAAAATCGAAGGGAAAAGGGGTTTACCGTGATCCAGGCTGTCGTATTGGCCGAATTGGATGGCCTCAGCAAACCCACGCCGGCGGGCGATACACCACTCAAGGACAACAACCCGCTGCTTCCCAATGAACCTTATTTTGCTCATGTGGACTGGGTGGTGCAAAAAGCTCAGGAAAAGGGCCTATTTATCGGCATGCTACCTACATGGGGCGATAAAGTGGATAAACAATGGGGTGTAGGCCCGGAGATTTTTACGAAGGAAAACGCTTTTGCATATGGGAAATTCCTTGGCGAACGTTACAAGACGTATCCCAATATCATCTGGATCATCGGTGGCGACCGATCCGGTGGCGGAAAAAATTTCGAGATTTGGGACGCTATGGCTCGCGGCATCAAGTCGGTGGATGATGCGCACCTGATGACTTTTCACCCGCAGGGCGAACGGAGCTCTGCCGAATGGTTTCACGAGCGCGATTGGCTCGACTTCAACATGGTCCAAACCGGGCATGGGCAACGGTCATTTGCCATTTATAAACGGCTCTTTTTACCGGGCTACCATCGTACCCCCACTAAACCCATCATGGACGGCGAACCCCGGTACGAAAACCATCCCGTGAGCTGGGCGCCCGACGTCTTCGGTTGGTTTGACGACGCTGATGTCCGGCAAACGCTCTATTGGTCGATGCTATCGGGGGGCTTCGGCTACACCTATGGATGCCATTCCATCTGGCAGATGCGGGACCAGACCAAAGAGCCCATAGGGTTGGCAAGGAGTTTTTGGCATGACGATTTGGACTTAGCCGGCGCATGGGACATCATCCATGCCCGCAAGCTGCTGTCATCGCGACCAGCAAGCCAGATGCGCCCATTTCCTGAATTCATCAAAAATGAATATATGCCGGAAACGGATTGGATTGTCGCTGCACGAGGAACCGATTTTGCACTGGTGTATATCCCTACCGGATTAGACGCCCTGCTGGATCTCAGTCTGTGTGGCACCAAAGCGGTCGATGCATCGTGGTATAATCCCCGCACCGGCGATCAGGAACATGCCGGACATGTGGCAGCCAACGGAGTGGTCAAATTTTCCCCGCCAACGCGGGGCCGTGGAAACGACTGGGTGCTGGTGTTGGCGTACTAATCAATAGAACGTTTGTCATTACTAATTTCGTTTTTAGACATGAAAAATAAGACGGTTTGTAGGTTGCTATTTCATCTCGCGTTTGCACTGGCGATCGGTATCCCGCGGTATGGGATATCCCAAGTCAAAATGAACAAAGAAATTCCGAAGATTATCTTTGATACGGATATGGGACCCGACTACGATGACGTAGGGGCGATTGCGGTGCTGCATGCGCTGGCAGATAGCGGCGAATGCGAAATACTGGCTACCGTGGCCAGCGCCGGGCACCCGACCATCGCGCCGACCATAGAACTGTTCAACCGGTATTTCGGGCGTGCTGATCTGCCTGTAGGCATACCTGCCGACGATGCTCCGGGTTATACGGCAAAAAATGATTGGAATACGTTGCTTTTAAAACAGTATGCTCCTGATCGCATTAACCACACCTATCCCAGCGCTGTCAGTGTATATCGTAAAGTGCTTGCCGCACAGCCGGACAATAGTGTCGTCATCGTCACCGTTGGTTTTTTATCCAACATTGCCGACCTGCTGGCGTCTGCCCCTGACGAACATTCAAAAATGAACGGGATAGCCTTGGTAAAAGCGAAAGTAAAAAAATGGGTTGCCATGGCAGGAAACTTACCTGAAGGCAAGGAATTTAACGTCGTCGAAGACGCACAAGCTGCTTATGACGCCATCAGCCAATGGCCCAAACCCTTATTGATTAGCGGCTTTGAAATCGGATCAAAAATCTTCACCGGCGGTAAGCTAAATGAGCAGGGCGACAAAGATGGTCCGGTGGCAGCTGCCTACGCCTATAACTTGAAAACCTACGAAGAAGAGGAGAAAACGAACCGGCCATCCTGGGATCAAACCACCGTATTGGCCGCTGTGCGCAATCCGGAAGATTATTTCTACGTCAATGGGCCGGGAACATTGATGGTAGACGAACAGGGGTACAATACGTGGAATCCACTGACTAATCGGGAACACTATTTTTTAGCTCACAAATATCCGTATGCATATCTTGAAGCGGTCATCGAAACCCTGATGTTGCATGTCCCTCGCAACAATTTCAGGGGCGTCAGCAATCATCACAACACACGTCCGATGGAGACACGAGGGCCGACGAACGATAAATCCGGAACATGAGATCATGCTTGAATCACCGTTGTATAACAACAAAGTTACCGGAAAAATCAGCAATATCAATACCTATAATTAGGTATTTTATAGGGTGTTACACTCAAAAACACAAACGTAGCGGTATTGATATCCACCCTATGCCACACCACAGAAAACGTTCGCTATGCAACCGGCAAAACTGCCCGAAACATGCACTACTTTAATTTAATTTTCTTACCTTACCAAGAATTAAACTTAGGGTCATGTCAAAAGAAAAAGGAGCGAAGAAGGAAAACGGCAAAAAAACCGCCGTAAAGAGTTTAAAGGAAAAAAGAGCGGATAAAAAAATAAAACAGGCAGAGAAACGCAGGAAAGATTAAGCCGCTTATTGGTGAGGTATTTTGCCAGGTAATAACAACATGGATTCGAAAACGGAAGGGTTCGGAAAGAAAAGCCTATGTCCATATTGCCAATGAAATTGATTACCTTGCACGCATATAGGAAAATAAAAACAGATTTATGGCGCAAGGGATGGACTTAAAGATAGCTGTGCTAATTGACGCAGACAATGTATCAAACACCAAGATAGCGAGCATTCTGGATGAAGTAAAACGATACGGCATCCCATCCATCAAGCGGATTTACGCGGACTGGACGAAATCACATGTGACCGGATGGAAAGAACCGCTCCTTACTCACGCCATCACGCCGATACAACAATACAGCTATACGAGTGGCAAGAACTCTTCTGACTCGGCCCTCATCATCGATGCCATGGATATTCTCCATAGTCAGCAGGTGGATGGGTTTACCATCGTTTCGAGTGATAGTGACTTTACAAGGCTGGCCATTCGGTTAAGGGAGTCGGGAAAAATGGTAATAGGCGTAGGCGAAAAAAAAACGCCTAAACCTTTCATCGCTGCTTGTGATAAATTTATATACATCGAAATATTGGATAAGGATGCGACAACGACAACGCCCAATGGAAAAACGCCCACGGAAACGGCGACTTCGGCAGTCAAGGTTGTAAAGCAGACAGCCCAAGGTGTACAGCCACATGACCCGATTGGCACTGAAACAATTGACCTACTCAAAGCGTCGGTAAACGATGTAGCCGATGAAGGTGGCTGGGCGCCTTTGGCCGCTATAGGCGGGTTGCTTAATAAGCGGAAGCCTGACTTTGATCCCCGGATTTATGGATTTTCCAAACTTACGCCGTTGTTCAAATCACTAAGCGATCATTTCGAGGTGGAGGAAAAAAGCACAGAAAAAACGAAAATCAAGCACGTATATATCAAAATCAAGGAACCACAAAAAACAGGCAGGAGAAAGGTGACCCGTTGAAAATAATTACCCAGGTTCACTACCCGAGGTAAGCCGACAAACTTTTCCCCCAACGCGAATGCTGCAACCAAATCAGTGCACGAGCTTTGATCTGCCTGACCCGTTCGGTGGTCAGCCGGAGTTGTCGGCCGATTTCCTCCAGCGTCTTTGGTTCGGAATCTTCAAGCCCGTAAAAAAGAGTAAGCACCAGTTTTTCGCGGTAAGGAAGTTGCCATAGTGCATCTTGAACAACTATTTTCAGTGATTCTTTGATCGTGCTTTGATCTGTCGGTTCGCCGCCGTCCGGTATCGCGTCAAGCAGGCTTATCTCCGGCGACACCAGTGACGGTGCATCTACGGAAACCTGTTTTTCGCCGTTTTTCAACGAACGGCGTATTTTCTCAACGGAAACATCAAGCGCTTCGGCCAATTCTTCAGCGGTAGGCTCGCGTTCCAACAGTTGCGCCAGGGTAGTTTGCGATTTCTTCACCTTGATCAAGTCCGAAATCTGGTTGCTTGGCAACCGTACGATGCGCGACTGGGTAGAAATGGCCGATATAATGCTTTGTCGTATCCACCAAACAGCGTAAGATATAAACTTGAATCCCCGGGTCTCATCAAACCGCTTTGCGGCAGTGACAAGCCCGAGATTCCCTTCGTTAATCAGGTCTTCAAGTACCAAACCCTGGTGTTGGTATTGTTTGGCAACAGACACAACAAACCGTAGATTGCCCTTGATCAACCGGTTTAGGGCCAGGCTATCGCCCGTCCGTATCCGGATGGCTAAAGCTACTTCTTCTTCCGCAGTAAGTACATCGTATTTGCTAACTTCCAATAAGTAGGTATTCAAGGATCGATTACTGCGATCGGTAATCGACTCAGATATTTTCAATTGTCTCATGTACTATTTGCGCCTGACGGGTATCCGGTAAAGGTAGTCAATTAATCGGCAAATGCAACAAGAAACCCCACGCCCATCATTCTCCTTTGGGAAAGCGACTGTCTGCTTTTACCTCTGCTATCTGCAGCGTATGCCTGGCGGTATGCCCAGGGATGTAAAGCAGCGAATGGTAGCCGTCTACCGGACCGAAGGGTGAGTCGGAAACGCGATTGCGCATATCGTCTTCACTGAGCGTATCGATATAGTCCAGCAACGTCCTACGCTGGTTGCGCAGCTCTTCAAGGGCCACCTCCGCATCCGTGTATTTGCCGGGTGTCGCTGGTGTTAGTTCTTTCGAAGCCTGTACCTTGAAACTCCTGTCCTTGATGCCATTGATAATCTCTTCGTCCGTCATCTTGATCGCGCCCCTGCGCTCCGCATTCGGCGATTGAGCGAATACCTCCTGGGCAAAGCCGAACAACATTTTCTCCGTCAGGATAATGTGCTCAAGGCACTCGCTTATCGACCAACGGTCCGGCGCGGGCTTGAATCGAAGCTGCGCTTCACTAAGCCCTGCCACCGCTTTCTCCAAATCGTCATAGGTCTGCTGATAATAATCAAGCAAGAACGACTTATCGTGCCGGGCTGCCTGCTTGGTGGTTTGGCCAGTCGCATCGGCAGCCGCCGCACACGCGGCGCATACCGTGATGAATAAGATGAATAATCGTTTCATATCAGGATAATTTAATGACTAACAGAAAAATTCGTTGCCGTATGAACGGCGATGTAGACAAATTTAATTTATCCTGACGTGAAATAGCGGTGTGGGATGTGACATATTCAGTGGGGTTTTGAGACAAGTTTTAGTCATGCCGGCCTGATAGACCGCCCCCAGAAGCTTAACTTGTTGATTACATGATATCGTCGGCCACCAGGACCCGCTTAATCCATCGATCCTTGCCGTGCATCCGGGCGTTGGACGCCGAGTGCGCATGGATCGTATTCCGGCTATTAAACATCAACAAATCCCCTTTTTCGAGCACGACACGCGTATACACCTGCTCGGCGGACGCCCTGTTGGATGAAATCATGGCAGCTGGCTTTTCCTCACTTTCGGCCAGCATCGCCAGTTTCACAGACGCGGCATATTCCTTGTGGAACAGGCAATCGACTCCTTGGCTGCAAATCGACCCAATCAGCGAAGACAGCTGTTCATGATACCACTGTATATCATCGTAGCGTGCGATTTTAACGACCGCTTGCTCATCACCATGTACACAAAGCAATCCCGTCCAAACCGCTTGTGTGGTAGCGCCAGTGCCGTGCGGGCGCAGCGCAGCCCCCCTGCATACCGCCTTATCGAAAAAAAAGGTATCGCCGAACAGCGCTGCGATAACACCCATCATGCTATCAGAAAGCAGGGGGATATGATCGGCTACAAACGGTTCTTCGGGCGTATCTGCGAAGAGGTCTTCTGTGGGGAGGTTGCGCAATAACCCGACATCAGATTCCGCCGTTTCACTCCGCCAGTCGAGCAAGCGCTCGGGCAAAAGCGCAGCGGCTTTTTGGCAACTTTGCATAAATGTATCGAAATTTTCAGTATGATACGGGGCGACAACATCCGCCACCATCTCCCGGGTGTATTGTTTCTCTTCGCTGGTCAACGCATAATAAGGTTGTTGAATTTCGGTCATCATAATAAAGGGCTTGAATGTAAAGCAATCTCACGTGCTGGAGGACATTAATTTTTTTTCAAGTAGTAGATAATAGGGTCAAGCATGTATTGGCTTATGTTTTTCAAAGAAACAAATGTCGGAATCCAAATCAGTGATCTAAATACACCAAAATGGGTATTTTTTAAAATCCAACGCACATCCAAAAAATGAGCTCCGTTCCTTTCTATGAAACGGAGCTCCATGCTAATATCCTCAATGATTAGGTGTACTTATTTGACAGCAACGATTTCAATATCCAACTGGAATTCATCAGAAATTGCCCTGTCGCCCAATCCGCTGAAAAAGTTGCCTGACCGGTATTTGATGTCAAATTGCGTACGGTCTATCTTAACCTCTTTAGCGATAGCGTGTACCATATCGCCTGATTGATGAATCGTCGCCGGGAAGGTGATAGGTTTCGTAATACCCTTGATTGTCAAGTCGCCGGTAATCGACCAATCGCTTCCCGAACCACCGGCCTTCGTCACCTTAAACACGGCTGTGCCAAACTTGGGTGCATCAAAAAAATCTTCGCTCTTCAGGTGGTTAGCAAGTCTAGCTGCGCGATCGCCCGTCAAGTCGGTCACCGTGATAGCATTGATGTCTATGGTAAAGCTGCCTCCCGTTAGCTTATCGCCATCAAACGTTAGATCCCCCTGGCTAATACCTATTTCGCCGGTATGCTTTCCGCCCGCTACATTGCGTCCGGTCCAAGCTATCTTGGATTTGGTGGTATCAACTTTGAAAACATCGGCCGCTGGCAGCGTAAATGCGTAAAACGTCACTAATAATGCTACCGAAAAAAGTGTTGATGAGATGGTTCTTTTCATAATAATTCCGTTAATGAATAACTGTCAATGGATTTTTGCCCGGATCCAAAGATAGGCGTTGAGGCCCTTGTTTTCGCCGGTTGCTGTTGTAATTTTTTCATTAACAAGCGATTTCCTCATGTGGTCTATTATCATGAAGGCCGCTTGGTAAATCCAGGCTGTACAAATTGGAAACCTATCTATGCCCTGTTGCCAAGGAGATAACAGTAATCTTGAATAAAGTCGTATCTTTGCGTGACTTTTAACTATAGGGAGAGACAACTATGTCAATTGTTCGAGAATCAGACTTAATTGGTATCGGTAAAAAATATCAAATTGAGACCGAAGCCGGGGATTATATGGTCGTGGTCATCCACGATGACGGCCGCCGGGAGCTCTACCGCTATGACCAAGAAGAAAGTGAATCCAAATGCGTGATGACCTTGTCTGATGAAGAATCACGCCAAGTAGCCGGCATCATTGGCGGACTATCCTACAAGCCAAAGGCCCTTGAAACGATTGAAGTCGCACTTGACGACTTAATCATTGAATGGTACAAAGTGGAGGGCGGCGCTCCAAGCATCGGCAAGTCCATAGGCGATCTGGAAGTGCGCAAGCGCACCGGCGCATCCATCATTGCCGCCATCAAGGATGGCGACAGCATCATCAATCCTGGGCCCGACTACGTCATTGCCGCCGAAACCACATTGGTAGTGGCCGGCAAAAGAAGCCATATCAAATTGTTGAAGGAAATTTTATAGTCGAGGGCCCGAAAAAACAGCATGCTATCACATACCCTGATATTGGAAGTAGGCATAGCCGTTGGATTGGTAGCCCTCGTTGGACTGATATCGAATAGGCTTCGATTTTCAGTCATCCCCTTTTTCATCCTGATTGGAATGGTACTTGGCCAACATGCTCCAAAATTTGGCAACATCGACCTTACCTTTACGGAAAGCAAACCGTTCATCGACTTTATGGGGCGCCTGGGCGTGCTGTTTCTGCTGTTTTACTTGGGGCTGGAGTTTTCCGTGAGTAGGCTTATCAAATCTGGAAAGTCCATTCTCACAGGTGGGACGTTTTATGTTATCCTCAATTTTTGCTCCGGTCTGCTGGTTGGCTGGCTAATGGGACTACCGTTTAAGGAGACCATGGTCCTTTGCGGCATCATGACAAGCTCCTCCACGGCTATCGTAGCGAAGGTGCTTACTGATCTCAAACGGACGGCCAACCCCGAAACGGAGGTCATTATGGGCATGATTATGTTTGATGACCTCTTTATTGCCATGCATATTTCGTTTCTTTCGGGACTTATTCTTACCGGAAGCAGTTCTTTTTGGACGGTAGCAGGCACATCATTGCTTGCCTTGGGATTCATTTTGGCCTTTCTCATCCTGGGCCGGAAATTGGTTCCGGCCATTGATAAGGTACTCCAGGACAAGTCTTCTGAGCTGTTTATATTGGTGATATTTGCCCTCTTATTTATTGTTGCCGGTTTCTCCGAAACCATCCACGTGGCCGAAGCCATCGGTGCCTTGATGGCCGGCTTGGTGTTGGCAGAATCCCAATACATCAAGCGCATCGAACAGATGGTGCTACCCTACAAGGACTTCTTCGGAGCGATGTTTTTCTTCAGCTTCGGGCTATCCATCGACCCCATGTCTTTGGGTGGAGCGGTTATGTGGGCAGCCCTAGCGGCGTTGGTCACGGTATTATGTAATGTGGCTTCCGGCTACTTTGCGTCGCATTTCGCCGGATTAAAAAAGCGAAACTCGGTAGACATCGGCTTTACGCTGGCGGCACGGGGCGAATTTTCCATCATTATGGCTAATATTGGTAAGGCTGGCAAGCTATTACCTGTCATCCAATCGTTTGTGGTGGTATATGTATTGATCTTGTCCATCATAGCTCCCCTGCTCACCAAAGAATCGCGCAACATCTGGCACGCGCTATTCGGCAAGGATAACGTAGAAAAGAAGCCCGTAAAAACGCTTAGCGACCTGGAAAACCCGCCGCCAAAATCATAATCGATCGAGGTTTGGTAGTCCCGTCCACAAAATTAAGTGCGGGTGATCACTTTTTGCTATGATTCTCGTACGTTTTGTTGTGTGCTTGAAAAATATTCCGGATTTTTGGGAAACAAGCGGTCGGTTGAGCTTGTTGGTAAGCAAATATAACATACACTAAAAACTGAAGCAATGAACCGTTTAACGATAATTTTGTTGGCTTTGATAGGCTTAGCTGCCTCCTGCAACAACACACCGAAATCAAGCGATTCGGGCATGAAAAAGCTGTCGGCAATCACCAACAACCCCGAGAACCCTACATCGATTTTTCTTACCTTGCTGGACAAAACGGAAGATGCCACCACCGTATCTTATTTAGCAAAGGGTGTTTATCAAGATGATACGGTAGGCATACGGATTGAGGTTGATAAAGGCATTCCCGCGGGGATCAACCCGGATGGCTCGGTGAATGAGGAGCTCGGTTTCAAAAAGGGATCAATCAAATTTATAAAATCTGGGCCGGAGAGCGATCGCTTTGTTGCGGCGTTGGGCCAACTGTGGCAAGTTAGCGAAGTGAGCAGCATGAAGCGTGCTGTCCAGCCGCTGGTATTCTCTTCGAACAAAGCGGCTTTTGATGACGCGAAACCTACGACAAACAATTTCAAACTGTTCTTCGATGAAGACGCCCGTGTCCCGGGGGAGCTGTTTTTTACGTTAGATACGTATCAACACCTTGTCGAATTTCAAGAGAAAGGACCGCAATACCGGTCTCAAATCGTGCATGCTTTTGCAGAATAACCGCAGCGGAGGTGGCTATTAGGGCGGTGAAACCGGCTACATGAAGCCGAGTTCCAACCGGGCGACCTCGCTCATCATGCTTTTGTCCCACGGCGGGTCAAAGGTGAGTTCTACCAACGCCCTGCTTACCCCTTCCACCCCTTCCACTTTGCGCTGAACTTCATCGATAATGTTGCCTGCGACAGGGCAGCCCGGTGCCGTAAGCGTCATAATCACTTTAGCCGAACCATCTTCCTTCGTGATGATTTCGTATACCAAGCCCAATTCGACAATATTAACCGGTATTTCTGGATCGAATACAGTCTCCAACTCCGCCGTAATGGCCGGTGCAAGATTCAATGGATCATTGATAATCATCGTTTTTACTTCACGGGTACCATACAAAGGTAATGTATTTTTCTGGCACCAAGACCAGTTGATCCTACATCTTGACATTGCATTCACAAAGCCGTACCTTTAGCTAACGATATTGAGAAAAATGAACATCATTACCGCCGCGCAAACAAAGGATGCCGACCGGCATACCATTGAAACGGAGCCCATCGCTTCGGTCGACCTCATGGAAAGAGCTGCAAATGCTTTTGTAACGGCATTCATACCGCTGTATCCCGACAGCAATACGAGCATACTGATCTGCTGCGGTACCGGCAACAACGGTGGCGACGGGTTGGCGATTGCACGTCTCCTGCAAGCACATGGATACGATGCCATCACCGTGTGGGTCGTACGGTTTGCCAATAGTGAGCGCGACGATTTTACGGCAAACTTCGCCCGCTTGCATAATACGCCCATCCGGATAACGGAATTTTTTCCCGGCGATAAGCTACCGGATATTGACCAAACGGTCATCATCGACGCCTTGCTGGGCTCTGGTCTGAATAAGCCGCTCACCGGTGATTGGCTGCGATTGGTAAAACACATCAATGGCGTACCGGGCCGTAAGGTTGCGGTAGATGTTCCGACCGGGCTAAGAGCTGATGGCATCATCCCCGATACGGAGTATGCCCTGTATGCCCATGACGTTATTTCATTTCAACGGCCCAAGCTGAGCTTTTTCTTCCCCGAATCAGCCAAGGCCATCGAACGTTTCCACGTGGTAGACATCGGCCTTGATGAGTCGTACATCGAACGCTTACCCACCGATTTCCGGTTGATCACCAGAGACGACATCCAGCGCATCTACCGCAACCGCCTACCATTCAGCCACAAAGGCACATACGGACATGCGTTGCTGATCGCCGGGAATACCCGGACCATGGGCGCCGCCCTGCTCTGCTGCGGAGCAAGCGTATATAGCGGTGCCGGCCTTACCTCGGCTTGTATTCCGCCGGCAGGACTTGCAGCCCTGAACACCTGTCATCCGGAAGTAATGTACTGTCCTGAAGAAGATCTGGCTGAAATATGGGGCACATTTGACGCAGTAGGTATTGGACCGGGGTTGGGGCAGCGGGAGAAACTCCTTACGGCATGCCTGGGCTACAGCGCAAAACCGATGGTGATCGATGCTGATGCGATTACCTTACTGGCACGAGAACCGTCGTTGATGGAGAAATTACCTACACCGTGCATCCTCACGCCACATATGAAGGAATTTGACCGTTTGTTTGGCGCGCATAGTTCCTGGTGGGATCGGCTGCGTACGGCAAGGGAACAGGCTGAAGCACGGCATATTGTCCTGGTATTGAAAAACCGCTATACGTTTATCGTGATGCCCGATGGCAGCGTATACATAAACCCCACCGGTAACCCGGCAATGGCCAGTGGCGGCATGGGTGATGTACTTACAGGTATGCTGACGTCATTCTTGGCGCAGGGTTACCCACCACAGGAAGCCGCAATACTGGCCTGTTACCTGCATGGCACCGCAGGAGACCAATTAGCTGCGAAGGGCATGGCTGTCGTACCCGCGGGAAAGCTAATCCGGATGATTCCGCTGGCAATCGGGAACAGGGGAGGCTTTTCCTAATTCCATCGCTTCACCTGCTTACAAAATAAAATGATGTCCCAGCCGTTCCCTTACTTCAAAAAGTAAACAAAAGCGCTTTTTTTTTGCTGACCGGGGGCATGGTCACGGGCAGATTTCTTTCCCGTGATTTTCTTGGCCTGGCCTGGCGGCACCTTACCGCTCTTGCCCGCTGTCCGGTGTGTGACACATGATGTCGTCATTGCGATTAAAACCGCTAACAATGTGATGCGAATCGTTTTCATATTCATAGTTCCCTGAGTTCATCGACCTTAAAGGCAAAAAACGTACCTTTCCTGCAACAACCCGAAATCAACACGAATAAAAAGGATATTGTCCACTTTAGGATACGTGACTAAAATAGTCGCGGACTGCCCGGATTTGTTTTTCAGAAAGTACGGTACGCAGTTGGTCGTCCTCCGCTTCACGTATTTTCTTGACCGACTTAAACGTCTTAAGCAATTTTTCAGCTGAGGTCTTGCCGATACCGGGTATGTTTTCCAGTTCCGTACGGAAGGTTTTCAGGCTGCGTTGTTTCCGATGGAACGTGATACCGAAGCGGTGCGCTTCATCCCGCAAGTGCTGGATGACCTTCAACGTTTCTGACTTTTTGTCCAAATACAGGGGATACTGGTCGCCGGGATAATACAGCTCTTCAAGCCGTTTAGCGATACCAATAATGGTGACCTGCTTATCGATGCCCAGCAGCTTGAGGCTTTTCAGTGCAGCGGAAAGCTGGCCTTTGCCCCCGTCGATAACGATAAGCTGTGGGAGGGTCTGCCCTTCGTCCAGTAGCCGGCGGTACCGCCGGTGTACCGCTTCTTCCATGGTGGCAAAGTCATTGGGCCCCTCAACGGTCTTGACGTTAAAATGCCGATAATCCTTTTTTGACGGTTTGGCGTCTTTAAACACCACGACGGCCGACACGGGATATTTTCCCTGAAAATTGGAATTATCGAAACACTCGATATGCCGTGGCAGTACATTCATCCGAAGGTCCCTTTGCATTTGGGTAAGGATACGCTCAACCTTCAGCTCCGGATTCAGCTTCTCATATTGATCCAACCGTTCCTTTTTGAAATAAAGCGCATTCTTCAAGGACAGATCCAACAGGCTTCGCTTTTCGCCCAACTTGGGTATCGTGAATTTAAGATCTTCCGCCTTGATACCAATCGCAAAGGGGACGATAATTTCCTTCGAGGTACTGTTGAAACGGCTCCGGATTTCCGGAATAGCCAGGCTGAGCAGCTCAGCATCGGTTTCGTCAAGTCTTTTCCTAAGTTCCACCGTCTGAGTTTGGATAATCACACCGTTCATCACCTTAAGGTAATTGACAAACGCATGGCTTTGATCGGACGCAATGCTGAACACATCCACATTGGTGATGGAGGAATTGACCACCGTAGATTTGCTTTGGTAACGATCCAGCAGGTCAAGTTTGCTTTTCAGCTGGTGCGCGTACTCAAAATTCAGCTCCGCGACGGCACCGTCCAGTTGGTCTTTCAGCCGCCGGATAACTACGCCGATTTTGCCATTCAGGATATCGCGGATATCGTTGAGGTTTTGTTCGTAATCTTCCTCTGTTTGATAACCTTCGCAGGGCCCTTTACAATTGCCGATTTGATATTCCAGACATACTTTGAACTTACCTTTACTGATGTTGTCCTCGGTAAGGGCGAGGTTGCACGTGCGCAGTGGAAACAACTCGCGGATGGTGTCCATGATAGCGTGCATCATGCCCACCGACGCATAAGGACCGAAATACCTTGACCCATCCTTGATGTATTTCCGTGTCGGGAAAACACGCGGAAAACGCTCGTTTTTTATGACAATCCAGGGGTATGTCTTGTCGTCTTTGAGCATGACGTTGTACCGGGGTTGATGCTTTTTTATCAGGCTGTTTTCAAGCAGCCATGCATCGATTTCGGTATCCACGATGGTAAAGGTGATGCGATTGATCTTGCGCACCAGCACACGGGTTTTGCCGTTGAGCAGGTTGGTCTTTACAAAATAAGAGCTGACCCGGTTTTTGAGGTCCTTCGCCTTACCGATATAGATAAGTTCGCCGTTAGCGTCCCAATATTGGTAAACACCCGGCCGATGCGGTATCTCTTCAAGCGCCTTACGGTAGTCAAATTTAGTCATATCGAATAAGCAGCAGGCGGAAGGCCTCAGCGTAAGCTTATAGCTTATAGCCTAAAACTGAACCAACTCAGAATCCCAATCGATCATCCAGCTTCTCTTCCTCTTCCCCGAAAAACTGGCGGTATTTACTGCAATCCAGTTCGCGCGTGAGCCCGCCATCCGGCAAGGGGAAGTCACCTTTGGAATAATGCAGCGAGGTATCGGCATAGACTTTTTGCATATAAATGGCAAAGACCGGCAATGCGGCTTGCGCCCCCTGCCCTTCAGTCATCGAATAGAAACTGATGCCACGATCTTCGGCTCCTGTCCATACGCCGCTCACCAGTTCCGGCGTGATGCCGATAAACCAGGCGTCCGCATTGTCATTGGTCGTACCGGTTTTCCCGCCTATAGGGTTGGTAAAATTATAGCGGAAACGCAGGCGTCTTCCCGAACCGTCATCCACGACACTCTTTAGCATATCCACCATAATGTAAGCGCTTTCGCTGTTGAGCACCTTGGTTACCCGGGGAGCTTTCTCATAAATCGGCATGCCGTTTTTGTCTTCAATGCGCAGGATATAGGTGGGTTCCACCCATACGCCTTGGTTTACGAACGAAGAATAGGCACCCACCATATCGTATACAGACGCCTCATAAGCCCCAAGCGCGATGGACGGGTATTCCGGCACTTCGGAGGTAATGCCCATCCGTTTGGTCAGTGTAGCAACCGGCCTGGCACCTACTTCGTTGATCATGTAGGCCGTAGCAAAGTTTTGCGAATGGGCCAATGCCCCGCGCAATGTGATGGGACTTCCCACCGATTCGCCACGCGGCGTCCACGCATATTGCCCGGTACCGATAGTCAACGGTACGTTTGGTACCTGGAAGCACGGCGAGAACCCATTATCGATGGCTACCGCATAGGTAAATGGTTTGGCCGTAGAACCCACTTGCCGGGTACCCATCTTGACCTGGTCATATTTGTAGTGTTCGAAATTGATCCCCCCCACCCAGGCGCGTACATAGCCTGTCTGCGGCTCCATAGACATGAAGGCATTTCTAAGGATCAGCTTATTGTAGCGGATAGAATCCATGGGTGTCATGGTCGTATCCCTGTTTCCTTCCCACGTAAAGATGGTCATCGGCACTGGCGTATTGAAATCCTTTTTTATCTCTTCATCCGACTTACCGGCTTGCTTCAACACCCGGTAACGGTCTGAACGCCGCATGCCGGTTTCAAGCAATTTAGCTTTGTCGCCCTGAAACGGGTCGCGGTTCCGCCATTGCCTGTCGAAATTTGCCTGGATGGTTTTCATCCATTCTTGCTGGGCTTCCTCAGCGTAAAGCTGCATCTTGGAATTGATGGTTGTATAGATTTTGAGCCCGTCCCGATCCAGATCCCAGGGCGTACCGTCAGCCTTGGTAATTGACATCTCGTTGAATTCCCGTTGTATTTCACGCTTCAAGACAGCCCTGAAATAAGGAGCAAGCCCCTCTCCGTAATTCGATATACGCATATCGGTAATCAGCGGTTCACTTTTGAGGCGCGTCGCCTCTTCCCGTGTGAGGAAGCCTTCTTTCCGCATATTGTCGATAACCACATTACGTCGCCTGATGGCATTCTGTGGATACCGCACGGGCGAATAGATACCCGGTCCCTTGAGCATCCCCACCAGCAGGGCTGCCTGTTGGACATTCAGCTTATCCGGGGTTGTATTAAAATAAGTCCGTGCTGCCGATTTGATGCCGTACGTATTATAAGCGCCGAAATCGACGGTATTGAAATACATCGTAATGATTTCTTCCTTGGTGTAATTACGCTCCAAGCGCACGGCTGTAATCCATTCTTGAAATTTCTGGATGATGCGTTTGCCCGTACTGCGTGCACGGCCTTCCGAAAACAAGTTAAGCGCCAGTTGTTGCGTGATGGTACTCGCACCTTGGCGATTGCCTACCAAATTGTAAAAAATAATCGTGAACGTACGCCTGTAATCGATGCCGGAATGCCGGTAGAACCGTTTGTCTTCGGTTGCTATCAACGCCTGTATCAGGTGGGGTGACAATTCGTCATACCGTACATTGGATCGATTTTGCACAAAATAAGTCCCAAGCACCACACCATCATCCGAAATAACCTCGGATGCCAGGTTGCTTTTCGGATTCTCCAGGTCGCGGAAAGTTGGCAGCTTTCCAAAAAGCCCCATGCCCACACTGAAAATAAACAAAAAGCCCATTAAGATAGCACCTATCAGTATTTTCCAGAAATTACGGGTATATCGGCTGATTTCTTCTTTTGTTAATGTATTCGCTTTCTTCGTCTGTTTCTTCATTATGTTTTAGTACTAAGTACCGAGTAGTTAGTCGTTAGCGGTTTATACTTACTCACGTATTCACTTATCCATTTGCTCCTGGTAAATGGCATGGTAATCATCTATCTTATCAAAATCAGATAGCGTGCCAAAATATGTTTCCGTGATGACAAATGTATTATAGATATCCGCCGGGATTTTCATAATGTCCGGCAACAAGGGCAATAACGAGGTCTCGTAACGCTTGGCATCGTCATAACGGTAAAACGGACCGATATAAACCAATTGGTTTTCGCCATTTACAACCTTAAGCTGGTGGCTGATGGCATTGCCCGCATACCGGGTACGGTTAAACTGTCCGATGCCGAACCTCGATGGTGCGAGGTTCACACGTTCATTCATTACATTGATAACAAAAAAGTAGGTTGCCGAATCCGGAAGCAGTTCCAAATCCCGATAGACATTGGGCCCAAGTTCACCAACTTCAGCCGTCTTAGCCAGCTGTTGCCTGGAAACACCGGACGCGTTTCCCAAGCTATTGCGTCCGCTTAACCCTGCTTGCCCGGCGGCAGCCACGGCCAGCTCCCGGCGTGGCCTTGGCGGCTCGGGACCGTGGTTGATGACCAGTTGCGGCCATAAGGTCATCGTCGGCTCGTCTACAAACCGCTCCCTGTTTTCATCGGCGCCTTGCAAAGCATACGGCCGGGCGGCCAGTGTATCCCTGTTCACTTCAATAAAAGCAAGATGCTGGGCAACCAATGGGGTGATCAGGCTATCGTCCGGAAAATCTTCAACGAGCTGCAGCAAGGCATGTTCAAATGTATCGAGGCTTGCGGTGCGTCCCAATGCCAAAGCTTGCAAATAGCCCAATTGACTTGCAATTTGTTGCCTTTCGGGGTTTTGACGGCGTATACGCGTCACCTCTTCGATGACGTCAGGGTACCGCTGTTGCGTGTATAAGGTATATACGTTTTCATAAGCTTGGTCCAGCACCCGCTTTTGTTGCTCAAGCTTGGCCATATACGAAGGGTCCCGGACTAAATGACTGTATAGCGCGTCAGGAAAGGCGGTCAATAGCCTGTCCTTATAATACGCTGCGCGCGCTTCGTCGACATCGGTGTAAAGCCGATACAGGTTATAGTAGAGCAATGCAGCCTCCTCGGTGTCGGGGTAGCGTTTTAACAGCTCCTCATAGGTGTTGATTGCCGCCTCATTGTCACGCAGTTCGTCTCGGTAGGTGTTTCCGATGCGAAGCAATGCATCGTGGATTTGTCCGTGCGACGTCGCCAGCTTCGCTTCATTATCGGGCAAGGCCTCGATATAACGCCCACGGAGTTGCTGTACCCATGCGGTACTATCGAGCGCGGCCGTGTCAGCCAGCGCGGCCGCGCCTTCACCGAAAGCCGCAGGGCCACTGCCTCCAGTGGCAGAGGGTTGACCGAGCATATCACTGAACCGCCAATTATCACGCAATTGGCGATTGCCCCATCGCCGTCTAAATTCCGCCTGCCCCATCCCCATAGCATCCGGGTTGTTAAAGTAAAACCGATTATCGGTGTAGCTTACCGTCGTGGGCAAGATGTCATCAAATGCCGGCCGTCGGTCCGACCGGCGGCTGACATGCTTAGGCTCACTTTCGGCCGCAAACTGCCTGGCATATGCGTCACTGACAATGGTATCGAGCACGGCTTCGCGCCTTACGTCATCCAAAGCTGCAAGATACTGTAAGCTATCCTGGCGTGCCACCACTTGCAATTGCGTGATCAAATCATCCAGATTGGCGATTTTACGCTGAACCGCGCCTACATCAGGAAAGTCTGCGGGCAACGACATACCCACGCTGTCATAGTAGTGCTTTGCGGTTGTGTATTCAGCGGCGCTGAAATAATGATCAGCCAACTTCAGGTAAGTAAGCGCCGTTTGATAGCGGTTGTTGCTTGGCTGCTGCAACGCCATTTCGTAATTGGCCAAGGCTTCTGCTAAGTGACCGTCTGCATAAAACACCTCGGCAATCTGATAATAAATTTGATCCTTAAATGCCGCATTTTTGTCATCGCGAAGCATGCGCCGCAACAACCTTACACGGTCAGCACCGGTGGCATTTTCATCGGTGGCAAGATAAACGCTGTTCAACCCCGCATAGAACGACATTTCGTAAGGTGCATTGCTATTTATTACCCGGCGGTAATGTTGATGCGCTTCATCCGCGTAACCATGTTTTTGCAGTAACTGCCCCAACAGGAAATGCCAACGCAACTTGGTCGGCTTGTGCCGCGTATTTTCGACCGCCTGACGCAGCATGGTAATCGCCGATTCCTCATCATGTGTGAGGAGGTAATACTTCGCCTGGGTGGCAAACGCCAGCCCTTGCGAACGCTTGTCCGACTCCAAACCTAAAAAGACCGTATCCAACACCAAACCGGCATCATGGAGATTGCCCAATTGCATCAGCGAACGGGCCTTTCCTATCAATGCCGCCTGACGGTACGCTGGCATGTCGGCAAACGCATGTGCTACATACGAGAAAAACTCAACGGCATTATAGTAGTTCGCCTTCAAGTAGTTAGCCTTACCCGTAAGCAGGTAGGCTTCATTAATGTACTTACTTCTTGTTTTCTTATTAATGATATCCAGCGCTTTGCCGATGACCGAATCCATCAACTGGCCGTTGGCTGCAGCCGTAGCCTCGGTAGGCTCCACGAAGATGGGAAGCAATTGCTGATAGTTGTCCTGATGTGAAGCGAAATTTTCACGTTCGACGTCAGCAATGATTTTACGGCCATGGTAGACGATATTATACCGTGCGGTAAGGTTTTCCATCATGTCGTACTTAACCCCTTCGTCCTGCCGATTAACAGCGCATGCTACAATCACATAAGACATTAAGGCTAAGGCAGCTAAGCGAGAGAATAAAAAAGAAAATGTATTACGTTTCAATGCCGCTATTTCTTAGAGGATGTGCCATAAAAATAAATATCTTTGCTGGGATCACACATGCAAAAATATCATTTATTTTGATACCAGCTACACAATAAAAAGGAGGAACGTTGCGCAAACAAAAAACGAAACTTGCTAAAACACTCAATATGCGGTATAAGGTTGTCGTGCTCCAGGAGGAAACTTTTGAAGAAAAAGCGTCATTTACCGGAAAATTGTGGTACTGGATCACTGGCGTTAGTTCCGCGGCTGTCATCGTGGTAATGTTGACGATCGCCTTTATCCGGGCCACACCATTGCGCGAGTATGTGGCGGGCATGTCTTTAAACGGTTTTGAGCGGAGCCGCCTTATCGAGGCTTATACCCGCATCGATTCCATGGAGCAGGTCGCAGCGGCAAACACCATCTACCTGGATAACCTTCGGCAGGTTATTGCAGGCCAGGCCGGCGAGACACTCGAACAAGCCGGCGGGCAACATATCGCGGGCAAGACAACGAACCTGGCACCTCCGGCTGTGGCTGACGTTGGCCTTTCCAAAGATGAGTTGGCACTCCGCCAGTTGGTGGAATCCGGTGCGCCGTATGACCTACCCGAAAATCCGGAAGCCGCCCACACGGGTATCTCATCTTACACGTTTTATAGCCCTATCAAGGGTATTATCAGTTCAAATTTCAGCGCCAAAGAACAGCACCATGCCGTGGATATCGCCGTGAAGCTGAACGAACCCGTGAGAACGACGTTGAGCGGCAACGTCGTGTTTGCCTCCTATACACCGGAAACCGGATACGTCGTCATTGTCCAACACAGTAATAATTTATTATCACTTTATAAACATTGTGCTTCGATTATCAAAAAAGTTGGTAGCTTTGTACGTGGCGGGGAAGTTATTGCGTTTGCAGGTGATACAGGCGAATTGAGTACAGGCCCACATCTTCATTTTGAGTTATGGCACAACGGCAACCCGGTAAACCCCACCGACTACATCGCTTTTTGAAAAATCCATAATTACCTAAGCAAAACCAGCATGTTTGTAAACAAAAAAAATGAAAAACCGCAGGAACAACGAGGAAGCACCTTTAACCTGATTTCCAGCGGCACATCAATCACCGGAGACATCAATACATCCGGCGACCTACGCATCGACGGCCAAATCATTGGCGATGTTACCTGCACAGCCAAACTGGTCATTGGCGAAAACGGAGACATTAAAGGCAATGTAAACTGCAACTCCGGCGAAATTTCAGGCACCGTTCAGGGAGAGGTGGTAGCCAAAGAGGTACTCCAGCTCAATCATTCAGCGTCGATACATGGTGATATCAAAGCAACGCGGTTTATCGTCGAAGACGGGGCTTCCATTAATGGGAAATGTACGACCAGCAAAAATTTAAGCTTGCCTGACCACCTGCCCGAAGTGAAACTGATTGGCTATGAAAAAGCCCAGGTCGTCCCCCAATAACGCATTAGGCAAATACGCTTATTTTACAGGCGTCGGTTTCCAGATGCTGGCGATTATCGGCATTTTCACTTATCTCGGATACCGTCTGGACGAATCCCGGCATAGCGAGAAGCCGCTTTGGACTGCTTTATTTGCGCTGGTGGGTGTGTGCATCAGCATCTATACGGTGATACGGGCGGTGACACGCAGGGGGAAATAATACCGCATTAACCGCGCTGCTTTTTTCTGTCGAGGATATTCAGGTAGACAGACAACACACTGACCACGGCGAAGCTTATGGCGGTGACACTATCCACCAATCCTGCATCGATGGAGGTGCCGGTGAACGTATCTACCTGGTATTTGATGAATGAATCAGGAAGATTGTTTTCGCCCAGCTTAGTTTTTACCTGCCATTGCCAATCGGTAATGGGGCAATAACCGATGCCATACCATATGCCCAGCAACAGCCAGGAAGCGGCTGTGATCAGCACCGCATATAAATGAAGCCGGCGGGTGGACGGCCATATCCAACCCAGCAGGTTGAAACCGATAATCAACACATGCAGCAGGGTAAAAAAGCTGTCGAGCACTTTCAGCCATATCATGCCTATTAATCGTACAAAACGTGTGCCTTTACATCACCGGCGCTCGCCCTCCTTATTACCTAATGAAAACCGCCTCGAAATGGTGAATCCCCATCTGAATTGCCCCTTTCTCCATGACGAGGTGGTTTCCGGGATGTACTGCATTTCCTGAATAGCAGTAGCATTGGTAAAGTTCAGGTTGAATACGTGGCCGCCTGTTTCAATTTCGAGTCCCACGCCCAATGGATTATATAGCGCCGTGATGGCATCCGCATACCTTTCTTTGCTTGCCGCCGATCGGAAAGGCAGAAAATAATCCATCACAAGCGCCATACGCCTGCTCACCTTTAGCCTACCGCCAATCCCCAGGGCAAACAGGTCATTCATATCATCATAATAGGCCGTGGTATTTCGCCGAATGTATGTCGGATGGAGCGCCAAGGACAGGTTGGACCCGAATTTCCGTGCCAGGATAAATTGCGCCACGATGTTTAGCCTGTCTGAAAACTGCCGGTATGATACCGCTTCGCCATCGTTCTGCCGGTCGGCTTCCACACCGGGGATGGTTACACTCGTGTAAAGCGTCACGGATAGTGGCGTTTTCCCATCGACAGTCTGCCGCAGCACCCGGTATTTTAGGTTTGCTTCATACAATTGCGAGACCCGGGTCGCTCCCTTGGCCCGGGCTATCCCCACGTTCAGGTAATCCGTTATCCCGTATTCAAAGCCTATTTTAATATCCGTTGAATTGTCCAATCCAAAAAAATTCCGCCCCCCGCCATTGGCACCGGCAATATCACCGAAACGGTGGTCAACCTTAAAATCCAGCTCGTGCTTATGAATGGTCTCGATGGATTGGCTATTGATTATCCGTGTTGTTTTGAATGTAGCTTCCACCTCCTCACGCGCATGCCCTACACTGTCGCCTGCCAATACATCTGCGAGCTCGGTCTGCGCCGACAATGAAAAACTCGTAGCCAGCATGGCCAAAACCATCAGTAGCCTACACTTCTTCGTTATTTTTGATTTACGCATAAAATGGATTAGTTTATTGCCTTTGATAAGTAGATGAAACGTCTACCGCTACAATTTCCGCTATATTTTTAACCACGACCCGCGGTATCTTAATGCCGTGATCGGCAAGCTTCACGTCAAACTTGGCATGGGCCTTCACGGCATTGCCTCGTATTTCAATCATCGCCTTGGTTGTATAAAATTTCTTTACCCCATGGATTTCCAACTGGCCTGCAACGATCACCGGATAGCGCCCATCACTAGCCCAGTTTATCGGCTCGTTTATCTTGCCGCTAAACGTGGCATATGGAAATTGGTCACTTTCCATGTAGTTTTCGTTAAAATGTTCCTGCATCAAGCGTTTATTGAATACGAAGGATTTTATGGCTACTTTAAACGCGATTTCATTGCTTTTGACGTGAAGGGCTGAACTTGCCCGTTCTGTGACCGCGGCAATATCTTCCAGGGGAGCCGAGGAGAAAAAAGAAATCCGGCTTCCCCGATCGACCAAAATATCCTGTGCTTCCGCCCGGAAGCACAGGATCATAACGAAAAACCAAACATAGTATATCTTCATGGCTATGGTTCTATCCGCTGTCGATAGTCTTAGTTCTGTGGTGCCCCTTTAGCGATCCAAGCTTCAAGCAACTGCAGTTCACGCGTGGATAGGCTTCCATTCAGCGGCATGATGCGGCGTACCACCACCACGTCATTGATACGCTCCAGGTTGTTGTTTACGGAAGCGTATCCCGAAAAGACCCAGCGAGCGGTACCAGCTCCTGATCCGGTGTGGCAACTGCTGCAGCGCGACTGGAATAGGCCGCCCACGAAATTGGCGTAGGTCACATTGTCTACCGTTACGTTTTCACCGCCGGATGGCGGCGGTTCAGGCGTTGGCGCATCGTTGTCCTTTCCGCATCCCGCCAGGCTAAGCACCATTATCGTTAATAATGATGTCTTCCATACATACTGTTTCATATTCTATTACGTTCTATTATGTTATTTAGCTAGTTATATCAATTCAGTCCTATCAGATGTATCTGCCGTCGGTCAAGGCGCGGTCGCTTCCGGTGAATCGGGGCCCAACACCGGCCAGACACCAACCGCAGGAAAATCGATTCCCTTGGTCTCGCCCCTGGCGACATCCTGTCCGAAATAGTAGAGTGGCCAGCCTTTATACGTCAATTGCGTACGGCCATGTACGGTTATTGATGCAAAATCATCGCGATTGACCGCCGAAGGTACCGTTTGCAACGTGGCATCGTATATCGGCCATACGCCATCGTTGCTGAAATCCGGATTGGTAAAATTGTTGGTATTATACCGGTCATTCCGAAACCCATATAAGGTACGGCCGTACGCATCCACGAGATATGCGGTCAGGCCCTCTCCCGGTGTCAAATCAGCCGTGTATGCCGTCCCATCGCCGCCGACAAGCTGATGGCTGACCAACATGACCGTATAATCCGGTTTGGCGACAAACCAGTTGCCACCGACACCATCTCCGGTGATTTCTCCCGGGTTGCCATCGCCGGAATAATAATATAAAGGCCAACCTTTGTAGGTCGTCTGCATCGTGCCGTCGGCCAAGGCAACCGTGCCTATATCTTCCCTGTCGATACCTTCGCCGGGCGCGGCCGCATCATGATGATACGGCGGCCATAGCGACAAGCAATTGCCCGCGCAGGCTGAGTTGCCGTCAGCGTCAAGCGCAAAAAAGTAAAGCGCCCGTCCCGCTCCATCCGTCAGCACTTGCCCAAACGTGGTGTGGACCTGCAAACGGATACCCATTGTTTCGGGCTCCGGCTCGGGATCGTCATCGCTGCAGGAAAGGGAGGAAAGACAAACCGCTGCGGCTGCCAATCCAATCAGTCGGGGAGAAAAAAGAACCATCATGATCGTTGTTTTATTATTATTGTCTCTTTACTGGAAGTACGCAAAAAAACGACTAGCGGTTGCCACGAGTAGCGGAATAAAAAATATAGTTGCATCAAGGCAACCTTTGGTGGTCATCCTCCGTAATATTGTATATATAAGACAAACGCTTGCCGACGGTCAATGAAGAAATAGTACAAAAGTATATTGCGGGTTGCCGAAAACACAAAAAGGAAAGTCAATATGCTTTGTTCAAGCAATTCTATAGCTATGCTATGGGAATATGCAGGCGCTATGCCCGAAATTCGGACGAAGCATCGGACATCTTAAGTGATAGTTTCCTGAAAGTATTCAGCCATATCGAACAATACGATTCCTCCAAACCTTTTAAATCATGGCTCGGAAAAATCATTACGAATACGGCGATTGATTATTACCGTGCGAACTTGAAATTCGGTCAGCAAGAGGACGTAGAAGACCATGAGCACATCAGTGATGAGGCAAGTGTCTATGGCAAATTGGCTTACGATGATTTGCTGGCGTTAGTCCGGTCACTCAGCCCCGCGTATCAGGCCGTATTCAATCTTTACGCAATAGATGGATACAGCCACAATGAGATCGCCGAGCTGTTGGGCATTACCGTAAACACCTCGAAGTCAAACTTACATAAGGCACGCAAACGGCTTCAGGAACTATTGGATGAAACGACCAAAATGGAACGGCCCACGATACGTACGAAATAGATGACAGGCGCAGCGCAATATCGATAAAGTATGGAATAATGCAAGAGAAACACCCCATAGACGAACTTTTCAAGGATGGACTCACCGATCCGGATATCCTTTTTAACGAAAAGGACTGGCGGAGATTGTCCAAGAAACTACGTGGGAATAGGAAGCGTACCATACCCTTATGGGTTTGGGCAGGTAGCGCCGCTGCGGCAGCAATAGTACTGGCCATCATGCTATTTGTCACGAATCGTAATACACGTTCAACGATAGCGGAAAGTCCGGGATATACCCAAAAAACTCCAGCAGAAGCGCCGCCTTCTTCAGGAGTGCAACGTCATTCGGCGGTGTCTCCGGGAAACGGATTAGCCGATAAGCCGGCGGTTGACGACGAAAACCGCAGCAAGGCGATACCACCGCCGGTCGGTCGCATGCAAGCTGCGGCAACCGACAGCCAGGGAAGCCCTGCCTTGTCTGCCGCAAAGACAACCTATGCATTGCTTAGCAGCCCCACGGCAACCGCCTCACTTACCCCGCGTACAGATAGTTTGTACAACACATCGATCATACGGCCGGCCCATACGATGATTGGCCCTCCCGATGCCCGGATGCAGCAACCCCGCTACCGCGTCGCCGGCCCGCCACAACGCGGCTGGGCGTTCAGCATATTGGCTGCCCCGGATTTGTCTGGCACACAGCCGCTGGGCGGCAAACTCAGTGGCAACATCGGCCTGATAGCCACATACCGTCTCAGCAACCGATTCACCATCAGCACTGGCGCCCTTTATGCGCGAAAACGATATGCAGCCGATTTCGCCGATTACCGCCCAAGCGCCACTTGGAACAACAGCGCCGGATCGCCCAGCTTTGTGGAAGCTGACTGCGGCGTACTGGATATTCCGTTCAACATCGGGGTGAATGTCAGCCAATCAGCGAAATCATCATGGTTTGTATCTGCGGGCATCTCAAGTTACCTCATGCTCCGTGAAACGTATAACTATAGCTATCCCCCCCATGAATACGGCTACCCACAGCAGATCACCTTGCACAACCAAAATCGCCATATGCTCGGTATCGGCAACCTTTCAGTGGGCTACGGGCGCAAACTTACACCTTCCCTGTCAGTAACGGTACAGCCATTCGTGAAAGTGCCCCTGACCGGTATCGGCAACGGCAACCTTAAACTCTATTCTTCAGGGATAGCCATCTCAGCAGATATCGACCTCACCCGCCGCCGGAAACCGTAACATACTTGCTACGCTTACACGTATGTGTTACTTTTTGCGGTGTGATTTGGTATTAATCTATAATTAATCTAAATTAGCGGCATTTTAACGCGTCGCTGTGGGAAGAGGATTTCACTTACTTGTAACTTTTAGAAAATATGTCATCGTAATGGGTATGCTCACGTTCGGCACGACGTACGGGCAAACCTTGCAATTTACAGGCACTGTACAAGACGAAGGCGGACAAGCGTTGGCCGGAGCGTCAGTACACATCGGCGAAAAGGTCGCACCGCAGATCACCGACCAATCGGGAACGTTTTCTTTCAGCGGCTTAACTCCTGGCAGCTACACCTTGAGGGTAACACATGTGGGCTACCTCGAATACACCCAAGCTATCACGTTGGAACGCCAGAAGACGGATATTGCCGTCCGGTTGGTTGCTCAATCGACCATGCTTGAGGATGTGACCGTCACCGGAAAAACGGAAACGCAGCAGGCACGCGAACAGGCCATCCGGGCCGTCGTGGTCGATACCCGGGCTATTGCCGAACAACCCACCACGTTAGCGGAGCTCATGAACCGATCACCGGGCATACGAATCAGGCAAAGCGGCGGATTGGGCAATATCGTAGATGTCTCCATCAATGGGTTCCAAGGCAACTCGGTTCAATATTTCCGCGATGGCATACCGCTTGAATACCTGGGCGGCGGATATGGTATAAACAATGTCCCAATTAATTTGCTGGAACGTGCAGAAGTATACAAAGGGGTCGTACCCGTTTCGCTTGGAGGAGACGCATTGGGCGGTGCGGTAAACCTCGTGACACGAAGGCATGTTGGCACGATGCTGGACATCTCTTATGAAGCGGCATCATTTAACACGCATATTGCCAACATCGCTGCCTACCACAGCAATGCATCAAACCGCTGGTTCGTGGGCGTTGACGGGTTTTATAATTATTCGGACAACAATTACAAGGCAGATGTTGAAGTGATCAACGAAAGCGCGAACCCCACCCCTGCCACGGTATCGTTATTCCATAATGGCTACCGGCACTATTTTCTGGAGGCATACGCGGGGATCAGCAATCGGGCCTGGGCGGATGAACTGAAAATTTCCTTAGCTCGCTATGATATTGATCGTGAATCGCAGCACCCGGCCCTGATGACCAATCCGTATGGTGCATTAATGGTTTACAACCAAGGCTGGGTACCCAGTCTGCGCTATAAGAAAAATATTGGCGGCAAGCTGGCGCTGGACCAATTCGTTTCGTATAGCATCCTGAACCGTTCACGTGTTGATACCGTGGGAGGTACCTTTGACTGGTTTGGAAACTTTACACCTCACGGCGGAATCGGGGAAAGCCCGAGGCGCTCACTGTCCGATATCGACTTCGATAACATCATCAGCCGTACGAACGCAGCGTACGACATAAGCGAAACGCATAGACTCGAAGCCAATGTCGTGTTCAACCACAACAGACGCGTCGGCGAAGACCCCTACGGAATGCGTTTTAACGGTACAGACATCGACATTCTCTCCCGAGCGGCAATTTATGCGAAAACCATTGCGGGAATTACCTGGGAATCGAAGTGGCTTGATGGCCGCTTAACCAATCAGCTGGTTGGCAAATTTTTCCATTTCCGCACGCGGGGCATCAACGGATTCATGGCCAATGCAACCGACCTTGACCATTACACCTCATCAGCCAACAGCAATTGGGGCATCGGCAATGCGATGAAATACACCATGGGCGACCGCCACCTGCTCAGGGCTTCATTTGAGTTGACCAACCGGCTCCCGCGCGAAAACGAACTGTTCGGCGATAACGATACCCGTGCCCCAAATTTCGATTTGGAGCCGGAACGAAGCTTCAACGCAAACCTCGGCTATCGCTACCAAACGCCTACGCTTGCCCTGGAGGTAACCGGCTTTTATCGTAAAACAAGCGGCATGATCTTATTGATTCCGGTTCAACCGCCCTTTGCGCAATACCAGAATCTTGATAGTATCCGCGGGTATGGCTTTGACATCGACATTTCTTACCGCATCGGCCAGTACCTGCGATTAAATGGCAATGCGACCTGGCAGGACAACCGGATGGTGGATGTTGGCGAAGGCACGCACAAATGGATTGAAGGTACGCGCCTGCGCAATACACCGTACTTCTTTTCGAATGTCGGACTTGCAGGCACTTTCCCTTCGCTCATTTGGCAAGACGACCGGTTGAAACCGTACATACATTGGAATTTTATCCGCGAATTCTATCTCAACCACATCCCTCGCGACCAAGAACCAGGCGGATTCCTCGGATTGTTCGGGAAGGCCGGTGTACCGGTCACTAACGTAGTGCCCAACCAGCACCTCCTTAACGCCGGCTTCACTTATTTTCTGCCTGCCCAACCGATATCGGTAGGCGTTGAGATTAAAAACCTGGCTGATGCCAAACTCTACGACTATTATAAAATCCAACGGCCAGGCCGGAGCTTTCATGTAAAAATCAATTACCATTTAACGAAAAAATCATAATCAAATGAAAAAATTCAATCAGTACACGCTTCTCATGCTACTCGCAGGTGGTACGCTAGCAAGCGCGTGTAGCAGTGATGACCCGACTCCAAGCCAATTGACGACAGACAAATACGTCTTGATTACGTTAAGCGACCGGGTTTCCGGCAACAAGGCCGGTTTTATCAGCGCCTTCGATGAATTGCCTACCGGTACCGTTTCCAATTCAGGGGCCGGTTCGCTCGAAGGGCAAGGAATGGGCGGCTGGCGGACGCATGGCAACAACATCTACAAAATGTTCCGCACTTCGGATTACGCCACGGGCATCGAAAAGATTAACGTCGCCGCCGACGGAACGGTCACCGCCGGACAATTTATCGCCTCCAAAAACCCAACAGAAGCCGACAAATACTTTGGAACGGGCAATTTCGTCATCAAGGATGACAACCTGGGTTACTATTGGGATGCTGCAGAACCTACCAAAATCCAGAAATTCAATCCCAGTACAATGAGCAATATCGGATCGCTCGACTTCGCTGACGCAATCAATGAACGCGGCGAGGACGGAACAGGGATCAATTTCCGTGCTATTGGCCAGAAATTTCTCGCTATCAAAGGAAACAAACTCTTTGCAAACCTTACCTATGCCAAGAATACCACCAGCCAGGGCCAGATTGGCTTTTTCGACGACTTCTATCCAGATGTATACATTGCCGTGATAGACTTAGGTACCGAGACACATGAAAAGACCATTGCTATCAAGAATACAGGGAGTATCGCCTATATCAATGAAAACCACATGTATGACTTCGATACCAATGGCGATCTCTACATCGTTTGCCAGGGCAGAAGTGCTATTGGCGGCCAGTCGAAAATTGTGCGCATTAAGGCGAACGAAACCGATATCGACCCTTCATGGGAACTCGATTTCGCGGGTGATTTTACCGATGCATACAATGGCAAATTTGTCGGCGTGTTTGCGAAAGGCGGCGAGCTCATCCTCACCGTCAATACAGGCCCGTTAACCGGCGGTCCCAATGGCAACATCAATTCAGCAAATATCTGGAAATTTTATGCGGTTGATGTAGCCAGCAAAGCGTTCACCGAAATCACCGGGGTACCTGTAGGCACCAATCCGGGTGCGGCCATGGCGGCTGTCGAAGTAGACGGAAAAATCCTGTTGCGCGGTTCGACCGTCAGCGGCGAAAACGGTTACTATGAATATGACCCCGCAAGCCATTCAGCCGAATTGTTATTCAATGTGAACGTTGGCGGAGCGGTATCGGGCTTCCACAAAATCGAAGTGCAGTAATGCGGCTTAAGGCATGGCTATACGCGTTGTTTTTGCTGGGCACGCCTTACGATAGCGCTGCCCAGCAACTGCTCACTGTGCGAGTGACGGACATCCCCCATACCCATGCTGGCGAGCCGATCTACATCACTGGCAATTTCAACCGCTGGAACCCTGCCGAGGAAAGCATGGTATTGCAACGGCACACCGATGGTTCCTATGGCATCCGTGTGCTGCTCGAAGATGTACCCAGTGACCGCCTGGAATTTAAGTTCACTCGCGGCGATTGGCATACTTCGGAATGCACTGCTGAAGGCCGCCTGGAAGGCCCCCGGCTTGCGATGCTTGATCGCGATACGACCATCGTCTGCCAAATCGAAGGGTGGCGCGATGATTTCCCGCCCTCCACGGCGTCCCCCAATGTACACCTGCTGGACTCCGCATGGTATATCCCCCAGTTGGATCGGCATCGCAAAATCTGGATCTATCTTCCGGAAGATTATGCAACCTCCGGTAAGCGGTATCCCGTGCTGTACATGCATGACGGGCAGCACCTCTTCGATGAAGCTACTTCCCAAGGCCGCATTGGCCCTATTGAATGGGGCGTCGATGAAGTCATCGACACAGCAGCGGAAAAATGCATTGTCGTAGCCATCAATCACCAAACGGATTACAAAGACCGCGTACCTGAGTTTTACTTCCGGCCCAACGAGGAATACCCCGAAGTGGAAGGCCCCCGGTACCTCCAATTTATCGTGGAGACCTTGAAACCCTACATTGACAGCCATTACCGCACCTTGCCCAGCAAAGCGCATACCGGCTTGGCCGGCAGTTCTTTGGGCGGATTGATCACGCTGTACGGAGGGTTGGCTTACCCTGATGTATTCGGCACGCTTGGTGTATTTTCGCCATCCATCTGGTTGGACCACGGCAATATCGAACAGGAATTAACTACGCTAACAAACATACAAAACATCCATACACAACGGTACTACTTTTATGCCGGCATGAGCGAAAACCGCCTCAAGCCCGACAGCACCTTCGTGCACATGCACGATGATGTGCAACGAGCGATGGGACTGCTGAAAAAAGCGGCAGCCCCCCAACTCAAGCTGTCGGTACGCGAAGATGGTAGGCATGGCGCACTGTATTGGCGCGAGGCCTTCCCCGCGTTCTATGACTGGTTCATAACGGGTACCCGAAAGCATGTTCAATAATCAGGATGTTTAACCATAATTTCAATTCACATGTTTACTATTAATTTCCGCCGTTCGTATTTCCGCGTTGGCACACTGGCCCTTGCTATGGCTTCAGTTACCGCAATGTCAAATGCCCAGACCCTCTCCAAATCGGCGAAGGTAGGTGCGGGGCTGTATGAAATAGCCGTCGATCACCGTGATGGCGCAGTTTACGTGGCCTCCGTGGGCCAACAGGGCAAACCTGGCTCATGCGTCTACAAGCTCGACCCCCGGACGTTGGCGGTGACCGACAGCATCGCGCTTGGCGAGGTACCTGGTTTCGGGCTCGGCATCAACCAAAAGACCCGTACACTCTACACCACCAATACCCGGTCAAATTCAGTGCATGCTATCGACCTGAAAACAGGCAAGATAGTAGCCACCATCACCAACGGCGCCGAACGCAGCCATACGCGCGAGGTGGCGGTGGACGAAAAAGCCAACAAGATTTATGTCTCTGACGTAGGCGATCCGAGTACCATCTGGGTCATTGATGGAAAAACCAACCAATATGCGTATTCACTGGACGGCGCCGGAAAAACGGCGACAGGACTGGCTGTCGATAGCGACAAAGGATTGTTGTATGTAACCGCCATGGGTGATAACGAAGTGCTGGTATACCATACCAAAACCCGCGAAAAGATAAGGTCATTTCCCTCAGGCTCGGAAAGCCCTATCAACATCGCATTGGATAAAAAAGGCGACAGGCTTTTTGTGACCGATTCAAAAAACAGCGTGCTTACCGTGTTAAATGCATCATCCGGCGAGCTGCTGCAAAAAATCACCGTCGGCGAAAACCCCATCGGTGTCAGCTTCGACGCAGCGCGAAACCGCATTTATACCGCCAATCGCCAAGGCAAGTCCCTTACCGTGGTTGATGGCAGTAGCTACGCCGTTATGAAAACCATCCCCACGGAAGGCTTATCCAACACGGTAGCTGTACATCCCAAAACCGGTACCGTTTATGTGACCAACAAACAAGTGGGCACCCGCGTACGTGAGGGACAAACGCCGCCGACTCCCCTGCCCAATGGTGACACGGTAAGTTTAATCACCCCGTAAATTGAGTAAAAAAACCGTTTAATCAGTTAAAAATAAAAAAATGAAAGCAATAGCCAATCGCCGCGCGGCGGCATTAACCATCACAACAGTTGCCTTAACGGCAGCCGCCATCAATCCAATCACTGCCCAGACGCTCGTGAAGACCGAAAAAATAGGTGCCAACATCTATCAACCTGTCGTCAATCAGAAAGACGGGGCCGTCTTCATCTCTTCAGCCGGCACCAGCATGGTGTATAAATTGGATCCGACAACATTAAAAGCAGTGGACAGCATATCCACCCCTGAATCCGCCCCGATGGGGTTGGGTATCAGCCAAAATACGCAAACGCTCTACACGACCAACAGCCGTTCGGGACTTGTTGTCGCCATCGATATCCCCACCGGGAAAAAAACCATTATCAAGGCTGATGCGGACGGGCGTGCTCCGCGTGAAATCCGTGTGGACGAGAGCCGCGGTTTGGTTTACGCCAGCAGCGTGCGTGGCAAAGGCCTTTGGGTCATCGATGCCAAAACCAATAAATTCCTGAAATTTTATGGCGACCTCGGAAATGCCATTACCGGCCATTACGTTGATGAGCAAAACAATATCATTTATGCCACCGCGATGGGCGACAACGAAGTGGTGGTGGTAGACGGCGCCACCGGCAACGTGCTGAAGAAATTCGCCGCCCATGGCGAACGTCCTACGAACGTCCACTACGATGCCAAAGGCAACCGCCTCTTCGTGGCCAACCAGACGTCGGAAAACATCACGGTGCTGGATGCCGAGACCGGTGCACTTATCAAAGCCATTCCGACAGCCGCAGGCGCACTGGGCGTGAATTACGACCCACAGCGCGATCGTATCTATGTTGCCAACCGCCACGGGCGGACAGTCAATGTAATTGATGGCACATCATTGGCGATCATTAAAACGTTTGAGATCGGTGCCCTGCCCAACACGGTGGCCATCAATCACCAAACGGGCGACGTATACATCACCAACAAGGAAGCCGTACGCGAACGTGGTGAAAACGCACCCGAACCGGTACCTGCACCAAATGCGGACTCCGTGAGCCTTATCAAGCCATAAATCAGTGATCAGTGGTCTGTGATCAGCGGCAGTGAATGACAAGTTTACGATTAGCGAACCCGCAGACCACTTTTTAATTTTATAAAAAACATGAGCAGAAAAATAAAAACCAACTTGATCGCCCTTTTTTTCGGCATCTTTTGCGTCACGCAACTATGCGCCCAACCCATCACGGTGACAGACGTGGTCGGACGCGAAGTAACCATCCCTTCCCCGGCCAAACGAATCATCCTTGGTGAGGGACGGCAGCTAATCACCTTGAGCCTTTTGGTGCAAGATCCTGTGTCCATCATCGCCGGCTGGACGGGCGATTTCGCCAAATCCGGTGGCCTGCTGTATGATGAATACCGCAAACGCTTTCCGGCGATGGACAAGATTCCGCTGATTGGCACCTCGGGTAAGGAAACTGTCTCCACGGAACAAATCATCACCTTGAAGCCCGACTTGGCCATTTTCGGGGCCGGTTCCCACGGACCGGATGCCAAATCCACGGATATCATCCGCCAGCTGGAAGCAGCAGGCATTCCCATCATCTTCATTGACTTCAGGCTCCATCCATTTAAAAACACGGTTCCCAGTATCGAAGTGTTGGGCAAAGTGCTTGGCCAAGAGCAGAAGGCGGCTGAATTTACAGCTTTTTACAAGCGCCGGATGAACCACATTCAGGGCACGCTGGCCAGGCAAAGCGACCTCAAAAGGCCCAAGGTATACATGGAAATGATTCGCGGCAATGTGCCTCCGGGATCACCGGGCAAAGGCAACCTCGGCGAATTTATTGAATTTGTCGGCGGCAACAATATCGGCACCATCCTTCCCGGCGAAGTAGGCACGCTCAACATGGAATACGTGATCAGTGAACAGCCTGACGTATATATTGCCACAGGCATTGCTATACCCGGTGAGGCCGGATTGGTCATCGGGCAGAATGTATACACGTACCAAACTCAGCAAAGCCTCGCACAGCTCGCTGCACGCCCTGTCGTGAGCCCCCTTAGCGCCATCAAGCAAGGGAAAGTATACGGTATGTGGCACTTATTCTACGATTCGCCGCTTAACATTGCGGCTGTGGAAGCGCTGGCGAAATGGACGCATCCCGAACTGTTCGGCAAGCTACAGCCACACGGCGTATTGAAGGAAATAAACGAGCGATTTTTGGCAGTACCACTGAAAGGTGTTTACTTTGCGGAATTGAAACAATAACAGGAGAGCAGATTTGTCGACGACAACCACGGCCATCGAACAAGGGTACCGCAAGCAATTCGCCCGACGCATCATTTTACTTGTTGCTTTAGCCCTTGCCACGGCGCTATCCTTCTTCTTTGATATGGTCGTGGGACCTTCGATGCTTTCAGTAAGTGAGGTTTTCCAAGCTATCTTTTCACCTGGCGCCGTCGAGCTGTCCAGCAAAGTCATTGTATGGGAGGTCCGCATGCCGTATTCCATCATGGCCTTACTGGTCGGCGCGTCGCTCTCCCTGGCAGGCTGTGAGATGCAGACCATCATGAACAATGCCATGGCGAGCCCCTTCACGCTCGGCGTATCGGCTGCTGCGTCCTTTGGAGCAGCCCTGGCCATCATCATCGGCGTAAGCCTTCCCGGCGTGGCTGGCGATTGGATGGTCATTGTCAATGCCTTCGTGTTTGCGTTCGGCGCCACGCTCCTTCTACAGGCGCTTTCATCTACGCGCGGAGCTGGTCCGGAAGGACTGGTTCTGTTTGGTATCGCTTTGGTCTTTACGTTCAACGCCTTTACAGGCATCATGCAGTATATGGCCAGTGCCGAAGCCCTACAGCAATTTATCTTTTGGAGCCTCGGCTCCCTGACAAAGGCAAATTGGGACAATATTCCTTTGCTTTTCCTACTATTCGTGGTCATTGTGCCCTTCTCCTTAGCTGCTGCATGGCCACTCACCGCGCTGCGGCTCGGTGAGGATAGCGCACGGAGCTTCGGGGTGTCCGTACGGCGGCTCCGATTTCTGTCCCTGCTGCGCATCAGCCTGCTGACGGCCGGTTCGGTTGCGTTCGTTGGTACTATCGGCTTTATCGGTTTGGTTGGGCCGCACATTGCCAAGCTCCTGATAGGCGAAGATCATCGCTTTTCGCTGCCAGCAAGCATCCTTTCCGGCGCGCTGATCATGTCGCTGGCATCGCTGGCCAGCAAGGCCATCGTAGCAGGTGCTATCATACCGGTGGGCATCGTCACCTCGCTAATCGGCGTACCGGTATTCATTGCGCTCATCCTAAATAAGCGAAAACGTTAACGGCAGGAAGATATGGCTACACTACGCATCGACAACCTTCATACAGGCTACCCGGGCAAACCCATTATCAGCGGGCTCACCTTGCCTCCCCTGGTCAGTGGCGAAGTAACGATACTTACCGGGCCGAATGCCGCCGGTAAATCCACCTTATTGCGCGCGATAGCCGGCTTACTCCGTACGAAGGGATCCATCACATACGAAGGTCAGGACCTGGGTCCCCTATCGCCGCAAAAGCGAGCAGGGGTGGTCAGCTTCATGCCACAGAGCGTCCCTACGGATATCAACCTGTCGGTCATTGAGGCGGTGATCAGTGCGCTGAAAGCCTCCCCGCTGGACGCTGCCGGAGATGGCAACGAACAATTACATAATCGCGCAATTGCAGTCCTGGAACGCATCGGTATCTCGCACTTGGCATTGGAGCCGCTCAACCAGCTGTCGGGAGGCCAACGGCAGATGGCCAGCTTAGCACGCAGTGTAGTGCGCGAGCCGAAGGTATTGCTATTGGACGAGCCAACCAGCGCCCTTGACCTCAAACATCAGCTCAAGGTGATGCGATTGGCCCGATCCTTCGCCGCCGACGGCCGCATTGTGGTCATGGTATTGCACGACCTCAACCTGGCACTTAAGTGGGCCGACCAGGTCATCGTCATGGATAAAGGCACCATTGCCAGCCATGGGCGCCCCACAACAGCCATTACACCCGATATCATCGCCCAAGTATATGGCGTGGCGATTCGTGTGGAAATCTGTTCATTGGGACTGCCCAATCTTATCGTCGACAGGGAACTATAAGAATTTTCAGAACTTCAGGCCGTACAACTGTGTGCCCACATCCGTAATCATTTTATCGACCGAGATCAGCCCCCCACCGGATACATACCAGATATTTCCGGGCAGTGCCACAATTTTGTTGTTCCGATAGGCCGGTGTCTGCTTCAATTCATCGCTCAGCAGCCCATCGGTTTGTTTCTCGTCGCCCCCCACTGCCGAATCGCGGTCGATCAGAAAGAGGTAATCCGGATTTGCTTTCTCCACCAATCCATCACCTTCGCTAAACCGATGGCCGGTATGGCTGGTGTCATCCAAGTCGGCCAACGACTGGCGAACCCCCAGTACATCGTGGATGAAGCCGAACCGCGAACCACTGCCATACGCGGTATGGCCACCCCGCACATGTAAGACAACGAAACCAGTATTGCCATCATCTTTCGTCTCGGTGGTAACGAGATCCCGTTTCTGCCGCAATGCAGCCAGCTTCTGCTCAGCCAGTGCTTCTTTGCCATGTAGCTTGGCAATATGGCGCACGTTGGTCTCAAAACTACGCCAGTAGTCTTTCGTATCGACACCGAGAAATATCGTTGGAGCGATCGTCGATAGCGAGTCATAAGCGTTCGACTGCCTGCCGGAGATGATGATTAGATCCGGTGCAAAGGCAGCAATCGCTCGGATATCCGGGCCTTTGACACCACCTAATTTGGCATATTTGTCACTTCTGTATTCCGGCAAGTAGGCCGGTACACTGTTGGCCACACCAGCAACCGGTATGCCCAGTTCGTGATACGTCTCCAGCGAACCGATATCAAAGATGACTACCCGTTCCGGATTTTTCCTGACTTGCGTTTCGCCAAGCTGGTGTTTAATCGTCACCAGTTCGTCCTTACCATCCGCTATACCGAGGCTGGCCATGCCAATAAAAGCAGCGAGCACCATGCCCGCTACTTTTTGGATAAAGGTATGTCGTTGCATAATCCGCCGTGCCTTAATATTCAAACCGTGACAACGCCGCTACGCCTTCCGCTTGTATCACTAGCCCTGCCTTCGCCGTCGCCGTTTTCGGATCGATGACATATACGGTAGGCTGCGCAGACGCAGTGGTTACAGGGAAATACATTTTCCCGTTATCGGCAAACGGCAATCCCGTAGCCGAAATCTCATCTTTGGCCGGAAACCCTTCCCGTACCCAGCTAAAGGTCTTGTCTTGCATCTTTACGACGGCATATTGACTGGCAGCGGTGGTAGAACCGTATTCCAAATCGTTGTATACCTCCAACAGGAAATAGTCTTCGGTGATATGCCATACCTTGCGGAAACGGTAACCACCCGACATCTCCTCAATGTTGAAATAATAACTTTGGTCGAAATCCGCAGCCCCTTTGTTGATGCGCAACGCGCCGGCAGGCTTGGTGGTACTGCTTTCAAACGAGCCGGAAAACACGTACACATTGCCCGCATCGTCGCTGGCAATCTGCGAATAATACTGCGAACGCATACGGCCCGAAGCATAGCTGATGCGGTCATCCCGGTAAATCCGCTTTACATTGAGGTTGGCGTCCAATGCGGCTACCCATACGCTATCCGGATGCGTGACAGGGCCGGTACTCCCCCCGCCGCCGGCTTCGGGATCTTTCGGTTCGGACACTACCAGCCCGGTGAGAAACTCGCCGTTGCCCAGATCGACGATGCCGGAAAAGGTAGCAAGCTGGCCGTTACCGGTGAAATTCTCCGTTACGATGTCCCGTTGCGTCATGGTATTGTGGTTGTCCAAGTCGATGAAATTAAAAACAGCCCCCGTCTTGCCATCCGTCAGTGTTTGTCCGCTCACACTTGTGACGACATACTTATCAAATGCCCCATAGGTTGTAAAGCGGGATGTGATTTGAAACTCATTGCCCACGGGGACCAGGTTGCCGCTGGCGTCCAAGCCGTAAGAAATGCCGATACCGGGATCGCCCTGTGCATAGATAAGCCCTACCGAAGCCTTGGTGCCATTGTTTACCCACATGGAATAGGTACGTGGTATCTCCACGCCATTTCCGACGATAGTTGCCGTGCCAGATTCCAAATCGTCGGCCGTAAGCAGGTAAGTACTCGAACCCGCGGTAGCGGCGATAAAATACCTTTCGCCGTTTCCGCCATTGCCACCAGCCGGCCCCGGACCATCATTTTTGCTGCAGCCCACGGCTGCTAAAAGCGCCAGGCCTATGCCCCATACGATACCATTCATTGTTTTAAGGTGTTCCATATTCATATTGTTTTTGTTTAACGGTTTATCCATTTCGTTTGATTAAGAAATAGCGTAGTTTGAGTGAGAAGCTCCTTCCCGGTTTTTGCAGGCTGAAATTGTCGTACAGCATTGCGTCGGTAAAATTGCGTGCTTCGAAGGCGATGTTGTATCGCCCGTTTTTCAGCATGTACGACATGCTGAAATCGTGGTATACTTGCCGGGGTAGCGTAGCTTTGGTGTTTTGATTGCCCAAACTTTCCCAATCCAGGAAAAACTCACCCACGAAGTTGAAGGTATAGCCCAGACTCAATACATTGCCTGCACCCCATAAATCGTGTATATAGTAAGCCGCATCGGCATTGCCAAAAAAATAAGGGACGTTGCGCATGCGGTTGTTGTAGGTCACGCTCAGGCGATCGCCCGTCGATGATACATAGCGCTCTTTATTCCGCATATCCTGATAAGTCACATTACCGCCAGCCATGAAACGGTTTTTGTAATAATAGCGCAATTCTGCATCCACACCGATGTTTCGTACTTTACCATGGTTGCTGTATCCAGCCGTGCCATAGCGTTGCTCGACCAGCCGTTGGATATAATCCTTGATATCGCGGTAATAGCCGTTGACATCCACGTACACCGAATGATCATTTTGCAGCGTGCTATTCCAGGTAGCGCCCACATTATAATTGATGGAATGCTCCGCACGCAACGATGTATTGCCCGTCTCCAGCACCTCATCGCCAAACAATTCGTTGTCCGTGGGCAACCGGAAAGCCTTTTCAATGGAAGCCTTAAGTTGGAAATCCCGAAAGAAGTACGTAGAAGCCAGCCCGTAACCGGTGGTGCTGAACGATTCTGTGCGTTCGCTATAAGCGGTGCTACCCGCAACCTGCGAGGTGTCGATGGGCCCTGTCACGCGCTGGTAGTAATATTTGCCAAAGAGGTTGGTATTCCAGTTTTTATTGTGCTGGTAGCGGTACGAAGCGCCCAGTACGTTTTTTATGTTGGCGCGCCGCATCGTGTCGATCGACGAATAGATATCGGTGGCGGCTACGCGATCGGCATTTTTACGTTCATAACCGGTAATGACGTTATTGAATGCCAATGCGTGCCTTTCATTGAACCGGTAGGTCACATTGGCCGTGGTTGACGCGTTATCGTTATAAAATTTACCCAGCGTGTAGCTTGATTCGCCAAGATATCGCGTAGGGCGGTATTCACCAAACCAGTTGTATTGGCGGGCAGCGGTATCGATGTTATGGTTATAGTTCCGGTTGTAGTTGGCGGTCACACGTACATGCAAATTAGCTATGAAGAGGTTCTTTTTCTCATAGGACAGCGATGGCAGCACCGTGGTGCCGCTCCGTTCGCGCATACCAAAAACGATCTTCATCAGATTGGAATGCTGGATTTCCGCCTTCTCCCGGCCCAGCGTAATGCCAAACAGCAGGCGATCGGCCCACGGTTTATTGACGAAGCCGACCTTGGCCATGACCGTTTCATTATGGTAGGCATCATTGAAGCGCCGCACCCAGTATTCCTCCCACGAAAAGTTGCCGGTTTGTACATCCAGTACGCTCGTGCGTACCTTATAATCATTGTCTGAATAGTTCTGGAATGCATTGAGCTGAAACGTGAAACCGCCTTTCGTCGTATGGCCTACACTTATATTGGTCTTGTGCGTGTTGAATGAACCATAGGAATAAGAAGCATCAAGATACGTATTTGCACGTTGGTTGGTCACAATGTTGATGACCCCACCCATTGCATCCGCTCCGAATTCTATGGGCACCACACCTTTGTACACTTCAATGCGGTCGGCAACGTTTACCGGGATGTTGTTGAGTTGAAAGGCAGAACCGAACCCGTCCATCGGCACACCGTCCATAAATAGCTTGATGTGCCTGCCCGTAAAGCCATTCAACGAAATGGACATGCTCGAACCCATACCACCGGTTTCCCGGATTTTCACACCGGACGCCCTATCCAGCATGTGGCCCAGGTCCAGGGTCGAATTGTAAAGTGATTTTGCATCAAGTGCTACCACATTGAACGGGGATTCACGCACCTCGGCAATGGCTGATTTACCGACCACCTCCACTTCCTGCAAGTGATAGTTGCCATCTTTTACCATCACAAAATCGAGCTTATGGTCTCCACCTACCTGAATAGCCAGGCTGACCGCCTGCTGCCTGTAGCCCACGAGCGTGCATACTATCCGGTGCCGACCTCCCGGCACCTGCAATTGAAATACACCGCCGGCATCGGTTACGGCCGAAAACGAACTGCCTTCGATATATACAGAGGCGTCCTGCAAAGGGGCTCCTTCTTCTGTCGTTACCATGCCGTGCAACCGGACGGAAGTATGCTGAGCACGAACGGAAAACGGGACAAAGCTCCACATCAACCCACTTATCAATACCAGCAGCACCAGACGGTTTACGTAAAAATTTCCAACAATCATTTACTATTTAGACTAATTATAAATATTTTTGCTGCAAAAATAGAAGCCGTAGCGCCATAGTACTTGCGCCATTGGTATTATTATTTGCAAAAAAATTGGCCGGCTATGGTGCCAGTTATCGAAGCAGCAACGCGAAAATGAAGTTAACGTCACGCATAACAAGCATACCAGGTTGGATATACAACTTGGAAGTTGGGGATGATTACATGCCCGACAGCGCGTTGGATGAAGGGGTCAACACGATTGACCACCCCGCCATCAGGTATATGGAAGCACACTACCTGACCACCTCGGGCCTTATCATCGCTAATTGCCGCATGAGCTTTCGCGAGGACACCGAAGATCTGTTTCGGATCGACGGAAGCAATATCATGCTTAACTTCGGTTTAAGCGGATCGATTGCGTACGAGGTGGATAAACTTGTCCCCCTCCATCCGGCAACCTTGACCAGCCACACCATATCGTATACGCCTTACTTCCATGGACGCTTTCTCATGCCAGCGGGCCAGCAAATTCATTATGTTTGCATTATCCTTTCGGAAAGTTTCTATTTTAATCTGATCAGTAAGGAGTCGACATTGCACAAGGATTTTGTCAATAAGATGCAAAAAAAAGAGCACGCCTATTTTTCGCCGGGGCCTCTGAAGGTAACGCCCGATGTGAAATGCGTGCTATCTGAAATCGTAGCGGCGAATAAACAAGGCCGGTTACCGCGGTTGTTCTTGGAGACGAAGATAAAAGAAATACTGGTGGTCCAGCTTGAGCAGTTTCTTTATCAGGAACCGCCGGGCACGGGTAACCTGCCGTTGCAGGCTGCCGATGTCTCTAAACTCGCCGAAGCAAAACGCATTCTGGATGACCAATTTGCCAACCCGCCCCTTATCCCCACCTTGGCAAAAGCCGTCATGCTGAATGAGTACAAGCTCAAAGTGGGATTCAAAGCCTATTACCAGCAAACCGTCCACCAATATGTCATCCACAAGAAGATGCGGCTGGCCCTTTCGCTCCTTAAAGACGGAAACCATACCATCGGTGAAGTTGCCTATCAGGTCGGTTATCGGGATATCGCGCACTTTTCCAATGCATTTTTAAAATATTATGGCTGTCGCCCGAAACAGCTCGTACACCGGCTCGGCGATGAACCAGCCACAAAAAAAAATACACGATGAAAAAATCCATCAGTATCATACAAACACAAGCTGCCAGCAGTTATATCGGTAAACTATGCCGCCACTTCCGGCACAAAATCGAAGCAACGTACACGCCAACGACAGGCCGGGCGATTTTCCCCTTCGGGACATGCGAAATGATAGCTAAGCCCGACCAGCTCGTTTTTGACATTACTGCGTCAAAGGCTGAAGACATTGAAAAAATAAAAGGTGTCCTTGTGAGACACCTGCTGAAATTTTCCTATAAAGAAGAACTGATCATCGAATGGCAAGACGACATGGCGTCTTCCACGGATTAGTCGGCCTTATTTTTGACATATTTTTCCAACCATTGATCCATTTCCCACAAGGTATGGAATACGGATTCTTTTGCGCGGTAGCCATGCAGTTCCTTGGGCAAAAAGACCAAGCGAACGGTACCACCATGTCCCTTAATAGCGGCGTAGAGACGCTCACTATTGATGGGAAAAGTCCCTGAATTGTCGTCATCCATGCCGTGAATAAGTAAAATCGGCGTTTTGATTTTGTCAGCAAAGCTGAATGGCGACATTTGGTAGTATACCTCCGGAGCTTCCCAGTATGTGCGGGGCTCAGCTTGGAAGCCAAATGGTGTCAGTGTACGGTTGTATGCGCCGCTTCTGGCAATTCCCGCGGCAAACAAATCGGTATGTGCGAGCAGATTGGCTGTCATGAACGCACCGTACGAATGCCCGCCCACGCCTATCCGTTTCGGATCAGCGACACCCAGCGAGGTGACGTAATCTATCGCCGCTTTGGCATTTGCCTGTACCTGTGGCACAAAGGTGTCATTGGGTTCTTCATCGCCTTCGCCGACAATGGGCATATCCGCATTGTCAAGCACGGCATAGCCTCTGGTAACCCAGTAAATCGGCGAACCCCATGCTATGCGGGTGAAACGGTATGGCGACCCCTTAACCTGGCTTGCCGCGGCGGCCGTCTTAAACTCCCTTGGGTATGCCCACATCAGCATAGGAAGGGGACCATCCTCCTTCTTGTAATCTTTTGGCAAATACAGCGTACCGGTAAGCGTCAACCCGTCGTTTCGGGGATATGACAATTGCTGCTTCTGCACGCCTTTGAGTGACGGATATGGGTGTGGGAATGCAGTGAGCGGTGTCATCGAACGGTTTTTGAGATTGACGGTGTAATAATTCGGCGGTTCCTCCACCGACTCCCGTGAAACGATGAGTGTGCCCGTATTATCGAAATACAGCGGCGACTCATAATAAGGCGCCTGCGACCGAAACAGCGTATCCGTCTTTCCGGAGATCAGATTCCATCGCATCAAAAATGGACGATCGCCCTCGGGGGAAGCGCCTTCTGAGATCGTAAATACCGTCGGTTGCTTGCCTTTATCCAGCAACAACACCGAGCGGTCATAGGCATTGGGCGTGTACACGAACCGTCCCGGGTCCGTATAGGTATCCTCCGACGAGCGGTCCGCGATGGTCTTTATCGTGTCGCCACTATTGGAGTCAAACAACGTCATCTTTTCGCTGCGCGATTGCCGCCAACGTTCGCTCAATACCGCATAACCGTTGTCCGCCCAGGTGATGCCGCCAAACCGCAACGAGGTCGTGATCAAAGTGGTTGGTTGGCCGGCAAAGGGCGCTTCCAGTTGGTATACCGCATCGCGCTTATCCGCTTTTTTGCGGGCCAGGCCACCATCCAATGCTTCCACCCAATACAAGGTAGCCGCTTTGTCCGGACGCCAGCTATACGCCCGCGGGCCGGGCGTCACGTTGTCGAAACCAATAGGGACGTTGTCTGCCAAAGGGGCCTCATGCAATTTCTTTATTTCATTGCCCTTGCTGTCCCAAACAAGCACATGGTACGGGAAGGAAAATACCGGCACAAGATAAGAATAAGGGCGTTTTACCTGTTGCACCAGTAAGTAATTCCCGTCAGGCGAATAGTTTAATGAACGGTAGATACCCGGCGTGCCAAGTTTCGTGATGTTGCCCTGCAAATCCACCAGCCCCAATTGCGCGGTCATGTAGTAATCAAACAGCGCCTCGTCATGCGGATTCTCCAGCAAATTCTGATACGTCCGCGAAGGCGCGGTTTTGCCCAAGCTTTCCTGCACGACAGGTCCGGTGGGCACATCACTTGCCTTTGGTGCGGCACCCCGCCCCTCCGGAATAAACTTGGCCAGGATATGCGTACCACGGGGTGTCCACACGAGCGTAGCGCCGAAGGCATCGTTGAGCGCCACGTCGGTCAGTTTCTTTGCCGTCAACTGTTGCATATCCGCTATCCAAAGCTCCACGCCTGTCTTTGTACTATTGCTGAAGGCCACCCATTTCTCATCCGGGCTAATCGCCACATTGCCGATACGGGCTTCCGCCGGTAAACCGGTGACCGTACTTTCCTGACCGCTCTTTACATCTTTTACCATAATGGCCGTAAAACCAGTCCCTCCTGCAGCATTATTGGCCGGATTGAGCCGTATGCCCGCAAGCCCCAATACGGGCTGAGCGATGTCTGCAATCGTCGGGAAGTCCGGCCGTTCGAGCAAAAGCATCTTGTCCCTACTTTTGGTAAAAAGCACCGACGGTGTAGTGGGCGCATCCACCAGTGCACGGATGCTTTCGGGTGGCGCCTGATAAGTCAAGTTGTCCTGCGCAATGGCGGCCGAGCAAAACGGCAGTAAAAACAATGCGAAGGCAGCCCCACGTGGCGTAAATTTTCTTTTCATGTGTAAGTAAATTAACTTTCGTTAGTAAAAGGGTGATTAAATCCTACTTTTCGAAGATTTCCGTTGAATGCAAGCTGTTTTAACCGCCAAACCAACGACATCTTCATGCCAAATATGCGTGTTTTCTTGACAAAAAACACGGGGGTAACTATCAAGTTACGTTCAAATCGCCAAAATATCACCCTTTTCACACCGAGTCCGACCTATTGCCGCTCGATCAAGCACACCGCATACGCGACAACCCCTTCCTGCCTTCCCACAAACCCCATCGTTTCGTTGGTCGTTGCCTTAATGGATATGTCATCCGGATCGATACCCGCCGCGATCGCAACTTTTTGTTTCATCTCAGGAATATACGGCTTAATCTTCGGCGCTTCCAGGCACAACATCGCATCAATGTTGCCCAACGCCCACCCACGCTCGCCTAACAGCCTGACACACTCCTCCAATAAAATGAGGCTGCTGATACCCCTCCAGCGCTCATCCGTGTTGGGAAAATGATGGCCGATATCGCCTAAATTCGCGGCACCCAGCAATGCGTCGCATATGGCATGAACCAATACGTCCGCATCGGAATGCCCGAATGCCCCGGCGTGGTGCTGCACCTGCACGCCCCCCAAAACAAAAGGATGCCCCGCTTTAAGCTGGTGCACATCAAACCCGAATCCTACTTTTATCTTCATATCGTTATTTTATAAAGTCCATACAGCCGCAGATCACCGCTATCAGACCTCCGGTTACCAGCCAAACATAACCAAATGCCCGCACAATCTCAAAACGCTGGCCCTATTATCCCCGAACCCGAAGTAATTTTATTTCAATTGCAGCAACTTCAATATTTTATCCTATTTTTGGTTCTTGGTAAAGAAATGTGTCTTTCTGATGTACCGAATGAAAACGACAACCACTTATTTCACTTATTTCCTCACATTACTCTGCTGTGGCTCGCTATTGAGTTCCTGTAAAAACCGAAGCGGTGTATCCTCGAAAACCGGAGTAGCCTATAATGACCCTTATAACGGCGGATTGCAAATCAACAGAAAGGTAAAGGAAGGGCCCGGCCCCGGCTTAGTGGTCATTGAGGGCGGGACCTTCGTCATGGGAGGCAGCCTCAATGAGGACATCACCTATGCCCATGACAACCTCAAACGCCGGGTAACGGTGGCTTCATTCTACATGGATGAAACCGAAGTTTCCAATGCCGACTGGCTGGAATATCTGCATTGGCTCAACCAGAACTTTCCGGAGGATAAAGAACTCTATTACAATGCTCTTCCAGACACGTTGGTATGGCGTCAGCCACTTTCGTATAACGAACCGTATGTCGACCTTTATTTGCGGCACCCGGCGTACCAAGATTATCCGGTGGTGGGTGTTACTTGGGAACAAGCCAATGCCTATTGCGTATGGCGCACCGATCGGGTAAACGAACACATTCTCCGCCAACGCGGGGCTTTGGTAGATTATCGGACTTTGGCGGAATCGCAATCGCGCCCAAATGAGCCCTTCAACACGGACATTTACCTCAACGGGCAATACCAAGGTGAAGGAATTGACGGCGAACGGATGCCGCGCGATAACCGGCCGGGCGCCGAGGACGGATCGCGCCGCCCGGTACGGATGGAAGACGGTATACTTAAGCAACCTTACCGTTTGCCAACTGAGGCGGAATGGGAATATGCAGCACTCGGGTTGGTAGGCAATACCGAGTTCGGCAACATTGAAACCGGCCGGGTATATCCCTGGGATGGATTAGGTGTTCGCTCAGGCAAGAGACGCACGCAGGGCCTGATGATGGCCAACTTCAAGCCCACCAGCGGGGATAACATGGGCGTGGCTGGCTACCTCAACGACGCAGGTGACATCACCGTACCGGTGACAAGTTACCTTCCCAACGATTACGGCCTGTATAACATGGCAGGCAATGTCAACGAGTGGGTAAGCGATGTCTACAGGCAACTCTCGTTTGAGGATTTTGAAGACTTCAATCCGTTCCGTGGCAATGTATACTTAGATAAACAATACGAGGACGCCGAGAAAGGCATTATTGCAAAGGACAAATATGGACGGCCCATCCGCGTACCGGCCAAGGCCCCGAGGAAACAGACCTGGGAAGAATTGCAGGCCGCATCCGCGGATTCGGCCCGGGCCGGCTTTGACCACGATATGCGCGGATATGCCGACGAGACAAATAACGAACTTTATGGCGTCACTTCGTTGATAAACGATAAATCCCGCGTATACAAAGGCGGCTCCTGGAACGACCGCGCTTATTGGCTGAATCCGGCAACAAGACGCTTTATGCAACAAGACGAGTCCAACGCCATGACCGGTTTCCGCTGCGCGATGACTTTGGTGGGCTCACCGGAAGTCTATACCAAAACGAAGCCGAGCTTCCCGGCCAACCGGACACGATCCCAGGGCAACAAGAAAAAGGTATTGGGCATCTTCTAATCGAGGAACAGAGCGAACAGCATAAAAGTAACGGTTGCGTTTATAACAAGCGCAACCGTTACTTTTTCCCCGCACCGGGGCACCGTCAACACAGTCTTGGCAAGCAAGCATCCGGCAATTCCGACTCAATTGGATATCGGTATAAATGAGAAAGCATCCGCGACTTCACGGATGCTTTCTCATCGGACAGCAGAAGCCGGATGTTAATCCCCTATCTGCGTATAATAGATATTCAATTTCATTTTCACGTTGGGGTCGTCAAGGTTGCTGATAATCGCCCGTCCGCCGTTGTTCAATGTGGGATGATAGGGAATTATATTATCGGTAATACCCGCAGGGGCGATAAAGAACTCGCTGCGGTTTATCCTCCCCATAAGCACGTCCTGGACAAATGACGTCAGGTGGAAAACGTAGCGCTGTTTTTCGGTATCCAACAGGCCGCCGAACGCCCGCCAATTACCATAGCGGTACCAAAGGCTACGCCCATCGCCTGTGAAGCTGTTGCCGCTTGCGCGGGAATCGCCATCGGGAATGGGTTGACGTTGCCCGGCAATGTCTTCACGGTACAGGGTCAGCCGCGGTGCGTGAAGATCGAACCCGCCGTTGGAAGCATCCGAATCAACATAGAGCACCAGCTCAGCTTTATTTACGGCAATATTACGTCCTTTCAGCGCATCGATATACGGAATCCGCAACCGCGCCCGAAGTCCGGCGGGCGCCTGCAAATATAACTGTCCGTAGTTGCCTTCCGGGTTTTCCAGCTGGGCCAGTACATCCGCCGTATACGTCCGCTTGATGCTTGAAGACAACCGATGGTAGGTCGCCCCGCTGAAGCCATCCTGTATCGTCGTGGGCAGGAATGTACGCACCGTGTCGATGGCGGCGTCATCGCCTTCTTTGCCGTTCGGTTGCCGATAAGTCAATTCTATTCCTGTCATGTTGACGATACCCCGCAGGGTCACCAGGCCACCAACACCGTTCATGGCAGCATCATCGACACTCAGGTAAAGGCCTTTTACATGATTATTAAATCCGGCATCCGTCGAAAGCGTTGCCGAATCAACCGACTCACTGAGCAGCTCCTTGAAAAATTCCGGCGAAAGTGCCAAACGCAGCTGCGGGATTTCCTTTACCAATGAATCCTTGCCATCTATATGCTTAGTGATGCTAACGCTATCGCTTTGCTTGTAGGCAAAACGATTGATGGTTTTGGAGCCAATCACCGCTTCCCGCACCGACCATTGCTTAGAAGAGAAGTTTCCATCGGTGTAAGCCTCATCCAATTGGCGCACCTGCAGGGAAAAGAACGGATTAAGCGTATCGCCAAAGTACTCCGTGCCATACGGGAGTACCAAAATAACCGAATCAATTTCTGCGTCGGGGCGCAGCCGCGGAACCGCGGTCGGCCTTCCGATGGCCAAGGCCATATCGGCAACGGTCTTACCGATTACCGGATCGTCAAACCAGCCAAAAACGGTTTGATTGAATGACGACGAACGGGTACTGTCATCCCGTAAAGTCACGGCGTGCAGCGTAAGGGTATCCGTCAACGTACCCACAATCTCATCGCCCGGATTTACATCCAATCCAATACCTGATGGGTTTGTACAGCCTCCCAAAACAAAAAGACTTATCAACAATGTTAATAAGTCCTTAGTATGATATCTCATTTGTATATTGTTAGTTTAAAAGCTAATGGAACATCCACGTGTATCGCACATTTTCAACAGCCGTGACGAAGGCCCATTTGCAAGAAATTAATCCAAAATTACGCTTCCAATTCCGTTTCAAGCTCAACGCTTGAAAATTGTTCGTAAAGGTTGCAATAATTTTCGAATTCTGCATTGCTTTCGACTTCGAATGCCGGAATTTCGCTTTTTTTAACAATATTTAACAGTTGCTCGTCTACCTCGTCGCCCGTCAGAACCACAGCGTCGGAATAAGCCAGGGCCCCTTGATACAAACCTGCATAATCGCCGGTACCGTACGCCGCCACATCCGCAGCAGTCATATTGCCGGTACGTGCTATTTCCGCAAAATTTTCACCCAGGGAAAAGTTAAAATCTTCCTTATAAAGTGAATAAATTACTTTGGCGTCTTTGAAAGTCGGATCGTCTTTATAGGCGGTCTTGACATACGCCGGTATCAACGCACTCATCCATCCATGGCAATGCACCACATCCGGAGCCCATCCCAATTTCTTCACCGTCTCCAAAGCCCCTTTGCAGAAAAACACCGTGCGCTCGTTATTGTCTTCGAAAAATTTACCGCACTCATCACAAAACACATGCTTACGCTGGAAATATTCCTCGTTATCCAAGAAATACACCTGCATACGCGCCGCTGGAATAGAAGCGACTTTAATAATCAACGGATTGTCATTGTTATCTACAACAATGTTCATTCCTGAAAGCCTGATTACTTCATGTAAACGGTTTCGGCGTTCGTTGATGTTCCCGAAGCGCGGCATCAGTATACGGATTTCATAACCTTTTTCCTGCATGGCCTGAGGCAGCTGGCGGGTGATTTCAGAAATTTTACTTAGTTCGAGGAAAGGCGACATCTCGTGGGTAACAAACAGAATCTTCGTTTTTGCCATCTCCAATTTATTGTTTTTAATTTTTATTAGAAAAGTAAAATCGGTTTGCAAAGATAATCATTTTTTATCAATATACCAATTAGTTACCCGATCCGTAAACGAGATTACCTAAAAATTTATCATTTTTGTCAAACAAAAAACAAGTTCGTCTGTTGAAAATCGTTAAGACCAAGGAATCGTTGCATCAGCAGCTGCAACCCTATCGCAACCAACGGTTGCGCATCGCATTTGTCCCTACGATGGGTGCGTTGCACCAAGGCCATATCGCGCTTGTCAATCATGCTAAGACGCTGGCCGATGTCGTCGTATGCAGCATCTTTGTAAACCCCACACAATTCAATGACCCGGCAGATTTGGAGAAATATCCACGTCCCATCGAAAAAGACATCGCCTTACTGGAGGATGTACGTTGCGATGTGCTTTTCCAGCCTGAAGTCGACGAAATGTATCAGCCGGGCGAACAGTGGCATATGGAGCTGGGCGGATTGGATAGTGTGCTTGAAGGGCTTCACCGTCCGGGACATTTTCAAGGGGTAACACAGATTGTAAAAAAGCTGTTCGATGCCGTGCAGCCGGATGTGGCCTGTTTCGGCCAAAAAGATTTCCAGCAATATAAAATCATTGAATACATGGTTATCCAGCTGGCGCTTCCTGTTGCATTGAAGCTATGCCCCACAGTCAGAGAGCCGGATGGTCTGGCGATGAGTTCGCGCAACGTGCGGCTGACGCCCCAGGGGCGGGAGCACGCCTTGGCACTTTATCGGGCCTTGCTGCAAACCAAAGCGGACGCCGTGCATACGGACCTCCAAACGCTGCGCCAAAACGCTATCGACATGCTCGAAGCCAGCCCGGGCGTCCGGCTGGAATACTTCGCTATCTACGATGCCGACACGTTTGAGGACGCAACCGGAGCAGCATCCAGCCGGAGTCTGGTAGCCTTGGTGGCCGCCTGGGTGGACGGCGTGCGGCTGATTGACAATATGCTGCTGTGACCTCGACCACGAATGGCCGTCCGCTGGCCCGCTGTAGCATTCGGGGGCTAAGATACGTTCCTTTAAAAGCCCGCTATCATTTGGATTGTCAGGATTAAGTTACTAACCTAGTGCTGAATATCAATTACCTGCCGAGACCTTTCGTTTTTAGCCAATCCAACGTGTTGTTTAGTTCAAAATTGTTGTTATGGATACCTCAAAAAGAATACTATTAGCCCTTGTCATATTAGCGGTTGCCGGTTGCTCCAAAAAAGAAGTGATCCCGGAGCATCCGGTCGAAGTGCAGTTCCAGCTACTGAATGCCACCGGGGAGCCCACGACCTCTTTCCGTGAGGGGGAGGATATTGTATTCGAGTACAGGATGGTGAACAGAAGTTCGGAAGACATTGTTTGGTATGACCAAAATGAAATGGATAAGCCGGTTTATCCGGTTTTCAACGTATATAAGGATATCTCTGGGGATTTGACCTTAGTCGGCCCTACACATGCTCCGTATATTTTTGATTTTAAATGGGGAAACACCTTACTTTCAACAAGTCCGGCCGTCATAAGAGTTACTTGGCTTGGAAACGCGGAAGAAACGAAAATAACCTGGGGAAGCATAAAATATTTAGACAACTCCAGTCTACCCAAAGGTAAATATGTTGTTAAATTTGAACATGCTATACAGTTTGCCAAGTTCGACCAACTTTACGCACACTTCAATGTTCCGTTTGAGATTCATTAGGACCTAAAAATTAAAACGATAAAGCCATGAATAGAACCTTTACCTTGCTGCTGCTTGTGTTACCGTCGGAATACCATTTCAGTTTGGCAAGACATATGACATGAAGATTGGTTTGGAAGATGGCGAATGGTATGATGAAGGCGGCCAATCAAAATGGAAATTAAAAATATCCTCACCTAGGGCATATTCCATTAATTTGATTTTTGACCAATTAAGTGTTCCAAATGGTGCTGCGCTGTATATCTATGACCGAAACAGAACAACGGTGATGGGGCCGATCGATGAATCCAACAGCGATGTAGAGGGAGAGTTTTGGACCGATCTGCTACCTGGCGATGGGATAATTTTGGAATTGTTGGGTGACAAAGAAGCATTGAAACAGGTAAAATTGAGTATATCAAAAGTGATACATGGATACATCAATACCTTTTCTACAGGATTCGGAGCATCGGCTCCCTGCAATGTAGACATTGACTGTCCGGTGGGACAGCCCTTTGGATTGTCAGGATTAAGTTACTAACTTAGTGCTGGATATCAATTACCTGCCGATGCCTTTCGTTTTTAGCCGTAGCTTTTTAGGTTTATATCATCAAAACGCAGCGATATGGGAAATTCGATTAAAAACACGCTATTCCAGCTGCTAACGGCAGGCATGTTTTTCTGCCTGCCGCTGTTCGGTGGATGCCAGAAGAAAGACATTGGCAACGATACGGATACCATCCCGCTAAGTGAAATCCCTGAAAATCCCGCCTATACCAATTTGCCTTTGATTGGTACGAAATGTAAACAGGATATTCACTCACAGCGGGCTTATTCCATCGCCTCAGGGCTGATGTTTTTAGACAAGCACTTTGTATTACAAGCCAAAACGGATATGAAATGAGAATGATAAAAAAAAAGAATCGCCCTACCGCAGTAAAGTTGTTAACCAGAGGTTTATTATTTTGTTCATCGTTCGTATGGGCTTGTACAAAAACAGAACCAATGGTCAAGGAGGCCATCGATTTCATCTCTTTAAAACGATTAAATGACTGCCCAGCAATTGTTATGGACACACAATTATCGGACGGCTTTATTGTGGTAAATACACGGGAAGAATTAGAGCAATCCATCTTTGTCGCCAATGACAATCCCGATGTATGTGAATTGCTGAAGGAAGAGTTGGCAATCGACTTTACCAAACATACACTGTTGATAGGCAAAAGGAAAATTTCCCACGTGCAAGGAGGATTGATTAGTGAAGAGGTGTATCGTTCGGACGATAAAACCTACACATACCGTGTCGTGATAAAAAATGGGGGTTATACCGCTTTAGGGCTGTTTCGTTTTGGGGTGATTATTGGTAAAATCCCTAAGGGAACAGACGTAAATTTGGATGTAGTGATACAAGACCGTTTATAGAACTTAAACCTAAAATCACAATGAAAAAGTGTATACTCATCGCTATTACAGCATTTGGAATTTATTTTTCGTGCTATTCCCAGATGGTGACCAATTTTCAAGGTAGGCAATATGAACAGAAGGATGATAAATGGCATGATGAATACGGAAATATCGTAAACAACAAGATTATTACTGTCAAGCTAAAAGATGGGTTGCAGCAAACCATTTCGGCTGAAATAGGTAGAAAGGTCAGGGAAAATTCTTTAGGCTATATTGATGTAGAACTTTCTAAAGATATTGAATTTTTCTCACAGCTGCGCACTATATCTGAGGATCCAAACATTGAGTCGATAGACATTAATACGTTTGGGGTTTATAATGCTTTCCAAGTGACACCAAATGACCCGCAATTGACCAACCAATGGTACCTAAATCGTATACAGGCTCGAAATGTTTGGAATTATACCATGGGCAGTAGTTCGTGTATAGTAGTTGGCGTATTGGATTCTGGAGTTGATTGGGAACATGAAGATTTGGGGGTTGGGCACGACACATATCAGAATATTTGGCTGAACCCCGGAGAGGATATTTGGTCAAATCAAAACAATCCGAATACTGGGAACGGAATTGATGATGATACCGACGGGTTAATTGATAATTGGAAGGGCTGGAATTACAGTTTTAACTCTAACGATGTTCGGACAAACAATGGTCATGGTACTCAAGTTTCCGGCATCATTTCAGCAAAGGCAAATAATAATAGGGGAATAGCGGGAATAGCGGGTGGAAATAACGATGATGGAGTGAAAATTTTGGGCCTATGCATTGGAATAGCTGCCCCTGATGGATCTGTTATGGATGACGCTATTTTGCATGCTGTTGATAAGGGAGTACGAATAATCCAAATAAGTGCAACAGTCGGCGAAACATCAGCAATTAATGCTGCGATAGAACATGCAATCAATAATGGAGTAGTAGTTGTGTGTGCTGCAGGAAATGGCTTCGGTGCGCCTGTTAGTTATCCCGCACGAAATAGTAATGTAATTTCCGTAGGAGCGACGAACCAAAACGACCAAAGGGCTACATTTTCAAATTTTGGCAGTAATTTGGTTATTGCTGCTCCCGGAGAAGGTATCCGTACAACTACTTTAAATAATCAGTATGATGATTTAGACGGAACCTCATTTGCAGCACCGATGGTTTCGGCAACGATTGCTTTGATGTTGTCAATTAACCCAGGGTTAACTCCAGCGCAAATTAGAAATATTATTACTTCTACCGCAGACAAAGTAGGTGGTTATATCTATGTAGGTGGACGCTGTGATGAGCTCGGGTTTGGCCGCCTAAATACTCATGCAGCTGTACAGGCTGCCTTACCCTCCATCACCGGCCCCTCCACGCTCTGCACCTCGGAAACCTACACGGTCACGAACCTGCCTGCGGGGGCTACGGTGACGTGGAGCGCCTCACCCGCCGGCGCTGTCACGCTCTCCGGCAGCGGCAACTCCCGTACGGTCACGCGCTCGGGAAGCTACTCGGGATGGGTGACCCTGTCAGCGACGTTAGGCACCAGCTGTGGCAACACCGTCCTGACCCGCGACATCTATGTGGGTTTCCCATATATCGAATGCATAGCCTATAGCAACGCCATCGAAGAAGGGGATTTTACCTGCCAGCATGACGGCGGGGTCAGCTACCTCTGCACCACGCATGGCAACAACCGTATTCTGATCAAAACGGACGCGCCGCACACGCAATATGAAATCCAGATCCGGAGCTACCCCTCACTGGCCGTTGTCTCTACGCAAACGACCACAAGCAAATTGACCACATTAAGCTACGTACCTTCCGTGCCGGGCTGGTACAACATCCGTGTGCGGGCCATCGGCAGCATCAGTTGTGGCCCTGGACCGTGGCAAGAAGACGACATCGAGTTCATGGATTGTTCCGGAATGGATGGTGGAACAACGGTGTGGAAAGTCTTCCCCAACCCCGCCAATGAGACACTCACCGTGGCCCTGGGCAGCAAAGCCGGAGGCAGTGGCCTGCCGGACAAATCAGCCCTGCCCGCATTCCGGGTTACCCTGTACGACAGCGGCGGCCGGCAACTCCGCCAGGGCGAGAGCAAGGAAGGTAGGGTAGCGTTCGATACCCGGCAACTCGCCGCGGGCACCTACTTCGTGCACATCCACCACAACGGCGAAGTAGAGAAGCGGCAGGTGGTGATCAGGCATTGACAGGATAAATATCGCTTACCAGCCGTAGCTCAAGCCGAAACGCAACGTATTGCGCAGTGGATTCTGTTGCCGCGCGGAGATGAGATAAGAAAAGTCGAAACGCAGCCGCTCGTATCGCAACCCCATGCCTACCGTGAAGTAGCGAAGATCGTCCTTCCGCGGACTGGTATGGTAATACCCTCCCCGCAGTGCAAACTGTTCGCCAACCGACCATTCCAATCCGGTTGATATACGTACTTCGCTCAGTTCTTCCAGCAGCCCGCCGGGAGCGTCTGTAAAAGAACCGAACACAGCCCCGGTGATGGAACGATCGGGATTCTTGCCTTTGATGATGTTGCCCTGTGCATCCCGTTCCGGTTCTGTAGGAACGAGCAATTTATTTAAGTCAAGCGCGACAGAAACGCGGCTACCGTCCAGATGATGGGTATAGGCTGTGCCCATACGCAGGTTCATCGGCAGAAAATGGTCGTTGGATCCATACTGCATCCGCGTACCAAGATTGGACAGCTGGATGCCGAAAGCCAGGTCTGCATTAATACGATCCGGCGCCACCGGCTGTCTGCGGTACCACCCGACATCAAACGCGATGGCTCTGCCCGGAAAGGCTTCCCCCGTGAGGTAATCGCCCGCACCAATGCCGGAATAGATGTAACGGAAGGTCGTGGCCAATGCCATATAGTCGGAGAGCTTCAGTATGTAGGCTGCGTCTAAAGCTGCCTCAAACGCGCGATACTGGAGGTACTCGTTGCCTTGCCCATCGGCAAAACGCACCTCGCCGAGCGAGAAGTACGTAAAGGATGCGGCAAGTGTCTGCCGCTCGTTCAGCCGCGCGTAACCACTGAGGTAAGAAAGGCTGATGTCATCGGCTAACTGACGCAACCATGGGGTAAAAGAGAGTGCCACGCCACCGCTTTCTTCCGCAAATGCATATTTGGCGGCATTCCAATGGATGGCGTAGGGATCAGGTTCGGTGGCTACTCCTACGTCACCCATTGCCCCGGCCTTTGCATCCGGCGCAATGAGCAAGAAAGGAACCGCCGTGCGGACATTGCTGTACTGCCCCCCATCAGGGCGGATAGATTGGCCTCCTACCCTACAGATAGATAGCAGACAGAAGAAAGTGAACAATATCCAGCGCATGGTTGAACGGTGTTGATGCCATTGATAAAGATAGCACAATCTGGTGGTTTCTGAAATTGTCGATCCTACTATTGACCTGATGAAGTAAAAAACGCAGCTTTGAGACAGTCAACCACATTCCCGAAGTTTTCCTGTTCTGTCGCCTTTAATCACTATCGGTTATTCGGAAGCGGTCCGTACTCCCGCACTACCATATCCGTATCTCCTAAGGGGTAACTCCATAATGAATCCATAGTAAGTCCATAATGAGTCTATAAAACTCATGTTTTCTATGGATTCATTATAGACTTACCAAGGTAGTTTATTGTGGTCGTGGCGAAGGAGGTAATAAGCGGTGTCTTCTTGGTATCGAGCGCGTATCAACCTGCAATTAGCCGGATAATAAAGGGCGGATCTGTTCTATTATTTTTCCGTATCTTTGTACCATGGTTATCGAGGTATTAAAATCCAAGATTCATCGCGTGCGCGTCACGCAGGCGGAATTAAACTATGTGGGAAGCATCACGATTGACGAGGATTTGATGGATGCGGCAAATATTATTGCCAATGAAAAAGTGCAAATCGTCAACAACAACAACGGCGCACGCTTTGAAACCTATGTCATCAAAGGCGAGCGTGGCTCAGGCACCATTTGCCTCAATGGCGCAGCGGCGCGCCTCGTGCAGGTAGGAGATATTATTATCATCATATCGTATGCGCTCATGGACTTTGAGGAAGCCAAAAAATACGAGCCTACGTTGGTATTTCCCGACGAAAACAACCGGCTGCTATAACTCCCCGCAAATACTATCGAGAAAATTTAGCGAATTGTTAGGTTAATCAAACTCTTTCGCTTAACTTTGCTGTGGGTGTTCATTATGCACCCCCTGCATCCAGATTAAGGTGGATCAGTCTTCGTAAAAAAGCGTTTAGTCATTACGAATGTGGAGTAGTAAGATCCGTCCAAGTCTCGCCTGGTTTCAAGCTATATTGTTCTGTTTGCTTGTCGCAAGTGGAACCGTCTTTATGCACAAGCATAAGACGGCTGACGGCCGGATCGTTATCCACGCCCACCCCTACAATTTATCAAAGGATTCCGATGCGACCAAGCATCACCATACGGAAACCGAGATCCATTTGCTGGATGTGATTTTTCAGGGTTCTTATACCCAGCCTTCCTGCATTGTCTTTGATTTCTCACTTGCCCTGCATTTTGTAATCCCCTTCAATGTCGGGCAGCATATTTATTACACCCACGAACCTTTCCAGTACGCGTATCTCCGCGGTCCACCGGCGATGTTATAAGCCACGGCTGCCAAGCAGATCCCGTGGTGCCGTTAACTGCGTGCGATCGGCATGCAGCGTATCATATATTTCAGGATGCGTCATCGATACCATTTATATCGTCGTGCAGCTACCATGCACGCGGTACGTCGGTGCGTAATCCGCGTCATCGGTAATAGCGTCATCGGTAATAATTACAACGAAAACAAAATTCGATCATACGATTCAATCATGAAACCATTCATCATGAAACCTACTATTTTTACTTGCTTATATTTAGTGTTGTTCCATACCACGTTCGCTCAAGAGCGCCTTGCTGTTGTGTATGGAACGGTGGCCTCAGACGACGAGGTTGTTGCGGCGGCGACCATCTCGATAGCCAACACCTCCATCGCCACCAAATCCGATCCCTCCGGCCGGTTCCGGCTCAGCGTACCCGCGGGCAACGTCACCGTGGCCGTGCACGCCCTCGGCTACGCCCCTTATAGCAAAGCCCTCCAAGTGGCGGCAAATGACTCCGTCCACTTGTCCATCAGGCTGGAACCATCGAGTGTAACCCTTGATGAGGTAGTCCTTGATCGTCAGACCGGATTGACCAGGCGCACGCCTTATGCCGTTTCCGGTGTCGAAATGCAAAGCCTTTCGAAAAGCGGCAATCCCGGTGGTATTGCCGGCGCTCTGCGGGAAATTCCCGGGGTGAGCGGCGCTGGCATGGGGCCGGGAATCGTCAAACCGTTCATACGCGGCCTTGGGTTCTCCCGTGTAGTCACCCTTTACCAGGGCAATAAGCTGGAAAATCACCAGTGGGGCCAAGACCACGGTCTGGGCCTGAATAATGCCGGGGTAAGGAGCGTCGATGTCATCAAAGGGCCGGCTTCCATCTTATACGGATCGGGTGCGCTCGGCGGTGTGCTGATGGTCAAGGACGACGAAAGCTACCTCACCTCCGGCAAGGTAAGCGGCTCGCTCGGCTCGGTATTCAACAGCAACTCGAACGGCACCCGCACATTCGGGTCGATCGGCAACCGCTTTCAGAACGGGTTTTTCCTCAATGTAGACGCGGCTTATGAAAACCACGCCGACTATAAGGCTGGCGACGGATTGCTCATCGGCAACAGCCGGTTCAATAACCATACGCTGCGTGCACATGCGGGGGTAGACAAAGACCGATTCAAAAACAAACTTTCCTTTACGTACCATAGCCAGGACCTGGGTATCATCGAAGACGACGAACTGGAAGAGGGACAGTCGCTGGTGACCACCCGGAACGACCGCAGCTTGCAGCTCCCCTTCCAGCAAATCCGGGATTACCTGGCCTCTTACAACCAGGAGACCAAGCATGAGCACTTCGAAACGTACCTGCACCTGTCGCACCATTACAACGACCGCAACGAAATAGAAGAATCGTTTGACCAGCTCGATCTCGGGCTGATGCAGCGCAACACGTTTTATTCCGGCCGGATTACGTTGCACCCCGACCGCGACCTTTCGCATACGCTGGGCGTGCAGGGTGGTTTCATATCGACCTCCAATAAGGTGGCTGCAGCAGAAGTCCTCATTCCCGACGCCAACACGTCCGACGTAGGCGTCTATTACCTGGGCAGCTTCGATTGGAAAAACTTCTATTTTCAGGGAGGTGCGCGCTTTGATTACCGGAAGGTCAACGCCGATGCCAGCGCACAGCACCTCGTTGACCATGGCTTTACCCTTCCCGGTGATCCCGCGGACCGGAAGCTGAGCGTCGATTTCTCGGGATTTTCGGGTTCACTCGGCGCGAGTTACATGCTGGCCGCCCAGCACCAGTTCAAGGTCAATCTATCCACCGGTTTCCGGGCGCCCGACCTTGCCGAACTGTTTTCCAATGGGCCACACCCGGGCACCAACCGGTTTGAAATGGGAAGTGTCGACTTCAAACGGGAGCAAAGCATACAGACAGACCTGAGCTATTCGTTCAGCTCCCCGGCAGTCGACATCGGCGCCTCGGTGTACAGCAACGCCGTGTCGAACTACATCTTTTTTGTAGCCACCGGAAACATCCGCCCGGAAGACGGACTGGAAATCTGGGCCTTCCAGCAACAGGACGCCGTGCTGTACGGTACAGAATGGGAACTTGCTTACCGGCCATTGCTCGACAAACGGTTGGAACTCACGGCCAAGGGCGCCCTGGTGCGGGGAAATCTGCGGGAAAGCGACGAGCACCTTACTTTCGTTCCGGCTGATAACTATACGTTTCAAATCGCCCATGAGCCCCGGTTCTCCACCGGCACGCGGCTGTTCGCGGCGGTACAGCACACCGCTGCACAAAACAGGTTTGGCTTCAACGAACAACGGACACCGGGTTATACGCTGGTAAACGCGGGGGTCCAGCATGAATTTGCCTTCACTGGGGGAAAATTATCTGCGGCGCTCAATGTGAACAACGCATTTGACGTTTCCTACGTGGACCACCTGTCGATTCTCCGGGCATTTTCGATCCCCAATCCGGGCAGAAACATCGGTCTGGCCTTGGGTTACCGATTTTAACCCGTTCGGGGGACTGTGAAAAAGTGCAAGAAAAATTTGCACTTTTTCACAGTAATTTATTAGCTTGCAGGAAATTTAACAGCTACCTATGTTAAAATATTCAACGCAAGTGGTGCTCTGCTTGTTCATTGTGCTGTCTGCCTGTGAGCCGAACGTCAATGAATCGTTGGAGCCTGTCCCAACAACGCCCACGGATATTCCGTCCGGTAACGGCAGTAACCCACCAGATGCTTCGATAGAGACTGACTCGACGATTATTTTAGCATTAGCCAAAGTCAATGCATTGCGGCAAAAAGGCTGTGATTGCGGTAACCAGCCGATGCCGGCTACGTCCAGCGTAACGTGGAATACCAACCTTTACGCAGCTGCCCTGGCCCACGCGAAAGACATGCACCTCAATAGTTATTTCAGCCACACAAGCCCCTCGGGCGAAAATATATACCATCGGCTTATCAAAGCGGGGTATATCTCCACGGCCAGCGCAGTTCTTACTTACGGCGAAAACATTGCTTTCGGCAAGTTCGATCTGGAGACTGCCATTCAAAAGTGGCTTGAGAGTCCGAGTCATTGTGCCAACATCATGCGCGATTCGTATAAAGAAATGGCTATCGCCCATGACGGCAATTACTGGGTACAGGTTTTCGGCGCCCAGCGCGAATAACATGATAAACCGCCGAAATTTTCCATAGGCGTGTAGCAATCGGCAGCGCTTTTCCGTTTAATAAGGCACACACATTATGGACCATTGGTTTCCAGCAGGTTAGCCAAACCTTTGTTTTCATGATTTGTTAAATAGTGTTAAGGAACTAATTAATTGATTTATTTAAATAACTTTGCAACTCGCAAGGTTGAACGTGTAGTATTATGAAAAAAATAAATGTACTATTGTTGGGTTTGGTAACGGCTTTTGGCTTTTCGTCATGCATTGATGACGAAGAGCCATTTGACCATGCGGCGCAATATGAAATCGAAAGGCCCATCATTGAGGCGTATGCGAGGGAAAACCTGGCGAATCCGCAATATCACGAGATTCTGGGTATGCGCATATGGTACGAGGTCATAGCACCGGGTGATGATGCCTCTTACCAATACAAAGTGATATCAAATCCGAATGCCCCCGGTGGATACATGATCGAAGCACCTGAGGTGCATGTCAGATACACCACCCGATTGGTGCAATCCGATGCTGTGGTCCGGTCCGTAGATGATGATGAGGGTGAGGAACTTGCTTGGAATAACGAACCTGATATATGGCAGGCAGCCCTTTTTCCGCGTGAAATCCGGTACGATGAAGACGGCGAGCTGTTGGATGAGCCTGTGGAATTTGGTGGCATCACCACAAACGGCTTGAAACGGGGTGGCCGGATCCGTATCGTCACGCCCTCGTATTTCGCCTACAGGAATGGTAGCAGTGGCAATATCCCCGCCAATTCGCCCTTATTCTACGACATTGAAATTGTCGAAATTGACGAGCCAAGCTCCAACAACAATCCATAAATCATTTGCAACTAAATTAGCTATCTTTATATACCGATGATCAAATCAACTTCTTGTATAGCGGCAGGTATCGCGATTGTCGCATTGCTGGCGGGATGTGGAAAGCAAGAATACCAATCGTTCGAAGAACTGGACAACGCCAATATCCGTGAGTATATTCAGCGAAATAACCTCAACGTCAGCCAATACAAGGAAACGGATTTGTTCTATCAGGTATTGGAGGAAGGTACCGGCAATCCGATTGATTACACGAAGACCTATCCGGTGGTGTATACCGTGAGAAGCTTGGATGGGGCCTATAATTCCGGCGATACGTTGAGCTTTAACAACCGCTATGCCGATTATTTCGGGTACTTTCCCTTTGGTTCGTCGGCAGCCGGCACCCCCACGGTGGAGCGTACGGGCGACTTCAAGGAGGTGATCCGCGAAGTGCTGCAAAAGACAAACGGTAAAATCCGCATCATCGTGCCTTCCCGCATCATGTATGGACGCAACGGCTCACCCAGCCAGGGCATCCCACCAAACGCTTCGTTGGATTACGTGGTAACCGTGCATGATAATTTTGAGGATTACGAGGATGGTGTTATTCAGCGTATGATTTCCAGCGCCGGGCTCAATATAGACGATTTTACGAAGACGGCGGATAATATTTATTACCACATTGCAGAACAGGGCAATGGAGATGTGATCACGGCTGATTCTACGGTAAATGCCAATTACACATTACGGAACCCCGACGGTAGTGTAAGGGAATCCGGCACGGATGTAGAATTAAATCTGGCCGGCGGCACCATATCGGCTTGGACTAAAATCATCCCCTTAGTCAACAAAGGGGGCAAAATCAGATTTTTTGTACCGAGTTCCGAGGCATATGGCATCAGTGGGAGACGCGATCAATATGGAAATGTCAGTCTTCCCCAATTTTTCTCCCTTGATTTTGAGGTGGAGGTGATAGATAAATAAAGTAAGAAGTTGAGTATTGAAAAGCCCGCAACAATCTGCTGTGGGCTTTTTTATTCATCGCCCGCGATACTTCGATCCGTCAAGAATAGTCTGCGCATCGGTAATGCGCAGCAATTCCATCAACGCCGTTTCCGGATAACGATCCATGTATTTTCTTACCTTCTACCAACCGATAAAGACACCCAGCTTGGGTGCCGATTCGTTTTGTTCACCCAGCTCGGGTGTAAATGGAGCCTCGCCCAAATACTTCTGGATGCGATTGTAATCCGCCTCATAAAGTAGATTTTCCTGCAAGAACCAAGCCCAGATATCCCGCTCAAAACGATTGGCCCATGCCCACTGCTGGCCGGTGTACCCGATTTTCAGACTGTCTGCCACATCGGGCATCACCCGCTCTATGACACAGTACCGAGATTACTGGAAAGACAAGTATTATGCTCTGCTTGAGGTGCATAACAAGCTAATAAAAGCGAGGCATAAAGGAAAGTGAGTAACGATGAGGAATATTTTAGTATTTTTGTGTCAGAAAGGAGAGCAACGAGATGGTTCGAACGATCATAAAGCCAACAAAAAATAGCCTAACTATCCGTCTTCCCGATAATCTGGTCGGGAAAACGGTGGAGGTGCTGGCTTTTGAATTGGAAACGCCGAAAGTCGATGAAACCGTAACGGCCGATAAAGAGAAGCGGATCAAAGCATTGGAAAAAGGGTTGAACAAATACCGGATGGATTTATCAGGGTTTAAATTTGACCGTGACGAAGCAAACGATTATGACTGATCGCTATGCGTTGGACTCCAATATCCTTATCTATCTCCATGAAAAGGATGCCGGTTCGCACAAACGCATTGTTGCCCAACGTCTCGTGGTAGATACTCCTATTGTATCCCCGCAAGTCGTCAGCGAATATCTGAACGTCTGCCAAAGGCGGCTTTCAATGGATAAGTTGGAATCGATAGACGCTTTGATGCAGTGGCTTCCTTATTCGCTTTTAACCGGTTTTTCCCAAGAAGTATACCAACACGCACAGAAGCTGATTAAAAGGTACCAATTCCAATTGTTTGATGCAGTTGTCGTGGCTTATGCATTTCGGCGGACTGCTCCTTATTATATTCTGAAGACATGCAGCACAATATGCTGGTTGAAAAGAGATTAAGGATCATTAATCCATTTCTATGAGTAATTCAGTCTGCTCCACCCACCAAATCAAAAATTTGGAGAAACAGTTGGGCATCAATGAAAATAAATTTTTAAGGAACTTCAAAAGTCCAAGTACAAGACAGTTTTATTTCATCGCCCGCGATACTTCGATCCGTCAAGAATAGTCTGCGCATCGGTAATGCGCAGCAATTCCATCAACGCCGTTTCCGGATAACGATCCATGTATTTTCTTACCTTCTACCAACCGATAAAGACACCCAGCTTGGGTGCCGATTCGTTTTGTTCACCCAGCTCGGGTGTAAATGGAGCCTCGCCCAAATACTTCTGGATGCGATTGTAATCCGCCTCATAAAGTAGATTTTCCTGCAAGAACCAAGCCCAGATATCCCGCTCAAAACGATTGGCCCATGCCCACTGCTGGCCGGTGTACCCGATTTTCAGACTGTCTGCCACATCGGGCATCACCCGCTCCATCACGTACAGTACCTTTCCTTGGTAAACCATGTGCTGCAGCAGCGTAACGTCCAGCTCATCCTGCGGATACAGCTCTTCGCGTATATAGCTCTCCGTAACCCTTGGCACGATGTTCTCAGGGGTAAACCGCCGGGACAGGTAGTAGGGAATGCTTTCCCGCAGGGCCGGATAAAACTTTGAATCAACCCCAAGAAACATATCCAGTCCGATACCGATGTAGTCTGACCCAATGGGCGTCTGCACCGCAAATCCCGAAAAAAAAGCGATGAACCGCGGGATACTGATTTCAGGAAAGTAATACTTGAGGTGCTTGAATGCGTCGGTCAATCCGGCTTCCTGGGCCGTCAAATCTGGGTAAGTCTCATACACACTGGTTTTCAATGCCTTGAAATCATCCGTTGCAATGACCCGCTCCAACACGGATGCCAACTGACCACTGTCCAGGGGATTACCAGCCTCAAGCATGTACCGCATGTAATCGCTATAAAAGGCGCCATACCGGTCGAGCCACTCCTGGTTTTTCTGTAGGATATTGCCCGGTGCCAGGCTATCCAATGCTTTATCAAAGCGTTCGATACGGATCTCAACATCGATGTGACTGACGTCTATGCGCTCACGCCTACTGCACGAAAACAGCGCGACAATCAAAAAAAAGCAATAAATTTGCGGTGCACGGTTTTTGAGCATCATTTTTGTTCGTTAGCCGGCAACGAAGTTAAGAAATTTGACGGAGCACCTTATACCATGCAAAAGAAAACGATACGAATCCCCCTGCTAATCCTCCTATTCGCGCTTATCCTGCGACCCGGCATTGCCCAGGACTATTACAGTTCTACTTATCAATACAAGCCCATATCGTTGGGTATAACCTTTTCACCCAATATGGGGTGGATGCGCTACGGTGATAACGACGGTTATGAAAGCAGCCCGAAATTCGGATACGCTTACGGCTTGCTTGCGGATTTCGCTTTTACGGAAAACTACTATTTTTCCACCGGTTTGCTCATCAATACCATGAACAGCGAGATCACCTTCCCCGATCCGGTATCCAGTGCTCCCAATACGAGCTTACGTACCACATATCGCCTGCAATATGCGGAGATTCCGCTATCCCTCAAGCTGAAGAGTACCATGCGGTATTTCCGAAGTTACTATGGGCAATTCGGCTTCACGTCGGGCTTTCGGTTGAATGCCAAAGAAAAGCTGGCCGAGGCGGACAATCGTACCAAGCTGGACGGCGCTAAATTTTTCCGCCTGGCGCTGCAAATCGGCGGCGGCGTGGAATGGCAGCTCGATCACAACCTGGTCATGATGACGGGGTTGAGCTTCAATAACGGATTTACAACCGCCGTTAATCATGGCGATGGCCGCAACTCGTATGTGGCCTTCAATTTCGGGATCTTATTTTAGTCATTACCAAACCCCAAAACGGATGATCATCGCTTTAGCTCAGCTCAACTACCATATCGGTAATTTTGGATGTAATCAGTCAGCCATTACCTGGGCGATACAGGAAGCGAAAAACCGCGGTGCTGACATGGTTATCTTCGCCGAGCTTGCCATCGGCGGCTATCCGGCAAAAGACCTGTTGCGATCCGGAGCTTTTCTGGATCAATGCGAAGCTGCCGTTGTGGAAATCGCCAAGCAGTGCCAGGACATTGCCTGCATCATCGGGACTCCTGTACGCAACACCACGGGCAAGGGGAAGCCGCTGTTCAATGCGGCGTTATTCATCGCCGAAGGCAAGGTGCAACGTGTGGTGCATAAAGGCTTACTGCCTGACTATGACGTATTCGATGAATACCGGTACTTCCAGCCGGCCGAGACGTTTGGATGCATCCGCTACAAGGAGCAGACCATCGCCCTCACCATTTGCGAGGATCTGTGGAACATCGCCACGCCAAAACTGTACCGCAGGAATCCGATGGATGCACTGCGCGAAGAGAATCCGGATATTATCATCAACATTGCGGCCTCGCCGTTTTCGTACAACCACCTGCGTGAGCGCATGGCTGTGCTGGTTGCCCATGCGCGTCAAACGCAGGCTCCGCTTTTATACCTCAATCATGTTGGTGCACATGCCGACATCATCTTCGATGGCCGCTCCATTGTGCTGGATGCGGCTGGTGAATGCGTCGACATGATGGCGTCCTTTGAAGAAGACCTGAAATGCTATGAACTGAAAGATGGCACCGTCACGCCCCTGCACGAAACACCTGCCGTGCAGCCTCCGCTCGACACTCCACTCATTCACCAAGCGCTGCTATTGGGTATCCGCGATTACTTCAGCAAGTCAGGCTTTAAAAAAGCGGTTGTCGGCCTGTCCGGTGGGATTGACTCGGCCGTGGTGGCCGCATTGGCCTGTGAAGCCCTTGGCCCTGAAAATGTCATGGCGGTGCTCATGCCTTCGGTATATTCGAGTGACCACTCGGTTACCGACGCGCTGGATTTGGTGCACAATACAGGTTGCCATCATGAGATTATCCCCATCCAACCGATGGCAGACGCGTTTAACCAAAGTCTTGAAAGATCATTCAGCGGATTAGCGCCCGATTTGACAGAAGAAAATATCCAAGCCCGTATCCGCGGGACGTTGCTGATGGCGTTTGCCAATAAACGGGGATACATCCTGCTCAATACGTCCAACAAAAGCGAGGCCGCCGTTGGCTACGGAACCTTATATGGTGACATGGCCGGGGCCTTGGGGGTCATCGGCGATGTTTATAAAACACAGGTTTATAAGCTTGCGGGGTATATCAACCGCGAACGGCTGGTGATACCCGAACATACGATCATTAAACCCCCTTCCGCCGAATTGAGACCCGGACAAAAGGACAGCGACTCGCTCCCGGAATATGAACTACTGGATGCGGTGCTCTTCCAATACATCGAAAATGAAAAAAGCGCTGCACAAATTATCGCCCTGGGTTTTGATGAGGATTTGGTGCATCGGGTCATCAGCCTGGTAGACAAAGCTGAATTCAAGCGTTTCCAAGCGCCTCCGATATTGCGCGTAAGCAGCAAAGCCTTCGGCGCGGGCCGATCAATGCCGCTCGTAGCCCGTTATCCACTGTAATCCCGTGGCGCAACGGTCGGAAGAAAGAAGATGCCATGCCCTGTTGAGGTGCATGGCATGCCGCATCATGCGCATCACGATTAAACCATTACGTCCCTCTACAGTCTAACATAATAAACTGATTATAGGAGATTGTAACCATGAAACGGTTATTGTTATATATTGCACCTTTATTGCTTTTGGCGTCATGTTCGTCTTACAAATACCACACGACGAAAATCGAGGGAACTGATTTTTCGCAATACCGCACGTACGGCTGGCTCCCTCCGGTTGACTCGCTGTCCAAATCGTATTTTGACAACGACATCGCACAAGCCAACATTATGGAAACCGCAAATCGGGAATTGGAAGCACGGGGATTGACCTATAGCAAGGACAATCCGGATTTGCTCTTCCGGTACGTCGCTATTGTAAACAACAAAAACCGGCCGATATATGGCGGTTATCCTTTTGGACCATGGGGTTTTTGGGGCTACAATCCGTGGATGTGGGGTCCGGGCTGGGGCTTGGGCTGGGGCTACGGGTGGAACCGGCCTATCGGCCAGGAACGTTATCGTGCTGGCCACATCATTATCGAGGCCAAAGATAGGCGAACGAACAGGGTGATCTGGCAGGCACGCGGTACCGGGGAAGTAAGAAATCCCGAACAGGCTATCAATAAATTGCCCGAAGTGGTGACGGGGGTTATCGAGCAGCTTCCTCTGCCGGTGACCAGTAGCCGGTGACAGCGGTCGGTGGTCGCCGATCGCTAAACCGAAGGCCTGAGGGTCAGATAAAAAGGCACCTTCTCGTGGCGTTTTGTATTTTCCAGGATGAGCATCGCCGCGGCTTCGCCCATGCGCTTGAAGTCCGTGGAGATGGTGGTGATGCCATTTAAAATAAATTTTTTCAAGGGGGTTTCATTATACGAGATAACCCCCACCTGTTTGCCGATTTGCAGCTTCAAGGATATCACCCGGTCAAGTAACTTTACCAAATCATCTTCCATGAGGTTAATGTAAACCTCGCCTTCCGATATGGGTTCCTCCAAAATGTCGCTTACCAGCAGATGATTAAATGCATATTGTTGGCAAAACCGATAGAATCCCTTGATAATGCCCTTCGGGAAATAGCTCTTGTCGGGAAAGATCAGTTTCAGAGTGTGGTATTTGCCCAGCTGTTCCCTGGCTTGCTCCAGCGCCTCATAGATATCGCGCTCGAAATCTTCATATACTGCGGCGTATTCACCTTCGACCTCGGGTACTATTTTGTCCAACAGCACCAGTTTGTCCTTCGGGATCGTATTAATAATGTCTGCAGCTTTGTCGCGTCCTTCGATAAAGTGCGGGATGATGACGTAATGTGTATATTCCTGCTTGAGGTTCTGGAGCAGCTTCCTGAAAAGCGATAAGTCATTGTTATAAATATAAAAGTCGACGGCGGCATCGCTTCCGATAGCTTGCACGAACGAATCATACACAATCTTCTTATGCGCGCTCAGCTTGTTGAAAAACAGCACGATTTGCAATTTCTGCTTGAAGTCGGCGTTGGTAATGTAATACCCTTTGCCCGGTACTGACCCCAATACGCCCAATTGCTTCAAATGCTTATACCCCTTTTCTGCCGTATCACGCGATATTTCCAGCACATAGCTCAGCTCATTGATCGATGGCAGCATGTCGCCTTTCTGTATTTTTCCGGCTTCAACCGCACCGATAACTGCATTAGCAAGCTGCAGGTATTTCGGCGTAGCGGAATATTCATTGATGTGGATATACTCAAACATGGATACTGGCTTCATATGTCAACCCCCTTTTTGGATTTTAGCGCATCAATATAGGGGGTTTACCTGATATTTACGTCAATTTATTCGTTTTTATAACGGACAATCATTGTTCGGCCTGTTAAGCCGGATGGCTGGACAGGCCATCCGGCCGCGTTGAACGGTTGATAGTCGATATTTACAAAGTTAATCTCATGGTAGTGCCGCCACTCCATTCCCTTCCTGTCCATATCCCGTATGCGGTTGGCCATGAGGTTGGCTACTTCAATGCGCACGGTGTTTTGCCGAAGGCTCCGCTCTGGGGATCCAGTAGCAGCGCGGTGCCATTGCTGGCTTCAAGCAGTGGGATGTAGGCGTCTACTGCGGCAGCTTGGTGATTTACCAGGTAATGATATACAAAGCTAAACTCCTGCTTTCTTGAAAGGATACTGGACTGGCTTCAGGAGGTAAGGCTAGCCAGGATGATATCCCTGACAGCGGTTGGCTCCAGCTTGTCCGTTTCTTGCCGTTCTTTAGTAATCAGTACGGGATAATACGCTTCCGGAATATCGATTGCGCCATGTGAGCCTTTGACCAACGTGGCATCCAACGGAATCACATCCAGCACGTAGCGAAACCCCAACTTTTTGCGTAGCAGCTTATAGCCTGCACGTAGTTTAGAGGTCATGAACATTTCCACGGGGTCGTAACCTGGCTTCTTATGGATATCTACCATCCGCGCATAATCGGGGGCCACCCGGTCATCCAGCCAGAAATAATAGGTAAACCAACTATCCGGCTTGGCGACGGCGATTAAGTCGCCCGCCCGTTCATGGTCGATATGTGCTTCCTTTTTCGCGGCATCATCCAGCAACCGCTCAATTCCCTCCACTTGCTCCAATCTCGCCATGACCCGCTTTTCCACCTCATCGTTTTGGGTATAGATGTGGGCAACTTGATGGTCTGCCACGGCAAACGCTTGGGAGGCACCTGCATCAAGCAATTCCAAACCCCGCTCCACACGGATGCCAAGAAGCCCCTCTTCGCGCAATATTCGATTGATATGTATGGGGCGCGATACCGGCACGATGCCATATTCTGACAGCAGGATGATGTTTGCGCCCCGCTGTTCGTAAAACTCGACCAACTGCTTCAATAACGCATCAATCTCCATTACTTCTTTGCCGATATTCGCCAGGTCAGGACCGAATTTTTGCTGGCAGTAATCTAAGTGGGGCAAATAAACAAGACTTAACGTTGGACTGTATTTTTCCTCCACATACATGGCGGCATCCGCAATCCATTGGGAGGATGCGATATTCGCCCCCGGGCCCCAGAAATTGAACAGGGGAAACTGACCGAATTTTGCTTGCAGTTCATCCCGCAACGACGCCGGGTATGCATAGCAGTCGGGAATCTTTCTGCCATCAGCCAAATAATTTGGTCGGGGTGTAACGGAATAATCCGCTCCGCAATACATGTTGTACCACCAGAAGAGTTGGGCGCAGGTAAAATTGGGATCGAGCCGCTTTGCGGTGTCCCACACGGATTCTCGCTGAACAAGCTTGTTGGACTGCTTCCAGAACTTTATCTCGCAGTCCACGCGATCGTACCAGCCGTTGCCGACAATGCCGTGCGCTGATGGCCAATGGCCGGTCAGATACGTCGATTGCACGGCCGTGGTAACGGCCGGTAGCATCGGTTTTATCTTCGTCAACTGGTTTTGCGTCAGATAGGATGTCAAAAAAGGCGTCTTGTCGCCAATTAAGGCGGATGACAATCCCACAACATCCAGAACAACCGTTTTCCTCATGTCGTTTAAAATTCGTTGAGCACCCATAGTAGTTCCCGCGATATGGAGTCTGCGATGGGCAACTGCAAATCCCGGGGCAATACGCCCCAGGTATAGGTCTCCACTTCCAGGTGGGCTGTCAACCGTCGATCGCGTTGTAGCCTCAATACTTCAATGATGTCTGACTGGGTAGACTTGAGCATGCCAAGATCTTCCAAAAATACCGGGACATGAAAATGCGACCGCCATTCCACAGCGTCCCTGTCATAAAGGGCATCCTGTGCTTCGGGCAGGTCTTTAAATCGGCGCACATCGCCATTGCGGTGCTTCGCAAGTACCTGGTGCAAGTAGGTCGGTTCGTCAAAGGCCATGAACGCTTCACCGACTGCAAGACGACCAGCCTGATCAACAGGTAACTGCGCCTTAACGGCCGCACTGATTTGAAATTTGCCTATTTTTATTCCATGACGGTTAAGTTCTTCAATAACCGCTGGATGATGCTCATATCCCAGTGCAAAATGGCAGACATCATAGCAGAGCCGAACATGACGTTTTAATGCATCCTCGGCCTCGGCAGGCGTCATGCCCAGCCGGTCTGTCAGGCCGGCCACCCCCGCGGGGACCAGCTCCTGCGTAAACCAGTCGATAAATTCAGGGCCGGTCTCCAGCACACCATCAGGCTCGGGCTCGATATCGATATGCAATGTCTTACCAGAACTGCGTTGTAGGCCAATCAAGTAAGCAGCGACATCGATGAGCTGCTCCGTAGCTCGTTTCCGCATGCTGGTCCATTGGCTTGCCGAGCCGTTATACCAATGGCGATACCCCAATGGCGATGTCGAAATCCCGCCGTCCATCCCCTCCGGAACCAGCTGTACCAGTATATCAAACAACCGCAAGGTGTAATGCAAGCGCTCGGCGGTCGTCCAATCAGGTGTGTGCACATGTGCTTTCACCACATCGTCGTGAAAGGCGCCAAAAGGAAACCCATTCATCGTAAATACGTAAGCACCCTGCTCCGACAGCCAGTCTTTGAATGCTTGCAACCGTGCAGGATCTTGCAAATCCCGACTTGCGATATCCGACAACCGGAGACCGATTCCCAGCGGAGCGTCTCCCGATACCTGCGCTTTGATCATTGGAAATGTCGCCTTCAGGATGTCGAAATGGTCCTGCCAGCTTTCACCGCCATGGATATTGGTGCAATAGGTAAGGTGCCCGTATTTTGTCAGCATAACTTCACAGTTGAATTTCAAAATCATTTTGCAGCACGGCGGCCGCAGCTAGCACGTGGTCCGTATCCATATGATGGACCTCCACCCCGGTACCGATGCCCTGCAACAACATAATGGTGAGCCTTCCCCCAAGATGTTCGCGAAATTCTTCCAGCCCGATAAGCAACGGATGGTCTGATGCCGTTGTATGCAGCAACGTGTGGGAAATGGGCAACCCAAGGGCTTGCAGTAGGTGGATAACGCGCTGCGCATCCGCATAAGATAAATATCCCCTCAGGTGGGAGTACATGCTATCCAGTGCAATACCGATGGCTACTGCTTCGCCATGCATTACGTTGAAGCCCGAAAGCTGCTCCAGTTTATGCGCACTCCAATGGCCAAAGTCCAATGGCCGAGACGAGCCGAACTCAAACGGGTCTGCACCGGCGATATGCTGTAAATGCAATTCAGCGCATCGGTAGATCAGGTATGCCATCGCATCGGCATCGCGGTGATACAGCGCATCGGCATGTGCCGCAATCCACTCAAAAAAAACGGCATCCTTAATCAAGGCCACTTTGACCGCCTCGGATATCCCTGAACGCCACGCCCGGTCAGACAGGGTCTGTAAAAACGAAAAATCATTAAAGACGGCAAACGGTGGGCTGAACGTACCGATGAAGTTCTTTTTACCCAAGTAATTGATACCGTTTTTCACGCCTATCCCTGAGTCGTTTTGTGACAAAACGGTTGTCGGAACGCGGATATGCCGGATTCCTCGGTGTGCAATGGCAGACGCGTAACCTACCGCATCCAGGACGGCGCCGCCACCAATGCAAATGATATAAGAATGCCGGTCTATGCCGTACTGATCTACGGCGGCTATAATCTTGTCGACAACCGCATGGTCATTTTTTGCATACTCACCGCCATTTACGACAATGAGATCGTCAACCAGTAAAATCCCCGACAAAGCGGCAAAATAGGCACGGACCTGGGGCAAAAGTTCGGGATGGTGGGTTGCTACGCCGTCGTCAACAACCACCAGCGCTTTAGCCACGGTATCCGAAGCATGACTTGCAAAAAAACGTGCGAGTACCGGATTGCTCGCTGCAAATAAATCCTCCGTAAAATGAACCTGATATCGGTAGGTCACCGTAAACGATTGTTTAATTGATTCCTTAATCATATTTCGTGATCTAAACACTTCATTCGCGATCCTTCATCCCACCGCATTCGACATCGCACATGCAACGATAGGAATCACAGCTGATCAAAAAGCTTGTTAAGTAACCGAAAACATTTTTGACAACCAAATGGATATCGGAAAAAGTGACAAAACAAAGACGGCCAGCTCCCACAGGCCAGCGGCGGCTACCCATGCCGTATTCATAAAAATCAGCGCGAGTACGCCATATTTCACGGATTTTCGAATATCCGGCGGTGCCAGTGTACGGACCGCTTTGAGAAGTGGACTATAGATGATCGTGGCAAAAACCAATAAAACGATCATACTAAACCACGTCTCGCTTTTCAGGGCACCATGATAGGCGATAAGCCCAATCACAACACCATATAACAGGGCCGAAAAAAGCAACGGGCTTCGTTTGCCGCCATGCACTTCTCCCCGACTGATAGTGGTAACTGCTGCTATATAGATGACCGGTATTCCGGCCAATAGCCAAACCGCGGGCAGTGCCGCGGGGAATAAGCTAATTCCTAAAAGAAGGTTCAATCCCCTGCATAGTCCCATGGCCAACGGGCCGGCCACGGCATGGTGCTTCGCCCATTTGTCATACAGCAAGCACATCAACACAATGGAAATGGCGATAAACAAGGAGGTGCCGCCCAAGAAACTTGCCGTCAAGGCACCCAATGCAAACAGGGCTGCACCTAGCCAGACGGCATGCCTTACCGGCACTCTTCCGCTGGGGATAGGACGCTCCGGCCGTTCTACGGCATCTAACCGGGCATCAAACACGTCGTTGAATACCACCCCGCCGCCATACAGCCCCATTGTGGATAGCGCCATCAATACCCAGTAAATCAGGGGGCGATCGCCGGGGCTATCGGCAACGTGCAGCGTTGCGATGGCGGCTCCCGCCATGACGTCAGATATGGCCGTGACAATATTCGCCGGCCGCATCAGCTGCATATACGCTTTCCACACGATACTCATCCGATTGCCTAGGAAATGATGATGGAATCAGCATCCCTGCGGGGCTGTTGCCCCCCTCTCAACACCGAATTGCCGGCAAATTTTTTACCTTGGTCGATGCTGGCCTTTTCATTCAGCATGGCCTCATCAAGCTGTCCGCTTTGAGAAAAAGCAGCCACCGCATTCTGATAACACACTTGTTCAATGGTCGCTTTAGGGAGTCCGCTTTTGACCATCAATGCGGCGGTTTTAGGTACTGCCAGCGGATCGCTGATGCCCCAATCTGCCGCGGAATTGACCAAGATACGTTCCGGCCCGTACTGTTTGACAATCTCGACCATGCGCTCATTCCCCATCTTGGTAAAGGGATATATCGTAAAGGCAGCCCAAAATCCTTTGTCCAAGACTTCCTTGACCGTTTCTTCGGTGTTGTGGTCAATAATGACCATTCCCGGATCCAATCCATGCTCCAGGGCAATGTCCATGCTACGGGAGGTTCCTTTGGTTTTATCACGGTGCGGCGTATGCACCTGTACGGGAAGGCCCGCTTCCTTGGCAAGTTCCAGCTGTAGCCGGTAATATTTTTCTTCCGCAGCGGTTTGGTCGTCAAAGCCAATTTCACCGACACCGACCACCCCTTCTTTATAAATAAAGAAGGGCAGCAGTTCCATCACTTCTTCTGCCAACGCCTCGTTATTGGCTTCTCGGGAATTTAATCCGATGGTGCAGAAGTGTTTTATCCCGAATTGCGACGCCCTAAACCGCTCCCAGCCGATTAAGCTGCTGTAGTAGTCCCTGAACGTATCTATTCCGGTACGGGGCTGCCCTACCCAGAAGGCTGGTTCGATGACGGCGACCACGCCAGCATCGGCCATGGCCTGGTAGTCATCTGTCGTCCTTGAAACCATGTGGATATGCGGGTCGAAAAATCGAAATCCCTTCACCAAATCCAATTCCAGCGCGACGCGCTGCCCCATCGATGCCCGATCGCGTTCGTTATAATTACACATAACCCTTAATTCGTTTGTTCCGGCCAGCCGACCCAGGGCGTGTCGGCCGTATCCAATAAATCTGTTAATTCGCTATTTCCTGTCATAAAGTCCGTTGCCGGACGGTAGCTGCTCATTTGGAAAGCATAAGCAATCGCTTTCCGCTCGTGCAGCTGCTGACTTTTCAGTATGATTTGTTCCATCAGCCGGTATGCTCTTTCATCCACAAATGGCGCTACCAATATCCACAGCATGGGATTGATGGTTCTTTTGGCGGCGTGAAGCTCATAGGCATAGTCTACCAATGCTTCCGCCAACCGTGCGTTGTTGCGCTGTTTCAGACCGATAATGTGCGGGATATCTTCGTCCGTAAAAAACGCCTTCAACACCAGTTGGTTCCATGCCCCTTCATCCAAAAACCGACTTGGATAGTCGTTGTTCACCATAACGGCTTGCCTCACGGGTGCCATATTACTTCTGATGCCTTCCGTGCAACGAAGTCGCCATGCCGCGGGATAGTCATATACAGGCAACGCTGCATAAAGCGCGGCCAGCTCTTCCACTTCGCCGTATTTGAACAGCCGTTCTATCAGCGATACGTAGGCCGTTTCGTCCAATGCCGGGATATTCATCAGTACCCACACCCTAATCAACCGCATCAAGGGCCAGTCCGTTACCACCAATGGCAGCCGCCCCGTGCGCTTATCGGCGTCCGCCAAGGTAATCCGCTCATCTTTACCGACCGACTTAAGGACCCTGGGAATAGTCGTAAAAATCTTTGCCAAGAAGTGTGGCTGCGGGTCGGCACGCAAACGGCCGACCTGGTCGAGCAAGGCTTGCCATTCCCCCTCAGCGACATGGGGCGCTATTTGATGAGCAACCCACTCCTGAAACACCATGCGTTCGGCGGAAAAGCCAGCGTTTACATCATTCATAAGGTTAAGAAACTCCTATTAAAGGTTCTTCAATCGTATATTCCTGAAAGCAATTTTCATTGGTGGGCCAACATGCACCTGAAATCCCATCAAGCCTTCAAATTTACGATTTTTCTCGTCATCGTCAACCACCTCACTCATTAATATCCCGTTGATGTAATGCTGCAAGCGGTTTCCTTTGGCCACAATGCGGAGCTCATTCCAGTCTTCATGTTTGATATGCGCTTTCAATGAATCGCGGTCGCCCAGGGAGCCTGTTTCGACTCCTGCGGTCCAAACATTCCCCTTGGCATAGTCGCCTATCTCGCCTTCCACCGGCGGGAGGTGCATTTGCTGCCCTGGGAAGGCCAGGATTGTTCGGCCGCGCTCCTCATAATTTTGCCCCGTGTAGGTATTAGCCGCGTCGATATCGGCTTGGTAGCCCCGCAAAGCAAAAGGAACGTCCGGCAATTCCTCACTGCGGTAATTAAAACCGCTGTTTCCCTGACCGGTCAGCCGATATTCGGCGATCAGCTCAAAGTCTGCCGGCCGGCCGCCTTCCCAGATGATAAATGAATTCCGTTCCAATTTCCTGTCCGGCGTAATTTCACCGACGATGGCGCCATCTTCTACCCGCCAAAGCGCAGAGTCGCCGCGCCATCCGGCCAAACTGACCCCGTCAAATAGCACTGCAAATTCGTCCTGATTACCCGGCTGTTCAGTCTGCTGTTTGCCGCCCGAAGTACAACTTGCCAACGCCAACGCACACAACACAAATCCTCCGGCGCTTATATAGCCCCGGAGGTAACTCCATGATTTTAACATCTTATGTCGATTATGATAAAACAAACGCTAGCCAATTTCCACCTCCGTCCCCTTCCAACTGCGTGACTTGGCAGACTCGATAACTGCCTCACAAACTTTTTGCGTTTCATACGCATTTTTGAAGTCGGGCTGGCAGGGCTCGCCCGTCTCCAGGCTTTTCAGGAAATCGGCAACCTGATGAACGAAACTATGTTCATAACCGATACCCAAACCGGGCACCCACCATTTTTCCATGTAAGGGTGGTCGCCATTCGTCACATGGATGGAGCTCCACCCTTTGACATCCGAATCGACCGCGTTATCGAAGTACTCCAGCCGGTTCAAATCGTGCAAATCCCAGCGAATCGAAGCATGCTCACCATTGATCTCGAAGGTATAAAGGGCTTTATGCCCCCGGGCATACCGGGTCGATTCGAATAAGCCCAGCGACCCGTTCGCAAAGCGACAATGGAAGATACAGGCATCGTCTATTCCCACCTCTTGCAATTTGCCCGTATCCAGATGGACGCGCTGCTTTACAAACGTTTCGGTAACGGCCGAAACTTCCGTAATTCCACCGTTCAACCACATCGCCGTATCGATGCAATGGGCAAGCAGATCGCCTGTCACCCCCGACCCGGCTACATCGACATCCATCCGCCATGCGGCATCTCCACCTTGCGGAAGGTCGGCATTGATCGTCCAGTCTTGCAGGAAGTTCGCGCGGTAATGGAAAATTTTACCGAGCTTGCCGGAGGCGACGATTTTTTTCGCCAGGGTCACGGCGGGCAGACGCCGGTAATTATACCAAACGGTATTGGGCACACCGGCTTTTGAGACGGCATCTACCATGCTCTTAGCTTCTTCCAGGTTTCTGGCCAATGGCTTTTCCGTAAGCACCATTTTTCCTGCCTCGGCAGCTGCCACAGCAATTTCGGCGTGCAGGTGATTGGGCGTACAAATATCAACAGCATCGATATCGTCACGCGCGATGAGCTGCCGCCAGTCCGTTTCATACGAAGCAACCCCCCATTGATTGGCAAAGGCTTTTACTTTTTCCTCCCGTCTTGAACATACCGCCTGTAAAACCGGTTGGTACTGCAATTCAGGGAAAAAGTTGGGCACCCGGTTGTAACCATTGGCATGCGTACGGCCCATGAAGCCGCAACCGATTAATCCTATTCTCAATTTTTTCTTGTTGTCGCTCATATTTCTTGTTTTTGTTGTTAATCAATCACTATGCTTGCCACCCATGTGCTTCGCGAACACTTATCAATGCTGCCAGAATATCGTTCCAGGTCTGTTGCTGATTCAACACGGCATTGGGAAACATACAACCATCCCAGCAGATATGGTTGAACGCCTTGGTTAGCCGCCCCTGCTCGTCGCGCAGCCAGTGGCCCGCATCCTTGGCGATGTCCAGCTTACCATTCGGATCATTAGGCAAGCAATGCCTTCCGGTCTTATCATGCGAGCCGGATCCGAAGACCGTCCCGTCATTTTGCGCCACATGGAAATCTATCGTCCATGGGCGCAATGCATGCGTAAGCTCCCGTAGCCCTTCGGTGAGTGCTTCCCGATCATCCCATTGAAAATTTTCAGGGAGTATACGGTCTTCAGGCCTATTATAGCCCAGTAGGTAGAGAAACGTATGGGACATATCTGCTTGAAAGCCAATGTTCGGCCGGTCTACCGCTTCCAATGTATCGATCATGGTTTTCCAGCTGTGCATTCCGCCCCAGCAGATCTCCCCTTCAGCAGCTAGCCGCTCCCCATAATCGGCGGCCACGTCACAGGCTTCGCGAAACGTTTCCGCGATAATCTTGGTGTTGCCTGCCGGATCGGCCGCCCAATCGGCAGGTGTACAGGAGGAGTCGATTCGGATTACCCCGTAAGGGCGTATACCCAATTCGTTTAGACGCTGGGCAAACTGACAGGCCTTGCGCACCATATCTACAAATACCGTCCGGCTCTCCTTACTCCCCATTGCCGAACCTGCCCAAATGGGGGCTACCAACGATCCGATCTTGAGATTATGCGCCGCCACCTTGTCTGCCAGCCGATTGGCCTCATCCCGTCCGCCGTTGATATCGACATGCGGATCGAGCAAGCCGATGTCTACGCCGTCGAATTTTATACCGTTGACTTCTGCTGCGGCCGTGTAAGCCAGCAGGTCGTCAAAGGGGATTACCGGTTCCGAATCCGGGCCCTTGCCAACAATTCCGGGCCAAGTGGCATTGTGTAGTTTGGGGAAATTATTCGTTGTACTCATATCGCTATTTTTTATTGTTACAATTATTGATTAATGATAACGCCTGCTTTGACAGCTTGCCTGTTTCCATATGATATTGATTGATTTATTATTGGGTTATGACTTCCAAATTTAAACAATTAATCCTTAAAACGTGGTAAATCACCCGACTAATAGCCACTGTTTTGCACCAAGTTGGTGTTGTTCCGCACCTCGCTGGTCGGTATCGGGAATAGCAGTTCCCGCTCTCTCAACACCGGCCCATACGTAAACCGATGCCCTACAAAATCTTCGAATTGCTTAGTCCTGACGTTGTACGCCTTGCGCAAACGCACCATGTCATACCACGTTTTGTTTTCGAAACACAATTCATACCACCGTTCTTTCCAAATGGCTTCCCGCAGATTCTCCTTTGACAAGTTCTCGAGATCGTCCAGTTCAGCCCGTGACCGAATGGCGTTGACCGCGTCGTATGCCGCAGCGGTAGGGCCGTTGACCTCGTTAGATGCCTCGGCAAACGTCAATAGTACATTTGCATAGCGTATCACGGACCAATTCAGGTCACTGTTTGCCGTGGTGGTCTGCGCTACCTCATCGAATAGCTTCCAGATGAAATATCCACCGAGATCGACCACTTGGTTTCGGTTGGATTCGTGGGTAAATTGGGTAAAGAAAAATTGCTTTTCCTGCGCCCGCAAATCACCCGGCTCATAGGATTCAGCGAAATCCGCCGTTGCATAGATGCCTCCGGTCTCATCGGCATACTGTGAAATGTTTTTGTTGTAGGGAATGATGGATACCTGCCAGTTGGGCACGATTATCTGCGTCTTGAACTGGATCATGAAAATATTCTCGATAATATTTTTCATGCTTGGATCATGCAGCGAGGCATAATCATCAAATAGCTCAAATGTTCCCGAGTTGATGACCTCTTCAGCCTTTTCGGCTGCGAGCCTGTAATAAGCTTCCCCCTTTTGCAATGGATAACCTGCCATCGTCAGGTACACCTCCGCGAGCAACGACTTCACTGCACCCAAGCTAACCCTTCCCGAAGGATCTCTCCAAGGCAACCCTGCTTCCTCCGCAACCGCCAGATCGGCTATAATCAAATTGTAGACAGCTTCGGGATCGGCTTGTAGCGGCCTTAGCTGCTCTGACTGCAATGAAATGGGTTCGGTGACCAAGGGAATGTGGCCAAACATACGGATCAGTTCGAAATAATACCAAGCCCGCAAAAAATGTGCTTCGCCCAACAGTCTGGTCGCCTCGTTGCTATCCATCGTGATTTCCGGAATTTTAGCAATGGAAAGGTTGGCATTCCCAATTCCTCGGTAGTAAGATGCCCAGATAGTTTGGCCATAACCGTTGTCAGATGTGTTATTCAAATCCTTGACGAAATAACTGTTGACGGCCTGCCCCAAATCCGTGGCCGCCAACCCGGTCGCAAATTCGGTCATCATCCAAGCCCCTCCGCCGAAACCGCTTGACAGCGGATCGCGCATACTCGCATAAATAGCATTTACCGAACTCCGGGCATGCTCCGGCTTGGTAAAATAATTCTCCACGGTAAAGTTGCTCGGATCCGACTCGTTCAAAAATTCGGAGCAGCTGCTCAATGCCAATGCGCCACCAGTGAAGGCCATTGTGATGTATTTTTTTATTGATATGGTTTTCATCGCTTCTTCGTTTTGATATTGCCTTTGTTATGGCTATAGTCCGATGTTCACGCCCAACATAAATACCCTTGGCCGTGGATAATCATACAGACCGTACCCTTGACCGAAAGCCGAGCTAGAATTGGAAACTTCAGGATCGTAACCACTGTACTTGGTGGCTACAAAAAAATTCTGTACCGATCCAAATAGCCGCATACGCTGCAGTTTCAGCCGCGACGCGAGTTGCGCCGGAAAAACATAAGCCAACAGCAGGTTCCGGCCCCTAATAAAAGAGGCATCCGACACCTTGTGGCTGTCGTCATTGGTGGTATAATAGGCGTTAATCGGCCGTATTTGCGCTATCGGAGTGTTTTGGTTCGTTTCGGTCCACGCATTCAATACCGTCTTGTAGCTGTTGGCAATACCTTGCCTGTCTTCAGCCGAATGGATGCTTCGGTCCAGCACATCATTGCCGTACATGAATTGCAGGTCGACCGTTAATGACCACGCCTTGTATTGGAAGGTGTTCAGCAAGGTTCCGAATCCGTCGGGAATACCCTTACCGATAATTGCACGGTCGTTGTCATTGATGATGCCATCGTTATTGAGGTCGAGATATTTGACATCTCCCGGCCGCATATTGTACCGTGCTGCCTCTTCGGCCTCATCGGTAGACCATGTGCCCAGGTGCACCCGTCCAAAAAACGACCCCACGGGTTGGCCGACCCGCACGATGGTGGCTGCGCCGGGAAAAATGTCGCTGCCACCGGACAGCGCCAGAACTTTGTTCTGATTAATGGAAATGTTGAATGTGGTATGCCAAGAGAAGTGGTCTGACCGTAGGTTGGTTGTATTCAGGCCAATCTCAATCCCCCTATTTTCCATGCTGCCAACATTGGTGTAGATGCTTCCATATCCGCTACTCAGGGGCAGCGGCGCATCCAGCAACATGTCGTTTACCTTCCGGCGATAAAGATCAACTTCAAGGTTTACCCGATTGGCGAAAAGCCCCAGCTCCAACCCGATGTCCACCTGATGGGTTTTTTCCCACTGAAGCGCCGGATTAGCCATCCGCCCGGTCCCAATCCCTATTTCACGGGCACCGCCAAAGATCACAGCATAATTGCTCATGCCAGCTAACGCCCGATAGGAAGGAATCTCGGAGTTGCCTGTAGCCCCATAGCTCGTACGGAGCTTCAGGTTTGAGATAGCAGGCATAGCCTGCATGAAATCTTCGTCACTGATCCGCCATGCCAACGCCGCCGATGGGAAAAACGCATATTGGTTTTGCTCCCCAAATTTCGACGAACCGTCGATGCGGCCGGTAAAGGTCACCAGGTATTTTCCGAGCAACGAATAGTTTAACCGTGTAAAATAAGAATTCAGTCCATAGGCCGACGCCCCAGAGCTCGGAGCCAGTGCAGTGGCACCCGCGCCCAGGTTGTTGAACTGGAAGTACGCATCCGAAAAGCCCTCGGCGTTCGCCTGGCTGCTGAAACTGTTGACGTGCTGCCATGAAAGGCCCAACATCGCATTCAACGAGTGGATACGGCCAACGTCTTTTTTATAAGTCAGGTAGTTTTCAAACTGCCACGAATTAAGCCGATTGTTACCTACATATGCATTGCCGTTGGTGGAGATGTATTGCAGCCCTGCCGCAGCAAAATAGTCGGTACGCTGATTGATGATATTGGTACCGAGTGTGGAGCGGAGTTCAAGATTTTCCGCCAACCGGATGTTGGCATACATATTTCCCAGCATGGTTTGGGTACGGAGGAAATACAACCGTTCGTCTGCGACGCGTATCGGGTTATCCCCTCCTTCCATGCCTGGATAATCGCGGTTGCTTGCCCATGAACCATCGGCATACCGAACCGGCACGATAGGCAACGCCTCCAGAATCTGCCGGACCATGGTGATGCCGCCGCCGTCCAACTGGTCTACCTGCTTTTCATCTTGGTCATTATAGCTCAGTGACCCGCCTACTTTCAGCCAATCCTTAATCTCCGTATCGAACACGAAGCGGCCGGCATACCGTTTTTGCCATGAGCCGTACACCACCCCGTTTTCATTGCGGTAGTTCAGGAATGCCCCATAAGTTCCCTTTTCATTGCCATTGGTGAAACCCAGCTGATGATTTTGTGTAAAGGCCTCCCGGAACGCTTCCTTCTGCCAGTTGATATCATACAATGGGTTTCCCTGCGCATCGAAAAGCAGCGGGTTGATCCGCTTAGTACGAGGGTCTGTATATTTGGTGCCCGTTGCCCAGCCGACGGGGTCATATTTTTGGGCGTTAGCATAGGCGATTTCTTCTACCTCCAGGAATTCCCTTGCGTTTAAAACGGGTAGCAGCTTGGGGGCCACGCCCAGTCCGAAGTCTGCATCATAGGTCAGTGCTCCTCCGCCGGATGTGCCCCGTTTGGTCGTTACCAAGATAACCCCGTTGGCACCCCGGGCGCCATAGATGGCCGTCGAAGACGCATCCTTCAGCACTTCGATGGAAGCGATATCATTGGGGTTGATATAGTCGATGGGTGTGCTGCCATTTTGCAGCCCGGATGTATTTAAAATCACACCATCAATCACATACAGGGGATTATTGGATACACTGATTGAGCTGGCCCCACGGATGCGGACATTGGTTCTCCCCCCAGGCCGCCCCGAATTGGACGATACGTTTACCCCCGTCACCCTTCCGGCCAAGCCCTGGTTCAAAGACGAGGCGGGCCGTTCTTGGAGAGCTTCCGCACGTACCGTGCCCACCGCTCCGGTCAGGTCGGATTTGCGCTGTGTACCGTAACCCACCACAACGACTTCATCGAGATCGGTTTGACTTTGTTCCATGACCACATTAAGCTGTGCTCCCGTGACGCGTATTTCCTGCGAGTCGTAACCAACGCCACTAAACACCAATAGCGCTCCTTCGCCATGTTCTAACGTTATCGTGTATTCGCCCTGATCATTGGTACTGGTACTGTTGCTGGTACCCTGCTCAAGAACGGTAACGCCGCTGATGGGCACCTGGCCAGCATCGGTCACCCGACCACGCACTGTTTGCTGATGCTCCGGTTCTGCCCATGCGGCGTGGACCACAGCCATCGTCAGTATTGCAAGCAAACACGAGGCGTTCACGCGCCAAGGCTGCCATCGCTTTTCGGCATGGCGGTGCCGGTTGATTGGATTGTCATTACACTTGTTCATAATTGGTTAATTTAATTGGTTAAGTTAAATCTAATTGGCTTTCAGCATATTATGAATATTTTTAGCGTTTAACAATAGGCATAGCAATTCCATTGAATCACGATAGTGCTAGTGCCCCCGGTGATTCTATTCGTTTTTAATAGTTATCGACGTCAGATTTATTTCTTGGCAGTCCACTGTTCATCAGGCACGCCACAGGGGGGCAGCTGTTTGCTACTTACCCTCGGCGATGCCTTTTGAATGAAATCGGGCGCCATTAATGTATTGGCGGCTGTGTTGCTGCAGTAATTGATGCAGCCTTGCCTTTCAAACTTTTTTGCCAGAAGAAGAAAATGATGAACAAAACAATCAAAATAGCGGGGAATGAAACCATTTTAGCCAAAGCATCCTGGCCGGTAGCAAGCTCCAGGGCCGAATCGGTTAGTCCAGCGGAGGCATTTTTTTCCCGGGCTCCGTCTATCCAGCTGCCGATAATGGGCTGGAAAATAGCCGTGGAAAACATGCCCACTCCTCCAATTACAGACATTCCCAACGCACCACTGAGCGGAACACGTTGAGCGGCCGAGCCCACCATCACCGGCCAGAAATAACAAACCCCCAAAGCAAATACCACCGCTGCGAAATAGGCCATTGGTCCGGTGACGACGCTGAATAAATAGATACCGAGGGTTGCGAATATCGCGCCGCCCAACAGTACGCCTGTCTGCCCTAATACACGGACAACGGGCCCCGCAAAAAAGCGCCCCACCGCCATCAAACCCGTTGTAAGGGCCAAGATAAGCATGCTGTCCGCTCCGCTATGGCTCATGACAATAGACACCCATTGCTGCGGGCCAAATTCGCTAATGGCTGTGAGCGCCATACAGCAAAACAAAAAAATGAAGGTAGGCGTACCCATTGCTTTAAAGTTCTGTGCGAGCGAGGTTGCACCTTCAACCTTGGGCCGAGGAAATGTTTTTCCATAGAACAATATGGCATAGATGATGGTAGGAATCATCAATATCCACATCTGTGTTTGCCATTGCTGAAGAACCCCACCAAAATCAGTCATAAATTTGGAAATGAGCGCTCCCAAAAGAATACCCCCAGGAAACCACATATGAAACCTGTTGAGCATTTTATTCATTTTGATGTGATTATCGGAGTACATGTCTGCAATCATCGGATTGCATGCGGCTTCGGTACAGCCGTTACCAAACCCGATAAACAAGGTGGAAATCAATAAACCGGCATATCCACCGGAATAGATGGTAAGCAAAATGCCTAAGGTATGCGCTACGAAAGCCACCCTCATGATGTTTGCAGCTCCAAAAGAGTGATACACCAGACCACCAATAATCATGGAGATGGGAAAGCCTAAAAACCACATCGAATTGATAAATCCAAGCTGTTCGGCACTTAAATTAAATTCTTGGCCAAGCTGCGGCAAAATCCCTGCGCGGATGGCAAATGTAAAAGCGGTAGTGATGAGTGCGAAGCATGACCCATTGAACAAAGCGGTCCTGTTAATGTTTTCGTTCATATTAAAAAGGTTTTAACTGGTCTAATAAATTAGCTATTTGTATCTATTGTTTTAATTTACCCCGCCAAAAAGCCGATTGATAAAACAATTTCGGATATCCAAACGCTGATTGTCCCTTCATGTCATTCGCAACATCATTCCCTGGAACGTACACAAAGATACCGTATCAGCTATGTAATGCTATCCTGTCCTATCCTGAACTTTCATGGCAGCCCAAAATAAGAAAAAATTCAGGGATTAAAAAAGGCCTTTTTTGAAAAGAAACGGCACTTACCACCATGGTGGAACCGCAGATCACCAAGGACAGATAAGGACAGACCATGACGGTTAATTGAAGAACAATAAGTAACATTGGCTCCAGTTTTTTATAACACCAATTATGTTATAACCTAATAACTGTCACAACAGCAAATGCACCGAGCGTCCATAAAACGGTTGACTGCCACATCGTTGTAAAAGCATCGCCGAAGGTATGGCCGGGTATTTTAGTAGACTTATATGAAGAAGAGACATCCACGCATGAATATCATTCGTTTAATTACCTTATTCGGAGCAACATTAGCCTTGATATCTGCTTTACAGTGTACTTCAAATCCGAATACACTCAAAATAAAAAAGGGCTCACGCATTATTTTAATTGGCAACAACCTGGGGTCGAGGATGATGAATTACGGGTTTTTCGAAACAGAAATGCAGCTTCGGTACCCGGACAGCCTGTTGTACATCCGGAATATGTGCGATCCGGGCAACACCCCGGGATTCAGGCCGCATTCGGGCCGGCCGTCCCCCTGGGCATTTCCCGGTGCCGAACAATTCCAAAGGGAGCTGACCAACGACCCCAATAATCAAGGACACTGGGAAACACCGGATGAGTGGCTTACACGGCATCGCGCAGATATCATTATCGCTTTCTTCGGCTACGTCGAATCCTTCCAAGGCGAAGAAGGGCTGCGGCGCTACAAAGACGAACTTGATGCATTCATCAAACACACCCTGCAACAACATTACAACGGAGTTTCAGCACCGCAGCTTGCAATCGTGTCGCCCATTGCTTTTGAGGATTTGTCTGGCAAGCATGACTTGCCGGACGGCAAAAAAGAAAACAGAAACCTGTCAATGTACACCCAAGCGATGAAAGAGGTTGCACGCAACAACAATGTCCACTTCGTCGATATGTATACGCCATCCAAAAAGTGGTTCAACAAAAATGGCTGGTTTGTCAAAAATGATGAGCCGTTGACTATTGATGGCTCACAGCTCAACAAAACAGGCTATGCCAAGTTTGCGATACAGCTGGCTGACAACGTATTCGGCAATGTAAAACCGACAGATGAAACCCATCGCGAGCTGGTACATGCCGCCGTAATGGAAAAGAACTGGGTGTGGCACAAGGACATCAAGATGCCTAATGGCGTGCAAGCTTTCGGGCGTCGCTATGATCCATTCGGGCCAGACAATTACCCTGCCGAGATCGCAAAAATCAGGGAGATGACGGCCTTGAGAGATGAAGCCATCTGGAAGGCCGTAAAAGGAGAGAAAATGAACCTGGACAGCGCGGACGGGCGGACGTTACCGCTTCCCGAAGTCAAAACCAATTATCGCCCAAGCAACAAAAATGGCAACCCTACTTATCTTTACGGCGCCGAAGCGGTAAGGCAGTTGCGAACGGCTCCTGGCTACGAAATTGCGCTTTTTGCTTCCGAGGAAGAATTCCCTGACCTAAAAAAACCTGTTCAGCTGACGTTTGACAATCAAGGCCGGCTTTGGATTGCGACCATGCCATCATATCCGCACTGGAGGCCGGGAGACCCCAAGCCTGATGATAAAATCATTATCCTGGAAGATACCGACAACGACGGCAAGGCGGATAAACAAACCGTGTTTGCTGACAAACTACATTTACCCATGGGATTCGAAATCGCACCAGAGGGTGTCTACGTATCCCAGGGTATGGACATGGTACTGCTTAAGGACACCGACGGCGATGGCAAAGCCGATACGAAGGAGGTGCTACTAAGTGGTTTTGATGACCACGACACCCACCATGCGCACCATGCGTATACGGCCGATCCGTCCGGCGCTATCTACATGGGGCAAGGTGTATTCCTGCTAAGTGATATCGAAACGGCCTACGGCCCCGTACGTGGCACCAACGGTGGCTTCTTCCGCTACGACCCCAATAGGCGAAAGCTCGAATTTACAGCACAGCTATCCATCCCCAATCCATGGGGAATCGCGTTCGATGAATGGGGACAGAATTTTTACGCCGAAACGTCCGGACCGGATGTCAGCTGGATGATGCCGGGATCCGTCAGACCTACATATGGCAAGTTTACGCCAAAATCGAGAAACCTGATCGAAGACAAACATAAAGTACGGCCCACCTCGGGGCTTGAATTTGTTTCAAGCCGCCACTTCCCCGACGATGTGCAAGGGGATATGCTCATCAACAATACCATCGGCTTTCTGGGCATGAAGCAGCATACGATGACTGATGATGGCACGGGTTACAAAAGTCAGCACCGCCAGGACCTGATTTGGTCGGTAGACCCCAATTTTCGGCCGGTCGACATGGAATTTGCGCCGGACGGCTCGCTGTACCTGATTGACTGGCACAACATTCTGATCGGCCACATGCAACATAACCAACGCGATCCGCTCCGCGACCATACACATGGCCGTGTTTACCGCATCACTTACCCTTCACGGCCCCTGGTCAAGCCTGCAAAGATCGCTGGCGCAAGCATTGACACGCTGTTGGATAACCTGAAATTACCGGAATACCGCACCCGCTATCGCACCCGCCGCGAACTTCGGGGGCGCGACGCAGGAGAGGTGCTTAAGCACCTTAAAACCTGGGTGAACAATCTTGATGCCCGGGATCCGCGCTATGAACACCACCTATTGGAAGGTCTATGGGTGAGTTGGGGACTCAACCAGGTTGATCAATCGTTGCTTCGACGACTGCTGCAGGCAAAAGATTACCGCGCCAGAGCCGCCGCGGTGCGGGTACTGCGCTATACGGGCCACCAAGTAACGGATCAAGCAGAATTGCTCAAACAGGCCGCAGCCGACGTGCACGGGCGTGTCCGCTTAGAAGCGTTGGTTGCCGCCTCGTGGCTGGACGAAGGACAGGCACTGCCTGTTTTGGAAGAGGCTGCAAAGCACCCGCTCGATGACTGGATGACGGATGCGTACCGTGCAGCGCTGGCGCGCGTTGAAGGGCATGTCGAAGAGACCAAAAAAGAAGAAATCGTAAACACCGACCTAACAGGCACCGATTTGGCACTGTATAAACAAGGAAAACTGATTTATGAGCAGGATGGCTTTTGCATCACCTGCCACCAAGCGGACGGGAAAGGGCTGGAGGCCGCTGGTTTCCCGCCTTTAGCCGGCACGGAATGGGTTACAGGTGATGAGGCACGCCTTATTAAACTTACACTGAAAGGACTGCAGGGCCCAATAGAGGTACTTGGCAAATCGTATCCCGGGCAAGTGCCCATGACACCGTTTGGCGGCTTGTTGGATGACAAGGAAGTCGCTGCTGTGCTTACCTATGTCAGAAATTCGTTCGGCAACAAGGGAACGGCCATCGATCCCGAACAAGTAAAAGCCATCCGCGCCGTTATTGCGGATAAAAAAAGCTTTTATACGCCCGAAGAACTGCTGAAGGAGCATCCGCTACCAAGATAATAATCAGGCGAGATGGAAACCGACCATAAAAAAGCCGGAGTGCCAATTGATGGCACTCCGGTTTTTTTATTGAAACGCTTATCAAGCAAAATGGGAACGTAAGAAAGGAATCCCTTTGACGGCAATGGCTTCCAAGGACGGCTCGAAACTACGCCAGATGGATGCCGCCTTGGCCACAACCTTGACCTCCGGCGTGAATGACTCGATGACCAAACTGCCGGAGTAGTCGATGGCTTTCAAGGCATCACGAATGCCGTCCCAGTTGATATGGTCGCCTCCGGGCGCGCCGCGATCGCAGCCACAGGCATGGACATGCAACAGGCGTTTACCTGCTTTACGGATAGCCGCGGGGGAATCTTTTTCCTCAATGTTCATATGATAGGTATCCAGCAGTATGCCCACCGCATCGTTGCCGACCGCATCGACCAGTGCCAGGGCCTGTTCACATGTATTGATAAAGTCTGTTTCATAACGGTTCAACGGTTCTATAGCCAGCTTTTTTCCCAGATCCGCTGCCCGCGCGCCCAACGGTTTCAGGCGGCTCACCACCATATCCCACTGCTTCTTGTATTCATCCTCGGGCGTCTGCTCCGCACGTCCGACAGTTGAATAAAGTGGTCCGACCATCACCGGGCAGTCCAATACAACCATCGCATCCAATACTTCAGTAATATAGGCTATAGCGTTTTGTTGCTCAGCCGATGTGCCCCTGAGATCTCGGCCAGGCCCCATAGCAGCACAAATTGAAGAGCAAACCATACCATTATCGTCCAATGCCTGTTTAATCAAATGCGCATCGATATGCGCGGCATCCTCAAGCGCAATTTCCACCGCGTCGCAGCCCCAGGCTTTGAATTGCCGGATGATGTCGATGCGTTCGTTGGTAAACGGAGAGGTAAGTAAGAAGGTATTGACGCCGATTTTTAACATAGTTTTTCTAACTTGATTATTGATGATGTACTTATTGCTGATCGCCCGTTAATCTTCCTGCAGCCGATAGTCTGCCGGACGTTTGCCTTTTATGAAACTATCGAAACCAAACATGGTGGGCTGGTAAGGTGTGACGAATGCGACGTCAGCTTTTTCAGGGATTTGATTTTCAAGACCCACCGCCCAAAAGCACGCATTTACGAGCAGCCTTCTTAAATCTTCATTCAACAGGTCGACTGATGCACCCATGGTCGTTGTAAACGCTTTCCCTGATTTGCCATCTGGAAGTTTATAGCGCTTCGTCCAGGCAACAGGCAATGCAGGCTTGTCCCTGTTTACGGGAGCGTCTGCGGTCATCCCACTGGTGGATTGCCCGTACATCAGTATATCCGCCCCGGCCAATCGGCCTACGGTATAAACATCGGTGGGCCCCCAGATATCCTGTACACCGTTCAATATAGGACTGGCAGCATTTTCTTCGTTGACAACGCCGCGCGTTCCTTCTTTGCCATGATCACCATGATGGCTTATCCAGGTTTCCCCCAGGACCAGTTTTCCAAAACCACCCTCCCAGCCGGATACGGTGCTCTGAAAATCATAGCGAGCGAACGGGTCATCCGGCTTTTTTGCGTAATGGAACGCATGGGTGGCCGTGCGCAAACCGACTACTGGTTTTCCTGCTTTTAAGTAGTCATCGATGTGGCGCATCTGGTCAGGCGGCAGTTCACGAAATCGGGTAAAAATCACCATCAGGTCAGCAGATTCCAGGTTAGCCAGGCCCGGTATGTTGGCCTGTTGATTAGCATCGATTTCGCCCGTCGATGGATCAATGGAAAAAAGCACCGTGCAGGTAAAGCCAAATTTTTTGGCCAGTATCTGCGCCAGCATGGGCAGAGCCTCTTCAGAGCGATACTCTTCATCGCCACTGATCAGCACAATATGTTTGCCGGCACCCGGCCCTTCGTAGCCGGTGTAAGTGATCCATTGGTCTTCCGATATCTCCGGCCGTTCTCCTGCCGAGCATCGGATAAATCCCATCAGTGCAACCAGTAGGAGGAGTGACGACCATGCACGATTTGTCTTCTTCATATTGCTATCATTATGCTGTTGACTATGCTAATACCAAGTCCGGATTGCCCGGGCCGAAATGCTTCAGCATCACAATGGGATCTGTCTTCGACAGGTTCTCAATCCGTACGCCTGCCTGAGCCGCGCCCTCGCTCACAAAATACTCATCATACGTCAGCTGGCCGTAACGGATGAGCGCTGGTGTCTCGATGTCCCATACGCCCATACGTCCACGGCCCTGCATCATAATCATTCCATACGCCGCGGCATCTCGGATGGTGACCGTCGCACCGGGCAGCACGGTCAGCTCCTTCGCGCTGAACGCATCAGACTTGTAACATACCCATTTTTCCGAATACCCGGACTCCAGCATCTCCGCTTCCTCCCGGACCGGCAATGGCGCCATGAAACGGTTCTGCATCGTGTTCGGATCAACGTTCAGCTCCCAGTCAAGCACCGCTATCAGCTCATCGTAGTCCCCGATACGGTCCTTTGGTGTACCGTTCCACAGCAGTTCCTCCGGTATCACCGCCTCGTTTACCAGCGACTGGTACATCGCAAATACGTCTGACGCCTTCTGAGGCTCATACGTGCACAGGCTCCCCGGTGCATGCAGCAGCCCCGGCGGCACATCCCAGCCCGTACCGGGTTCCAGGCGGTACGCCTGTGAATAGTTCGTTATCTTGTTGTCGCCCTTCGTGAAGTTGACCAGGCACTCCCGGATTTGAGCCTTGGTCGTCCCCGGAGCCAACCCGATGAACGTATACGGGAAATCCCCGCCGTGGTTATTCAGTTGCGGAGGAAAATAATACGCCTCCGGCTTCCCTTGCTGGCCAATAAGCGCGGCCTTTTCATCGTTGTGATGCACATGGTGCGGCAGCGGCCCCATATTGTCGAAAAACTTCGAATACATGGGCCATCCCCCGTAGGCAGACCACAGCCGCCCGCCGATCAGGTCGCCCTGCAATACATCCACCGCTTCCTTCAGCAGCAACTGGTGAACCCGCCCGCCGTCCTCAAAAACCACCTTGCTCAGCCCCTCATCCTCGCCCGTCAAGGGACCGTTCTTCGCCGGGGTAGTCGATGACAGCCACCGCTCGTCTATACCTCCTCGTACGCCCCCAAGCACATAATAATCGTCCGGATGAAGCTTGATCCGACGACCCGGAACACAGAACGAACGCGGCACCCATGTCGGGGCCAAACGCAATATCCCTTCCCCCGATGATAACGCTTGCTTTGCTAATTGATGTGTATTCATATCTTATTTAAGTTTATAAATTAGTAGCTTTCGGTTTGTCCGGCAGCCTGTAAAAATGCAATAATATCCTCCGGCCTGTCCAATATCCGGATTGTCATGCCATAACTTCGCCGCTCCTTCGGCTGCAGTAAAATAAGCGAGCCGTCGCTCCGCGCACGCGACTGTCCAATGGGGGGATGGGTGCCCGGCTCCAACCCCACGACATACTCCCCCGGCCCCCAGTGCTGCCAGTTGGTCAACCAGGGCAACTGCTTTTTCTCAAACGTAATGGACAGCGCAATGCCAAGTTCGGGGTTATGGATTCCGCACAGGCATTTCCCCTCAACATCGGCCTCCACGTCAATGAATGCTGCCTCCTCCCCGCTGCCTGCGTGTTCTTCCAATGGTGGCTTTCCCTTCCGGAAGGGCATCCCCTTGCGAAAGATGCGGGCGTTATCTTCACCCTCCCGCGACGTCCAGCTACCTTTCCAGCAAATATCTGATCCCTCGTCCACCAAGGGCCAACCTAAATTCATATGATAAAGCAGCATATGGGGCGCAGGTGTATTCCCATGGTTGATGACTTCGTCCCGAATATGAATCGCCGGATCGCCCAGCCTACCGGAAATAGTACGTTTCAGTACCAGTTGCGCACCCAAGGGCTGTGACTGTTTGACAGTACCTGTGATGTGCATATCCAACCGCCCAGCCAACGGATCCGGCTGGACGATCGACTCAATAGTGGCGGGCAAGCCGCTGTATTGGCTGTGAAGCCCCCGCTCGCCGTATTCATCGGCCTCGGGGCCACCCACATGGTCCAACCCGCAGGTGGTCAGTAAACCACCCCCGAATGCGTTCAACCATTCGATGCCGCGGTATCCGCCGGACGGGGGCGCCGTCACCCCCAAGTGGCTTATCCAAGCCAAACCATAGGCATTGTAAAATGCCTCGGCGATATCAAGCCCCCGATCGATGACCACTTTATATCGGAGTCCGGCACCTGTATTTATCCATGCAACACGGGTACCCCTCCCCGGGCCATCGTCCAGGACAGCTGTCTCGATACCGCCTACCTGCAGTGGGTTCGATACTTTATCTATCCAGTTTGCCATGCTTTCAGCTATTTACCCTTATACGTGGGGCTGTCTTCATTGCCGCCAGCCATCAGATAGGCCATTAAATCTTTCAACTCCTCTTCATTCAATACATTTAATGTACCGGGAGGCATGATGGATACCTTCGACACCCGCACTTCCCGCACGTCGCGTTTCGGTATCTCCTTCAGCACCTGCGGGGCATACGGGTTTTGTGACACCGAATAAACGTTCTCGTCTTCGCTGACCAATCTACCCATCACTGAAGACCCGTCGTTCAGTACCAGCACTTTAGACTCATATTGATCCGAAATCACGATATTGGGGTCAATAATTGCCTCCAGCATATCGCGAACAGAAAATCGCGTACCTAATTGCGTAAGGTCGGGACCAATTGCTCCTCCTTCTCCACGCATGGTATGGCACGACGCACAGCGTATCGCGACAAACAACTCCTTACCCCGTTCAAAATTCCTTTTCCCTTTATCTTCCTCAACGGATTTCAATGCATCCTCGATCTTCCAGTTCCTGCCCGGTCCTTTGGGTGGTTCAACGTTCTCGAATAACGCTTTACCAGACTCAGCAAGGAGCGAATCTCCGGATATGGTATTATAATGGGCAAATTGCTCTTTCGGCACGTTTTCCAACGCCAGCTTCCGGGCCGCATCGAGAAAGCCAATGAAGCTGTTACCGCCTTTATAGCCGAATGCGCCATAGAACCACTTGAAATAGCGTTCATACAACTCAGGAGTCCATCCCTCCGTCGCCTTGCTTAATGCCGTAGCATAATAAATCTGTTGAGCCGGGGGGGTCTTCGCCAAGGTGTTGGCGATATCCAGCCCGTATTGCGGGTTCCGCATGATCAGGTCGGATGAACTGGTCAATATCGGCTCCAGCGTCGTTGAGTCGTCTTTGGCACTTTCCAGCAGGGACAACGTTCTTTCTATCGCATATGGTGCACGAAGCTGTATGAGTAGTTTACTGAACTCTCGGTTCAACGCGTTATCCGTAGTAGGATACGCATTGGCAAAATAACCGATTAGCCGCTGCCCAATTTCCGGCTCGGGCTCTCCCATACGATAGAGGACCAGCTCAAAGGCGCGCAGCAGATCTATCTTATTTTCCTTGGATATCCGGTTGATATCCACGGTCATCAGCTTGCGCAGCATAACCGATTGCAATGCCGGATGACCCGTTTTCGCCATGGCCACCACGGCGTGTGTCACCGTACGGATATTCCGCTCACGGAACACCTTCTTTCCCCACAGTTTGATAGGCTGGTGCATCAACGCTACGGTCGCTGCATACCGCACATGCCGATCGTCATGGTTCAGATACGGCCACACTTCATTAACCACGTTGGAGTCGGCCGGGTGCTCGTAGTAGCTTTCCAACTGTCTACGTATCGCCATCTCCTCCGAAAGGTTGTCGCCCCGGTTCAGTTTGTCCTTCACGTTGTTATGGTCTTTATAATAGACCCGGTAGAGGTCGGAATCCAGTTTCCGCCCCCCAGTAAGGAAATACAGTGCACCATCCGGACCGATTTCTCCATCGGTAAGCGGTAAGGGAGCCCCGGAAAGAAACTCTTCCGCTGATGCACGATAGGTTGCCCCTTCTTGCTCCAATTGCACCGCGTATATAATGCCGAAGCTCCAGTCAAAAGCCAATAAGCTATTGCGGTATTTGTCAGGAAACTTAGCATTACCTGCAAAAACAAGATTGGTAGGCGACCCTTGCCCGATGTTAAGCAAGGATGGCAGGTTATCCGGATAATAGGTAGCCCACTTGGAATTACCCGTGCGCCAGCCGAACTCCGCACCCTTGGTTACATGCAGCAAACGGGTGGGCCGATACCAGGGCATCCCGAAATCCCATTCCATATCCGAATCATACGCAAATAACTCGTCATCGTCGTTAAACGCAATATCAAACGTGTTACGGAACCCAGCGGCCACTAATTGCCAGTGTTTTCCCAGCGAATCGGTTTTTGCTATCCACCCCCCGGGAGCCATGCGATCCGTGGCATGTCCGCGCGGATCTTTGATCGATTGGAAGATGTTGTCTTCATCCCAGTTGGACGGAAGCAGGTAACTATCCATTTTTGGCACATCGGTATGATTGCCACATACAAGGTATATCGACTGCCCGTCAGGCCCGAGGATAATGCTATGTGGACCGTGCTCACCATCTCCTTCGAATGATTTCAGCAAGGTGATTTCGTCGAACTGGTCATCATTGTCGTTGTCCTTCAGCCGGTACAGCCCGCTGCTCCTTTCGAATGTCGTATCGCCTCGGTGATTGACCATCACATAGAGGCTGTTGAATGCCCAGAGTAAGCCTTGCGCATATCCCATCCCCACTTTGGTCTGCGTGGTATCGTCCTTCCACTCGTCACCTGGAAATGCGAGCCGCTGCGGTTTAGCCGCCAGTGTATCCATACCTAATTCCGGCAGCTCGATCCGGTACAGCGAGCCGAATTGGTCCGACACGATCATCCGCCCTTTGTCATCAAACGTCATCGCTACCCATGAACCCTCCTTATTTTCGGATGGGCTGTAAAGGTGCTCCACCACAAAATCCGGTGCGGCGGTGATCTTCTCCACTTTTGGACCCGTGTCAACTTTAACCGATTCATCCTCTTTTTCGGTCTGACATGCCGAGGCCAGCAGCAACACCTGGAGTGCTGCTACTAAACCGCGGTTTTTTTTCATGAAAGTTTGCATATATATCTGTTAGTACAATTGTTTATGCGAATGTAAGGATTCTGACAAGCATTACCATCCTGGATTCTGTTCGAAGCCGTTCAAGCGGATTTCCCGTTCTGGAATGGGGAACAACAACTTATGCGGTTGGATGTTGTACGCAGCGTTGCTCAGCCTGGTCAACCTTTCCTTCTCCTCAATGCCGTGCTGGGTCATGACTTCTATCGCCTTACCGGTCCTCAGCAATTGGTACCACCGATGATTTTCAAAGGCGAGCTCAACCCGTTGCTCATGGGCGACCGCCTCCCGGAATGCATCTTGGCCAAGACCAGCCAATGGATCCAGTCCAGCGCGCTCCCGCACAGCATTGATGTAAGGGTATGGATCGCCCGCACCAGTCTCGTTCAATGCTTCCGCAAGCATCAGCAGCACATGTGCATACCGGTAAACCGGCCAATTCTCATCAGCGCGTCCATCTTCCAGAAATGGCGGATGGTAATACTTTCGAATAAACGGAATGTCGCCGCCGAAAGCCCGCGACTCCTCAAAATTGGCGTTGGAAGGGTCGCTGAACAGGGCTATAGACGCGTCTCGGCGAACATCGCCCTCCTCGTAGGCCCGGTAGATGCTGGGAGTGGGGATGTTGCTACCGCCAAGATTCCCAGGAAAGCCGATCAGTTGGTTCTTTGCATTTCGGGGGCCAAACATGAAAATAAAGTTGCTCGCCTCCGTTTGCAGCCCGGCATCGAACTGGATAGCAAATACCGACTCCGCATTGTTCTTGAATGCCGGATTGAAATTGTCCGCGTAATTGGGCAATAAACTATAACCCATATCCAACACCTGTTGAAAGGCGGTAGCCGCTTCATCAAAATTATGCAGTGTCATTTGTATTTCGCCAAGTAAGGTCAGCGCAGCACCTTTTGTCGCACGGCCGATATTGGATCCGGTGTAGGAGACCGGCAAGTTTTCTATCGCCCCGCTGACATCGGCCAAAATTTGATTATACACTTCTTCGACACTGGCCCGGCCTTCCGAAAAAGCACTTTCCGGATCTTCAACCTCGTCTATGATGAGCGGTACCGGCCCGAAAAGCCGCACCAGATGGAAGTATTGCAATGCGCGCAAGAATTGTGCTTCGCCTTTATACTGTGCCTTCTTGGCTTCATCCGAAAACTCCACGGGCTCGATACGGCCCAAGATGACGTTTGTCTGCTGAATATTCCGGTAAAGCATATTCCAGGTGTTGTTGACGTAGTTGTTTGTCGAGGTGATCAGAAATTCATCGATTTCTTCCCGTTGTTGAGCACCTCGATCGGACGCATCGAACTGGTAGTTGGTATTGTCGGCTACCATTTCGGTCATTGGCCAGAAGTGATCCACCGTATAAAGTTCCTGTAACGAGCCGTACGCCCCATTGACAGCCCTTAGAAACTGGCCTTCATTTTGGTAATAACTGGCGTCACTCGAAAACGTGTGGGGTTCTACATCCAGCATATGATGACATGATCCTAATGCAAACAAGGATAACAATAGGATTGAATATTTTTGGTGTTTCATCGATTCGTTCTTTCTAAATGACTAACTAAAAACTGAAATTGACACCCAGTGTATAGATACGCGGTACGGGATAATTGGAATAGTCAATACCGGGTACGAGTGCACCTGTATCCGGCCTGTTATAATTTGTACCTTCAGGGTTGCCGCTATAGCCTGTAAACAACAAGGCATTCTGGACGGTGGCATATACCCTCAAGCTGTTTATCCAGCGGTTTCCCATCATGCCGGCCGGAAGGTTATAACCAAGCGTGATGTTCTTTATCCACGCATAGTCGGTCTTTTCTATCCATAGACTATGGGTATCGCGGTACATTACCCGTCCGCGGCCCGTACCATTCGTGGTAGGCACCAGTCCGTTGCCGGGCTGCTCCGGTGACCGCCACCGATCCATCACATTGCGGTTTACGTTAAACACGCCGTCAATATTTCCGGTGTAGAAATTCGTGGCCCGTAACATCTCGGCCCCTACAGCGCCTACGACAAGCACCCGCAAATCGAGGTTTTTATACCGGAAGGTATTGGTGATTCCCCAATTGAAATCCGGATAAGGGTTTCCAATGACATCGAAATCCTGGAACGGCGTGATCTCTCCATCGCCGTTGACATCCCGGAACCGCATATTTCCGGGAATAGCCCCGGGAAATGCCGGATAGTTTTGAAGGTCTGCTTCGTTTTGATAAATTCCTTCGTACACATAGCCGATAATCATGCCCACAGGGCTTCCAATCCGCGTAATGTTTGTCGGATTCCCTTCACTGCTTTGACCGGAATAGATGGGATCGTCGCTTCGTCCCAATGCGATGACCTTATTGCGGTTGAACGAAATATTGAAATTGGTCGACCAATCGAAATTATTGGAAACGATATTGTGCGAAAGCACCCCCAGTTCAACGCCCCGGTTTCGCACGTCGCCCCGGTTTTCGGTTACCGTACCGAAGCCGGATGATTGCGGGATCTCGACATTGAGCAGCAAGTCTTGTGTATTCCTGTTGTAGAAGTCCGCCGTCAAGTTTACCCGGTTGTCGAGAAAATTGAAGTCAATGCCCAAGTTAAGCTCACGCATCCGCTCCCAGCCCAGATTAGGATTGGCCAAAGTCGTCATCACGCGGCCGCTGCCCAACGTACCGTTAAATACATAGTCCCGCGTACCGATGTTGCTCATGTAGGAGTAGTTCCCGATGTTGAAGTTGCCGGTAAATCCGTATGACGCACGCAATTTCAATTCGTCTATCCATGTACTGTTTTTCAAAAAGTTTTCTTCGGACAGCCGCCATCCGAGTGCAAAAGAAGGGAAGGTGCCCCACCGGTTGTTTGCGCCGAAACGCGAGGAACCATCCGTCCGCACCGTAGCGGTGATCAAATACTTACTGGCGAAAGAGTAATTGACCCTGGCCAGGTAGGAAATCAAGGCCCAATCGCTTATGTCAATCCCCCCCATGGTTATCCGTGCCGCTGCGTTCAACGACTCAATATCATCATCGGGAAACTGTTCGCCGTTGAAAGTATTATTGTGGACCTTTTGCGACTGCACCGTATAGCCTATCAATCCCGAAAGTGAGTGCCCTGTGTCCGAATTGTAGTCATACGTCAGCGTATTTTCATTCAGCCAGTTCAGGTATTTTACACTACCGTAGTTGCCCGAAGGCACCGATGGCGGGCGGGCGTTTTGGTTTCCCAAAGTAGAAGGCCGGAAATATTGGGAGTCGCCATCTTCAAAATCGACGTTAAACGAAGATTTGAATTTCAGGTTCTTGACAATTTCATATTCGCCAAACGTATTCATCAGAATCCGTGTCCGGCTGGCTTTGTTTACCGTCTCATTCAGCACCATAATGGGGTTGGGTATGCCGAAGGTTCCCGGAGATTCAATAAAGTCATTGTAACTGCCATCCGGATTGTATGCCGGCGGGATGGGGTTGGCAATTTCAAATCCCTCGTCCCTGCCCTGCCCCCTTACTCCCCCTCTCAGGAATGTCATGGAAGGCGCCAGGTTGACACCGACCTTAAACCGATCGGTGATATCAGCATCCATATTGGCCCGAAGTGAAAACCGGTCGAACTTGGTATTCAACATCACCCCTTCTTGGTTGAAAAATCCAGCAGAGACAAAGGTCCGTATCTTATCAGTTCCCCCGCTGATGCTTACACCGATATCCGACATCGGCGCCACGCGGGTCACCGCATCGTACCAGTCTGTGCCTTCGCCAATCAAGTCGGGGTTTCTATAAACCTCGGGGATATCCTCCAATGTGGGTTCACGGCCCTCTTCAAACCGGATTCGATCTTCGATGGCCTCCTTTCTGAACCGGGCAAACTCCCGGCCGTTCATCAGATCGGGTCTACCCTTTTGTGGCACTTCTTGCAAGCCAGAGCTTGCCGTCACTTGTATTTGCGGTTTGCCGGTGCTCCCTCGTCTGGTGGTAATCATCACCACGCCATTCGCACCGCGGGATCCATAAATGGCTGTAGCCGAAGCGTCCTTCAAGACGGTCATGGATTCGATGTCTTGCGGATTGAGCGAACTCATCGGATTGGACTGCTGCCCCGACGATGAAGGCACTGGAAAACCATCAATTACATAAAGCGGCTCACTGCCCGCACCGATTGCACCAATGCCCCGGACCTGTATCCGGGGGCCACCGCCCGGTGTACCGTTTGACGTACTTACATTAACACCTGATACCTGGCCGGAAAGCCCCTGGTCAAGGCTGGCAATGGACTGCCCCCTTACATTGGACATGCTGATTGGTGCAATTGACCCCGTCACATCCTTCTTCTGTTGGCTACCATATCCGACTACGACAACTTCTTGCAGATCGGCGGTTTCCTCTTCCAAAACCACGTCGATAGACGGCTGGCCGCCAACGGTTATTTCCCGTGCCAAATAGCCGACATTGCGAAATACCAAGACTTCGCCGCTTTTCGCTTCAATCTGAAAGCGCCCACTCGCATCGGTCGCTCCGCCACGGGAGGTACCCCTGACCAGTACCGAAACCCCTTCCAATGGGTTGCCGGAAGCATCTCTGACCACGCCGGTGACTTGATCCTGGCTCACATCGCCGTTTTTTTGCACCGGCTGTGATTGCTGCCGTTTGATGACTACCGTCTTATCCCCGGTGAAGACAAACTCAAACGGTTGGCCGGCAAAACATGTTTCCAGTGCCTTTTCAAGAGGCTGATTCCGGATATCCACGGATATCGGTTTCATCGTAGACAATAGGTTAGCGTCGTAGACAAAATCATAGCCGCTCTGCTGCGACAGTTGGTACAGCACATGCGCAGCCGGCAAATTTTTTACACGAATATTCACGTGCTGTCCATGGCCAGCTACTGCGAATTGAACAAATACTACGGTCAGCGAAATGATGAGTTTCATCAAGACCAAAACGTTAACCGGTTTAAAAATTGGTTCATGGCAATGCCTTACATAAAATTTTTTGTACATTTGAAGCTGGGTTTGTGATTAATAATTGGTTATGCAATCAGTTTTTTGGTCACCCTAATCGTCTGAACAGACAGGAACCGAGTGCGGGCCAACGCCTCGGTTTTTTTAACGCTTGGTGACCTTTCGTTATTAGTTTCCTATCACGGTGATCCTCCTTCCTTTGATGTTGAAATTTACCAACCCTGTTGTTTTAAAGCTCTCCAACAATTGTACGATGCTCTTTGACCGTTGGAAGACGCCTCCCAAATTGATGTTTTCCATACTTCCTTTATAATCCACATCCACGTCATACCATCTTCCTACCCGTTCCATGATGCTGGTGATATGCTCGTTATCAAAGATGAAATAACCGTTGTGCCAAGCAAGATCTTGATTAATATCGCTCTTCTTGATCTTAATGCCACTTTTCCCCAATTCACTTTCGGCAGTCTCGCCGGGCGTGAGTATCACCGTATTACCAGCCCCATTTACCGCCACTTGGCCTTCCACCAATGTGGTCTTCGCCTTCAGATTCGGGTAGGCGCGAATGTTAAATACGGTACCCAATACCCGGATGGTTTGCAGTGATGTGTTTACAAGGAATGGCCTGGTCACGTCGGGAGCTACTTCAAAAAAGCCCTCGCCCACCAGTTGAACCTCGCGTGCTGCTCCGGCAAACCGGACCGGGTAACGAAGAGACGACTCGGCATTTAAGTGGATTTTCGTTCCATCTTCCAACACCACGTGATAGTGCCCCCCTTTAGGAATTTTAATGGTGTTGTACAGCACATGCCCCATTGCATGGGCACCCGCCTCGTACCTGACCATGCCGTCGCCCAAGTTGCGGATGTAAACTCCCCCCTCCTCGGTGAGCAAGCCCGTATTGGAGTTATCCAATACTACTGTGCTGCCATTGGCCAGGATGATCATGGCCTTGTCGCTACCCGGTTCAATGCCGTATTGGGATACCGCCTGTTCCATGGTCAATTCGGCCCCATCGCAGTCACTGGAATAGAAATCAAGGATAGCCCAAGCGACCGTTGCAAGAAAAACAACGGCCACAACCTTAAACCATGGAAATAACGGGCGGATTACATTATCCGAAAAATCAGATCTCTTGCCGTTAAGTATTTTTCGCAACATCGCTTCACCCTGTTCATCAGAAAATACAGTATCGTTTGCTTCAAACGTTTCCCATTTATCCTGAAGTGCCTGCCTGACGGCGTCCTTATTCGACAGATCGGCCAGCAGTTCCTGCAACTCCTTCTGCTCCTGGGGGCTAATCGTGCCGTTTAGCGCGCGGTCTATCAGTAACAGAAGTGTAGCCCTATCCATTGATTACGATTAACAAATAAGTTTTATTGGTCTTTGATATAAAGACACCGGATTTTCAAAAAGTGGATACGGAAAAATTGATTTTTTTTAAAAGGCCGGTGTTAGCCGCTGTTTGACCATGGTTAAGCCAATGCTTCGCCTTTTACAAATTCGCTAATAAATTTAACGGCGAGATGCTGGTATTTTTTTACGGACTCAATCGATAAGTTCATCCGTCTGGAAATCTCCGGATTTTTCAACCCTTGCCGCCTCAGCACGAACACCTTTTTTTGCTGTGGAGGCAATAAGCTGATCGCACGGTCTATCAGCTCGTACTGATCAGCCAAGCTTGTTACACCCTCTTCCTCGTGTACAGCGTCGAGTTCTAAGCGGTAAGCCTCCTTATTGCCCCGCTCGGCCACCATGCGGCGGATGTGGTTGAGCGTATGGTTGCGGCAGATGATAAATAGGAAGGCGTCAAACTTTTTAACTTGCGGAAGCGACTCACGGTCGATCCAGATTTTGGCAAATACCTCCTGTATGATTTCCCCGGTGACTTCGGTATCTTGAGTAAGTCCCTGTACATATGCACCAATCTGATTGTAGTATGCATAAAACAGTCTGGCAAACGCCTTTTCATCGCCATTGGCAATAAGCTTCAATACCGCTGCTTCATTGTTTAGTCTCTTTAATGCCATAATTTGGAGATAGGTAAACCCAAATTGTCATAACTGGTATACTGCAATACTAACACCTTTCTTACAAAGAGGCAACCTGTGCTGTCCTGTTTATGCACCAAAACACTACCCAATAATCGGCAAAAATATGTCCTATTGGAAATCCATATTCCCACTGCTTCCTCCCGTGGTAGAACAGGATTGGGATGATAGGTGTCAATTGCCTCCTTCTTTGCCTGATCTGTTGGTGGTAACCAGAAAACAGGCAGCTACCATCAAAAATGCCATATTGGCACGAAATGCCATTGCTGCACGGCTTTTGCTAACAATCGCAAAAATTGATTTGTTATGACCATCCAATTGACACAGGATAATAAGCTGAAAAAACTGATTGTTGTGGGCGACCGTGTGTTGATTAAGCCAACCAAGCCCAATGAACGAACCGAAAGCGGATTATACCTCCCTCCAGGGGTGCAGGAAAAAGAAAAAGTACAATGGGGATATGTGCTAAAAACCGGTCCGGGATACGCCATACCCGTGCCTGCAGAAGACGATGACGCTTGGAAACCCCAGGAAGAGCGGGTAAAGTATATTCCGTTACAAGCCAAAGAAGGCGATTTAGCTATTTTTCACATGGGTGCGTCCACCGAAATACAGTATCAAGGTGAAAAATATTTCATCGTACCGCAGAGTGCCATCCTCATGCTGGAGCGGGAAGAGGAGTTGTGAGCACTGTCTCGGGACGCTATGAAATAGTCCGTTTTCGGTAAGCCATGCGTAGCAAGCAGGTGCCTAACGCAACAATCATAAAGGCAATGGTCAATACAGCGGGCCGTCCGCTTGCAGCGAGCAGGCCCAATACCATTATCATCAATCCAACGCCTAACAACGCCAAGGCAACAGTTTTAATCGCCAATGCACTTTGCTGCTTCCCATGGGAAGCCACCTCGGCTCCATCGGCAGCAGCGTCGGCTGATGTTGCTATCCGGTAAGGCCGACGCCTGTAAACAACCTCGAAGATGGCCAGCAGCATGATGGGCAAGGACACGCCCAAGACCGTTTCTTGCATCCGGTCCAACATGACATTGAGCAGGGGCGGCGCGCCGAATTTGAAAAACACATTGATGGCTAAACTCACCAGGGTAGTAAAGAGGACGGAAAAGGCAGTTTGCCTGCGGGAAAATAATGCCCAAATGGCGGGGCCATAGAGCGGCACGCCAGTAAGTGCACCGATGCTAAGCACTACCTCGACAATGCCGCCCATTGCGGGTACCATCAGGGCCACCAACACGGTAATCATTCCAAACGCAAGCGTGGACAAACGGGCCACCCACATCAACGACCGGTTGGTAGCGCCGGGGTTTATCCGTTTATAGACATCATTGGTAAACACCGCAGACGATACATTGAGCGATGCATTCACTGAATCGGTGGTGGCAAAAATCATTCCCGTAATCATCAGGCCCATGAGGCCCGCCGGCAGCACCTCCTTACACATCATCAGATAGGCCCCCTCGTTTTCCAGTCCGGCGAGGTTGCCGTCAACCATCCGATAAAGCATCGGCGGCAGCATCCACACGACCGGACTAATCAGATACAGCCAGCCGAACAGGTAACCCACTTTCTTCGCTTCCCGTTTGGTGGGCACACTCGTGTACCGTTGTACATAAGCCCAGTTGCCGCCAATGAACACCATGTTATAAAGTCCGAAAGCGGCGACAAACCATGGGGTGTATTCACCGCCGGTAAGGTTAAAAAATCCTTCGGGAGCCGCGCTTACGAAAGCAGGTATGCCACCTACCCGCTCGAATGCCAGCGGCACGACGATCATCACCGCAGCGGTAAGCACCACGAATTGCAGCACATTGGTCACAATAACTGCCCATAACCCGCCGGAAGTCGTATAGAGCACGGCCATCAGACCGAAAAGCATGATTGCATAATGGGAAGGCAGGCCGGTTGACACGTTCACCAATTTCGCTACCGGATACAGGAAGGCCCCGTTGTAGGCAAAGCTCATCAGGAGAAAAACATACGTATAAAACTTATGGACACCGCTTCCGAATCGCTGTTGCACAAATTCGGCTGCGGTAAGCACACCGGTTTGCCGCCATCGCGGTGCGATGAAACGACCAATCAGGAATCCGGCAATGGCCATCATCCATTGTATGGTAATAGCCACCCATCCCTGTTCATAGGCAATGGCACCCCATACCACAAAAGTGCCCGCAGAGAAAAACCCCATGTACAGGGACAGACCGCTCATCCACCAGGGCAAGGCTCCGCTTGCGCCGAAATAAGACTGCATGTCCGCTTTGCGGTCGCTCATGGAAAGTCCGGCAACCAATATGCCGATGGAAAAAATCACGATTACCCAATAGTCCAGTGTCGTCATTGCACCCCCCCGTAACATCTGATGGCAAACAGGGCAGCGGGAACATCATCGGACGGATGTCCGACATGGATCATCAGCTTATCGGTCGTCACCGGCTCATCCAGGACAATGATATTCCTTGTTTGGTAGTTATTCGTCTTTTGGTAGATCACGTTCCCGGCCGCATCTGCTATCCTGTAATTCCGCACACAAAACGGCATCACCCGTTCAGGATGAGTCATCAGCACAGACTCCATCGCATGGTCTGCATCCGTGTCAAACACCAGCACGATGCGGCTGATCGTTTCAGGCGTATCCCATTCCAATGATACATACGGATCAGCGTCTTTGGGGTCAGCCACCCAGGCGTTTGGCCCGGTAACGGGCCGGTCCACGCCATTCCGGATATTATCGGGTTCGAATGCCAGCTGTGGATCAGCCAGTGCGATGGCGATGTTCTGCCCTTCCGGGCGGCGTTGCGGACACCAGAACTCAAACTCATCCACCCCCGATCCGACGGGCGGCTGCTGGTAGCCATTGTTTGACACTTTCTTGTTTACGCCATTAAACACCGAAAGCAGCCCTGTTATCCGCTGGTCGGTGTATGGGAGCTGCACCTCTGGGTTTCCAAGGAAAGTCAGGAAGACATATTGTGCCTCCTCCAGCACCGCCTTGAAATCAAGCTCCAGGTCGGTCATCCCAGGCGCGAGCGCAACGGACTCCGTTGCCAGCACCGTGTCCGGCGTAAATCCCCCTTTCCGGCTGCTCACCCGCAGTTCCACCACCAGCGCGGTATTGCCACTGGCCCGAACGGGTAGGGAAAACACCGGCACGGCGCCGGCATTTAGCGGCACCAACTGGGCAGCGCCGATGTCAAGCGATTTCCAACGCAAATTTTCACGCCGGAATCCAGAAAAAGCCAGGGTACTCGAAGCCGTCAGCCGCGCACGCGCGACCAGGTCTGCATCGTCGGTCAGCACAAGACCGGGAATATACTGCCCCGTCTTCATCAATTCGCGCTGCAATTGGACCATGTGCCCCTGTTCGTAAAGTGCGCGTGGAAGCACACCCTGCCGTTTGCACAATGCTGCCGCCACAGCTACCGCCTGCCCCACGTAGGCACTGGTGGCCATCACACGCGTGGCGCCGAACGCCACGTGGCTCACGCTGATGATCCGGCCGGCAAAGAACAGGTTTTTGATGTTACGGCTGTACAGGCACCGATACGGAATCTGGAAAACGCCCTTGCTATGCCATTGATTGCAAGGCTGCCTTTCGCTGAACACCCCGTCGGCGGGATGCAGATCAATGGACCATCCACCGTAGGCCACCGCATCGGGATGTGTGCGCTGCTCGATCAGGTCACGCTGGCTCAGCATGTAGTCGCCCTCGAAACGGCGGCTCTCACGCTTGCCCGGGATCATCCCTACCCATTCCAGCGTCATGGTCTCGGCTTCCGGAAACTTACCGGAGTTTTTAATATAATCCCAGATGCCGTACACCACGCGCCACAGCTCCCACTTGATACGCTCGGTATCATGTACCGTATCCAGACGTCCTCCGTGCTCTACCCACCAGAGCTGGCAGCCGTGCTCATTGGCCTTGAAATTCCTGAACCGCGGAATCTCCTTAGACACATCTATGGCAAAGGAGGGCGCTGTAAACTTCACCGGTTTCCCGGTATCCTTGCTGTAGAAATACAGTGAATGCCCGAGTAGCTCGCCATAGTCGGCATCCGGCGCCATGGGCTCATCAAACGCCTCCCGCGCTTCAGCGCCCATGCGGAACGCTGCTCCGGCTAAAAAGCCTATGATACCATCGCCGGAAGCGTCGCAAAACAAGGGTGCTTCCAGGTGGTAGGTGGTCGAATTCTGGCTGCAAAAGGCCTTCAGACTCCGGATAGTATCGGGGTCGGCCTTTTCCAACTCATATACCGCCGTATTGAGCAGCAGCGTAATATTCGCTTCCTGAATCACCTTGTCGAGCAGAATCATGTCCAGGATGATGGGATTGCCTTCGGGGTTCTGGTACATGTTTTCCACCAGCAACTCGTCTATGACACCCCCTTCCCTGCTCCAGCGATTGTTGTTACCCATGTGCGAGGTAGCCCCCAATATCCAAAGGCGTACCTCACTCGAGGCGTTGCCGCCCAATACCGGCCGGTCCTGCACCAGCACCACCTTCAACCCCTGCCTTGCCGCGGTGATGGCTGCACACGTGCCGGACAGACCCCCGCCTGTAATCACCAAGTCTGCTGACAAGGTGACCTTCCGGGAATATCTTCTATCAATTTCCGCTTCTTGAATCATGTCTTTATAGGTACTGTAAAATCAATTCTTTTCCTTCAACGTCATGGTTTGCTGCAAGGCTACATAACCTGTGGGCTTGACGACTTTCAGCAAAATATCCTCCTGGAATCCGGTCACAGGCAAGGTGATCTCCGCGCTTTCGCCCGGTTCCAGGTCCGGTAAGCTCACCCGGGTATGTGGCGTTTCCAGCACATAGCCCTGTACCCTGTAGGCCGGGAAATCGGCCCGTGCACTTATTTTCAGCCGCAGCTCATGCACACCCTTACCCCCGGACTGAAAACCCGTTTTTTCCACGGTCAGTGGAGCCATTTGCTGTTGGTAAACCTGATAAGCCGGCCGGGCCGAGCGATCCGGCCCCACCAGCCCCCACGGCCGGTAGCCGTTGGCATTGCTGCCGTAGTAGCGGCTTTGGTAATCGTTGTAGGTCCACCATGCCCCACCGGCCACGTAAGGGCGCTTCCGGAGTTCACCCATCACCTCATTGATGTGCTGTACCTGCCCGGCTTCACCTTTTGCGTTGTCTGCCCGCACGCCCCATTCACTGATCAGGACCGGCTTATCCGGATAAAGCCGGTGGATGTGATCCAGCGCCTTGGCGTGGTTGCCATAGATATTGGCGCTTATAAAGTCCACATACTGGCTTGCTTCGTCCTCCGGTTTTTCCGGCAGGCTATTCAGCCGCATGGTGGCAAAGGTATACAGCCTTGTGGCGTCCAGTTCCTTCGCGTAGGCGATCATATCTTTGGTCCAGCGCTGGCCCTCTGGCTCGTCTGACAGGTACTCATTGCCTACACTGTACGCAATTACGCTCGGATGATTCCAGTCGCGTTCAACCATCTCACGGAATTGCTGTTTGAACTTCGTGCGGATGGTGTCGTTGTCCAGTTGCTTCGGCGTAAGCTGCCAGTTGCCGGCTTCAGTAATGATCAGCATGCCGTACCGGTCTGCCAGGTCGTAGAAATATTCCGCCGGTGTATAATGCGTCAGGCGCTGAAACTCCATGCCCGCTTCCTTCATAAGCCGGAAATCCCGCTCAATGAGCCAGTCAGGTTCCAGTGAGCCTAAGCCCGGATAATCCAGCACGCGGTTGCCCCCACCCAACCGCACAGGCCGGCCGTTCAGCAGCAGCTGCGCATCGCGGACCTCCACTTTGCGGATCCCGAAGTTTGTCGCCAGGGTATCGTTGCCCACCGCTGCCGCGAGGTTATACAATGTGGGCGAATTGACGTCCCACAGCTCGGTTTGGGCGGCAGAAAGCTTGCTGCTGGATTCCAGTGTGAGCGTTTCGCCTGCTGGTATGCGCACGGCGCCGGTTTGCCACCGCAGCGGAACGGTCTGCTCGCCAAGGCGCACGGTGAAATCGGCTTTGGGCGAAACCGCCTGCTTTGACGCATTGCGTATGCGGACTTTTGTCTTCAGTACAGCATCGCCTTTGTCCAGGTCAGGCGTCGCCTCCACCTTCAGGTTTTCGATGTAGACCTCGGGTTCCACGGTCAGGTACACCGGCCGGATCAGTCCACCGTAGTTGATCCAGGCCGGATACGAACCGTTGATATCATAATTATCCTTCACCGCCGGCACGGTATTCAGCTTCCAAGTGTCGTTGCTTACAGACACAGCCAGCAGGTTATCACCGTCCTTCAGGTAATCGGTTATATCAAAATGAAAAGGCGTGTACCCCCCTTCATGCGTACCTACCTCTTGCCCGTTCAGCCATACCCTTGTGAGGTAATAGGCCGCATCAAAATGCAGGATCACACGCTCGCCAGACGTGGGCTTCCACGCAAATGATTTGCGGTACCATGCTGTGCCCGTGTAAAACAGGTAACGCGGATCGGAAGAAAAACAGTGTGGCACCGTCACGATGTCCTGTCTATTGGTCCGAGTTATGCCATCAAGGTACCATTGACCGCTTATGCCCTGATCGGCCAGATCAAGCGCAAATGTCCATTCGCCGTGCAGCGTGATGGCGTTGGGATGCCGGATATGGTATTGGGCCAATACGTCACCCGTAAAACCACAGGCCAAAACCAGCAGGATCAATCGTTTAATTCCGTTCATTTCAATACAAGTTAAGTCTAGTTCGTTAATTTGATCACCTTCAGCCCCAATGGCGGTAAATCTACCGCGAAACGCCCTTCTTCCACCCGCACGTCCTCGAGTTTCTCGCCCTTTTCATCCAATAAAACGGCTGTGGAATATGCCGGCAGCGCAAGCCCTTGGAGCGATACCGAACTGCGCTGCGCCGCCGTGCTGTTGTTCAATAGCATCAGGTACATAGCGGTTCCACGGGTTGCTTTCGCTGCCATGAAATCCACCCGGGGGTTTTCAACGGTTACCGCCCCTACCGGGAGATACAGCGTTGCCGGAGCACCGAAAATCTGTCCGTCGGCAAAACCATACGGCTGGTGCGGCCCTACCTTCGGCGTGATGAAGCCTTTGGGAAAACTGATCTGTCCGTCGGAGCGTAGAGCGATTTCCGCAATCAGGTAATCCGTGATCCACCCCACCTGCCACCACGCGTGATGGGGAAACGGGCCTGACCCCGCATCCATTCGCGCCCAGTAGTAGGAAGCCACGCGGGTGGCCGGATCCACGAAGGCGTCGCGCCCCCAGGCAGCGGCGCGCGCCATATCCAAAAACAGGCGCTCACCCGTCAGGCCCGCCATCCGTACAAACAGGCCGGCATGGCTGGCCAGCAGGATCGGGCCGCCACCGTTTGCCGAGCCCAGTGTTCCTCCATGCTCAAAACTAAGGCCTACCTGCGAAATTTCCCAATCTTCCTTTCGCTTTCCTTTTACTTCCTTGACCCGTTGCGAGGGTGTCGGATGGGTATACACCGAGGCGGTGTAAATCCTCGCCGCATCAATGGCAGCCTGGCGGTATACGGTATCGCCCGTCTGCTCATAGAGGTCCAGCAACGCCTGGGCGCTTTGTCCTGTCGCAAAGTCCGGTACAAAGCGCACATCGCCGCATACCCCCAGGAAATGCCCCTTGTTTACGGCCTCACGCACGTACCAGTCGGCACCCCGGATAGCGCCCTGAAGGTATTTTTTATCGCCCAGCAGGCGGTGGGCCACCAGGAGCCCATAAAACGTAGGGCGCAAATCCAGCTGGTCGGTAAATGCAGGCTGCTCGGTATGCCGGTCGTACGCCACCTGCCAGCTTCCATCGGGCCGCTGCCATTCCAGCAGCTTGTCTGCTCCCCGCCTCAGGCGGTCTTTCAGTTCCTTGTCGTCCGGCTCGAAAAGCAGAATGTTGCCAATGTCCAGCAGCGTATAGTACGTCAGGGCAATGGGTTCCACATAATCGCCCCACTCTTCGGTAAACCGCTTGCTTTTCCATAAATAATACTGTCCAACCGCTGCGCCCTGGAAAAACCCATCTGCGGTCTGCTGCTGTGTCAGTTTAAAGTTCCGCGCCGGCTGTAGCCGGGTTTCGTTCAGCACGGCATCCTGCGTAATGCGGGCCAGCATCCACATGGCTCCGTAATCCGCATTTTTCATCGCGTCTTTATCGGCACCCACTACTCCTCCAAGATACGATTGCGCCCCTATCTGCAGCCCCTGGTAGTTATGGACGTTCCATAGCGATGTCGAGTCATCCTTCAGGTAGTCCAGCATTGAGCGCACGCGGTCGGTCAGTGACTGCCGCGTATTCTTGAGCCGCACGGCTTCATCAAAGTCATAGACGTCATAGATGGCGTGTCTGTATACCTCAAACCAGTCGGCGCGTTGCAGCGAATACCTGAACCGGAAGACGCGCTCTTCACCCGCATTCAGGTAGGAATCCACCTCACCCAGCACCGGATGGTACAGTGTGGGAGAAAGCCCACCCCCGCGGTTCATCAGCGACAGGCCGAGCCGCCATTGGTCGCGCGAATCCCTGCTGTCCGCCCAGGGATCAGCGGCCGTGCCCGGTTCGGGGATTACGGCCAACGTCACGCCCTGTTTGTTTTGGATGAAAGGTGCCAGCGTGCTTGCCGTACGTTCGCGCACCACCACCGGGAGGCTGGGGATGCCCTGCCCGTAGGCATAGGCCCGCAGCAGGTCCGGCTGGATGGCACGGCCCTGGAAATAACCGGGCAGCATGGCCCATTCCAGATCACCCGGCTCGGTGTTGAAAAGTGTGGGCGTCGCAAATGAAAAATAACCAGCCTGCCTGGCCGTCACACGCATTTCCACGAGCACATCATGGCCATAAAGGCGATCCAGCGACCAGGTGATCTGCGCGGTAAACCGATCCGTTTGGTGCATAAATTCTACCCCGTGGGCCGAGGATCTGGCGCTTGACGGAAAAAACGAAACCGCCTCGCCCGCCGTATTCAGCGGCACCGGACGGAAACAATCCCGCCACCGGCTAACAATGTATTTATATTCGTCAAAGACATGGCCTTTCGCTTCGGCAAGCAGCCCGGTGTTTATGGCGGTATCGGGCTTGCCGGCCGTATATAGCCCCACATAGCTACCCTCCGGAGCATCCAGAGCGAGGGAATCTGCACCGGGATTCAGAACGATTTCCCGCAGTACATACCCGCCGGCAGTGGGTACCCATTTCAAGCGCAGGTGCCCGTTTTCCAGCACCACGTTTTGCTGGGCAAACAAGCAGGCCGGCACCAGGTGTGCCAATAGCAATAACACCGATGTAAAGGATTGTTTTTCGCAACGTCTCATAGTCATCAATCAAGGCGGGTTAAGTGATATTCCATAGCGGGTTCTATCGGGAAGGAAAACGACGATTGCAGGTCATCCAACCCGATGACCTGTTCCTGGCCCGCTGCGCGGTTTTCAATGCGGTATTTCCCCGGTTTCCAGCCGGCGAACGATTTGTGGATGACGGCCGTACGCTCGCCGTCCGGAAAATAAAAGCGGTAGGTAAACGGCTCATCCCGAGTCGGGTAAACCCGGGCGTGGTAACGCTGGCCGGTTTGTTCAATGACTACACCTTTGCCGCCTACGAATACGGGTATCTTATCCAGGGGAAAAGCATAGCTCTCCAGCGTTGTAGGGCCCTCGAACCATTGTTTGCTTTCATAGTCCATCCATCTGCCCGCAGGAAGGTAAACATCCCGGGTCTTGGCCGTAGCATAGTCATTGCCATACAGCGGCGTTGCCAGCAAGGACTCCCCCAGCATCCATGCATATTGGCGCCGTTGCGTTCCCGCTAAGCGGTACGTGGCTGAATCATGAGGAAATGCCAGCGGCAGCGGTGTCATGGCATACGGAAAGCCGGTGTGATAACCTTTGACGGCTTCGCTGTATAAATAAGCGGCATGCGCCGCATGCCAGTGCGCCGCCTTCTTCACGGCATTCTCGTAGGCCGGCGATTCCAGGTGCCAGGGCCCATATCCCATGGCCATTACCGGGCTTACGGCCACGGTCATCGCATTGCGCACGAAATACAGCTTCTGATCATCGGTCAAGGGCTTCTCCAGATACTTGCCAGCTACAATATCCAGGTAAACCGCCGAAACGCCGCTCGCCGCGTAATTAAGGCCATTGATCAGCGGTCGGTCCTGGTCAAACCCGTGCTTCGTGTCTTCCAGCCTAAGGATGTCGCCCGCTACCGAATAAGCACTGTTTCTGGCCATGACCAAGTAGCCACGCTCCATCAGCGCTTCATTCACCTTGTTCAGCTTGGCATCGTTATCGAGTTTCTTGCCATCAAAGAGCATCAGGCCTTCCTTAAACCCATCCACTCCCCACCGGTCTGCCCCGGCCAAGTACCAATCCACGGCCCCCGGCTTTTTACCATCCAGCAGGAACACCTTTCCCTGCGGAAAATTCACCCGGTAGGTTTCAGGCTTTCCGCCGCCGATAAAATAGTTCTTCGCAAGACCTTCCTGCATATATTTCCCGTCGTTCTCCGGTGTATAGAAGCCCCCATACCCCTCGGGGGCCTTGAAGTTTATGCGCAAGCCCAGCAAGAGGCTGATATCCCGGGCCCTGAAAAAATCCTTGAACGCCTGCGGATCCGGATAGCGCGGGTTCGGCAGGCCATCCTTCCTGCCAGCGGTAGCCGCGTCATCCCAGATACCGAAACTCGTGGTAGCGCCTTCTGTGGGTTTGCGCCGCTCACCCTTCCAGAATCCCGATCCCACCACCGCCCATTTCAGCGGATACCCGCGCTCCAGATAAGCCGCAATGTCCTGCTCCACGGAAGACTGGTAAGTGTTCCATCCCAACGAACCGAAAGCCTCGTAGCCCAACTGGAAAAACCGGTACTTCGGCTTCAGATCCGGATAACCTTCCGCTGCCTTCACCTGTTTATAGGCCTGGTAAATCTGCTTGGGCATACCGAAAAAATAGTAAATCGTCGCGGCCTTCGCTGCGGCAACGCCAAGCCTGTTTTCCGTTGGGGTGATGGCCACCCGCTTGGTCCGCTCGCTGAACAGTACCTGCGCAAAGTTGTGGGCCGGGAAAACGGTAAACGTGGAGATAAACCGATGCTCGTTGTTACGGTTTCCGAAATCATCGTCCCTGAATCCCGTCACATCGGTACTCGCACCGAAGCCACCGTGGTCTCCCAGCCCATATGCCGGGCTGAGCGGTGCCGCCCGGAAGTCGATACGGTACAGCTGCTCCGGTACAGCGGCGTCCCCCTCAGGTGTCAGCGTCATCGAAAAGAAATCATCACCAAGCCGGAGGCGTATTTTGGCCGTCAAGCCGGCCGTGCTGGTCACACGGGCGATGAGCGAGTCGCCACCGTATTGCAGCACACGCCCCTCACGGATGCCGTGCATGCCTGTGTCCGTCACATGGGAAAAGACCGGATTTCCCAGCGCATGCCGAGGCATGTGCTTTTGCGCACTTTCCGCCCACATGGCCATGGTGGTGGTATCGACATAAAGCGTATAACCAGCCCGAGCAAGCGCGATGGTTGCTTGGCCTTGCGCATACGCCGCCGCCGCTCCCAGGAGCAAGCACAGCGCAATCAAAATCTTTTGCACTATCAACACCACGCCTTCCTAGTCCTTGATCATTGCCACAAGTTCGTCCAAATGATCTTCATAGACACCCCTTGGCGTTGTATTGTGCGCCTTGGCAATGGATGCGGCCATCCCGACCACCTCACCCATCATCCCGCAGGTCCGCATTACGCGGGTACTTCCAAAAGCCACATGCGTGGTACTGATGTTGCGGCCGGCCATAAACAGGTTGGGAATATTGCGGCTATACAGGCAACGATAAGGTATTGTATAAGGCGCCACCCGGATGTGTTCAGTACCGGCAAAAAACTCTTCCCCCGGGAAATAAAGGCTGTTTTCTTTCTGCGGAAAATGCAGGTCAATGGTCCATGTGGCCGTCACCGTGGCGTCCGGATACATCTTGCCCTCCTGTATGTCCATTTGGGTCAGCACATGATCGCCCAGCAAGCGCCGGGATTCCCGTTTACCGCCAATGTATGCCACCCAGGCCAGCTCACGCTTGCCGTATTTCTCGGTCTTGTTATTCTTCAGGTATGACCAGTTGCCGTAAACCGCACGGAGGTTATGGTCACGGATTTTCTCGGCCTCGGTAATGGTGTTCATGTTGCCGAAGCCCGTCTCCCACTGCCAGTCGGACCGTTCCTCATCAATGTGGTATTCATCTGAAAACGGCAAGGCCCACGGGGTTTCGGGAAAGCTTGTCACCGAATCCACGGGCAGCGAAGCCCAGAGGTTTGACGTGCCCAAGGTAAAATCATCGGCCTTTTCCGGAGCCAGTGATTCCCCCGTTTCGGCCCGGCTTTCCCGTCCCATGCGGTAGTCTGCACCCGCAAGGTAGCCCACGGTGCCATCGCCCGTGCAATCGGAAAAATAAGTACCCGTAAACCGGACTTCCCTGTTGGTCTTGATGTTCCGGCCAATAACCGCTGAAATCCGTCCCCCCTCCATCTCCACCTGGTAAACATGCGTATTCAGGTACAGGTCTATATTCTTTTCATAACTGACCACGTCCAGTTTCCGTTTGTCGCCATAGTCGCTTCCACTTGGATTTCCGTTTCCCGGATCGCCGTTATCCAGCTCGCGCACCACCCTGCCCAGTTTGGGGTGATGGTTCTTGTCAATATCGCCGCGTAGGTGCACCCGCACTTCAGAGCTGTTATTGCCACCCAGGACCGGGCGATCCTGGATGAGCGCAACCTTCAGTCCCAGCCGCGCCGCCACTACAGCAGCACATGTACCCGCAATGCCGCCACCCACAACCACCAGATCAAAGTGCCCGGCTTCTTTCCGGGTCTGGTCCAGGCTGAGTAGCTCGTGCCGCAGACCGGACATCCCTGCAGAGTCCTGCGGCGGTTCACTGCCGGAGGTGCTGAAAAGCAATGCATCACAGCGCCCGTTGAAACCGGTCAGGTCCTTCAGCCGTATTTCAGCGTCAGCCTCATCAACCTTCACCTCACCGCCGTAATACCATTTCCAGTCTACTGAACCGCTTTCGCCGAACACACCCCCTGCCGGCTTGCCGTTCACCCACACCTGAAATTTACCCGGTCCTTTCGGGAACGGTGCCCAGTCTTTTGTCCGCACCCACAGGTGATACGTGCCGGGTTGCTCAAACCGGACGGTCGTCGTGGCATCCGCCACGGGCCTTCCCATGCCATGCGCCATGAGGTACGACGATTGGATAACCGGGAACGACTGCTGGTCGATCACCCATCCCCCCGGATCATCAAATGATTCGGCTTCCACCAGAACCTGGGTCTGCGCTTTTACGTGCACTGACAGTGCCCCCAGTAAGGCCAGCAGGCAGTAACGGGCTATAAAATTCAGTGGTATCTTCATGATTGTCTGTTTAGTAAATGTTCTATTCGTTCTGCAATAACTTCGTTGAAATTACCTTTATCCGTCGCCAGGCGGGTTCTCAGCGCGTTGGTCAGCGGCAATTGCTCCATTTTGTCCAGGATGCCCAGCTTCAGCCGGTAGCTTCCGCCCAGGAACGTTTCCCACAGCCAATTCTGCCGTTCCTCACCGGAAAAATAGGTTGGGGAAAGCCGCTTCAGCACATGGGCGGCCAGGAAAACATTAGGGCTGCGGATCAGGTTGATCACCAGTTCCCGGTAGTCGGGCTCCACATTCCCCTGGTTGTCCATCACCTTATCCAACGCAAAATACTGATACCGGTGGTTACGGCTTTCCAGAAAATGCAGCAGCAAGGGTGGGTCCACCAAGCTATCGGTGATCTTGGCAATGGTATCCACCACGCGGCCATGAGCGATATGCCAAAGCGTATAGCACGTATACAGGGCTCCCGGTATGACCACCGCCTGCAGGGACTTTGCCGTGGCCCCGGTCACCGCGTCGACCTCGCCCGGCGAGGTCTTGGTGGCCGACTCCACAAGCTCCTCCATTTCGTAGTCTTTCAGCAGCGAGTTGGAGTCCGCCAATATCTCGTGCAGCTTCGCATATTCCTCCCGCTTGAACTCCTCGTGGTCCATCTTGGTTAGCGGCTCGTTGAGCGGAACCGTATACCGCAGATAGCTGCCCAGCAGGTCCCAATAGAGGTCTATATACACGGGCTTGCATACATCGTCGTCACAGACCGGCGTAAAGATACGCGCATGGTAATATCCGGGCACGCCGGCACTATCACACACCAGCCGGACCTCATAGCTTATCCCGTTATACTCGTTTACGAGATAAGCCAGAGAATCGGCCGCATGGGGCGTCCGCGCGTACGCAGCATTTACATTGGCGGCAGCAGCAATCGATATGAACAACACCAGTCTGCACATAGCGATCAGTTCCAATCAGGGTTTTGGGTCAGTTCCGGATTGGCATTGATTTCATCCTGCGGTATGGGGAAATACCTGTTTCTGGGCTGCACGTTCCTCACCGGATACACGTCATTTACCGCGTTGGGGATCACTTCAAGGAATTTCCCCGTACGCGTCAGGTCATACCAGCGGTCGCCCTCGGCAAAAAACTCCCAGGCCCGCTCCTGGATGACGGCATCAATGAAATCACCTTGGCTCAGCCCTGCCGGCAGCTCACCCAGGCCAGCCCTGGTCCTGATGGCATTCACATAGTCATACGCCTTGGCGGTGGGGCCATGAAGACGCGCCTCCGCCTCTGCCGCAATCAGGTAGATGTCTGCAAGCCTGAAAATGGGCAGGTTACGTGTGGAACTGGTCGTGGAGACCGGATCCTGGTATTTTTTTATCAATACACCTTCCGGCGTAATCGGGGTGATCTCCCGTTGGGGCACCCACCTCCCTGACCGGTCCAGATAAGTGGTATCCAGCAGCAGTCTCCTTTCATCAGCCGGATCAAAGGAGTTGAAGAAATCCATATAGGCAAACATGGAACCGTAGGAAGTACGGGCATATTCAACGCCCCCGCTGCCGGAAGGCCCCGTCAGCCCCACCATCTGGTGACCGTTGCCCGGGGAGATGGCATCTACTTCAAAGGCCCATATCATTTCCCTGCGCGCCTCTTCCTCATTTGCATGATGGAAAAGCTGTACCACATCATCAATAAGCGAATACGTCTGCGTCCCTAATATCGCCTCTGCTTTTTGCAGGGCAATCTCCCAATCTTCGTTATACAATGCGGCCTTTGCATGCAGCGCCTGGACGGCCTCCCGTGAAGGCCTGCCGGGCTCGACTGCCGGAAACGAAGGCAATCCGGCATTGTGAGCCATGTCCAGATCGGCATAGATCTGCGCATAAACCTCATTGAGCGGGCTTTTCGGCGTGTAAGCCTCGGCTTCTGTGGTGCTCGGCACTATTTTGACGGGAATCTCCCCGAAGTTTTTGGCCAGCATCCAGTGGTAAAATGCCCGTAGAAAATGCGCTTCCCCCATGATCTCCTGCTTCCGCGTCTCGCTCATTTGGGTCCCGGGCACCTTGGCGATGATCCAGTTCGCCCGTTCAATCCCCTGGTAGCAGGACGTCCATATCTGCTGGGGTGACTCATTCAGCCTACCCTGGCTCCGCTGCGTGGTATAGGTAGGCTCCACGGTAAACAACGTCAGCGTATTGCGGCCCACCACCGCACGTGGATACGTCTGGTCATCGCTGAAGTCAGGCACCAGCAAAGCCGCCGGCCCGCCATATAGCCCACCCAGTGCCCCATAGGCAGCAACCAACGCCTTTTCGGCGTCTGAAGCGGTCTGGTAGTAAGATTCGGTAAAAATTGACGAATAAATCGTTTCGTCAAGCTTGCACGCTGACATTCCCGAGCCAATAGCCAGGAACAGCATGGTTTTGTATAATTTGTTAAGCGATTTCATTGCCTGTTGTATTTTAATAACGGTCAAACCTGGTTAGAAACTCACCTGGACACCTCCAAGAAACGACTTGGCCTGCGGATAAACCAAGTTGTCGATACCTATCGTCGTGTTCGATCCTGCATAGGTATTTACTTCCGGATCAAAGCCGGAATAGTCCGTGAACGTAAAGAGATTATTCGCACTCACGTATAGCCGGATCCTGCTGATTTTACCTAGGCCCTGGAAGGTGTAACCTAAGTTGATGTTCCTTATCCGCAGGTATGAACCATCTTCCATCGCATAATCGGATATCGGCAGCCGGCCCGCCACAAACGGACTCACATATTGGTTGCTGGGATTCTCCGGTGTCCACCGGTTTACCATGCTTTTCAGCAAGTTGCGTTGGCCCAGCGGATTTTCAAACGAGAGCCGGCTGATGTTATAGATGTCGTTTCCGTACGTTCCGGAAAGCAGCACACTCAGATCAAAGTTTTTGTAGTTGAAGTTGGTCGAGAAGCCGAAGATAAAATTCGGATTCGGGTCTCCCGTAATCACCTGATCATCGGTATCGATGTCGCCATCGCCGTCGATGTCACGCACCTTATGGCCGCCCAGGCGCCCATCATACCCGGGAATGATGGTCTCCCCGGTTTGGTTGATGCCATCAAACACATAGGTCTTAAAGACACCCAGCGGCTCGCCGACCTTTAAAAGGGTATAATTGGTGATAAACCGCTCATCGGTTGTGCCACCATCCAGGTCCAGCACTTTATTCCGGTTTGCGGTAATGTTGGCCGATACGGACCAGCGGAAATCGGAATCAACAAGCACAGCATTAGTTGCCAGTTCGAACCCCCGGTTTTCCAGCGAAGCATAGTTGCCCGTTATTTCCCCATAGCCCGAAGACAAGGGCAACGCCTTCACAAACAGGAGGTCTTCCGTGCGCTTCTGGTAGTAGTCGGCCACGATGGACCACCTGTTGTTGAATAAGCTGATGTCAAGTCCCACATTCGTCTGCGTGGACTTCTCCCAGCGCAGGTCAGGATTGGCGATTCCCGTTGGGGCAATGCCCGTTTCCCATCCGTGGTTGAAATTATAGCCGCCGCTTGCGGCCACCATCGCCAAAGACTGGTATGGCGATATGCCGCCGGCATTTCCCGTGGTACCATAACTCGCCCGCAATTTCAGGTCGGTCAATTGTTTAAAATTTTGGAGAAAGGGCTCTTCGATAATCCGCCATGCAGCCGATACCGCCGGGAAGAACCCATATTTGTTGTTGGCACCGAATTTACTGGAACCGTCCACACGCGCCGTAACGTCCAGAAAGAATTTATCCCGGAATCCGTAATTCACACGCGCCATGTAAGAATCCAACCGCTGTCTTGTCCGTTCGCTGGACACCGTACGGTTCAGCGCCAGTTGCAATGCTTCGTTTTTTGTGGCATCGTTGGGAAAGCCCGTAGCCGACAGCAGGTTGCGCTTATAACTTTCCGACTGGGTAGCAAACAATCCCGTAAACTTCAAGGAGTGGTCATCGGCAATCTGTGTTGAGTAGGTAATCAAGCTCTCATGCAACAGGTTGAGGAAATCACGGTTATCCTTGGATCCCGAGCCGGAATTTTCATTGATATCCTGCTGGGCGATAATCGACAGCGGCGAATACGTATCGTATAACCGGTCATCCACGTCAATGTTGAATGACGCACGATAGGTCAACCCCGGGATCAGGGTATACTCGCCGTAAAAATTGCCCAATGTTCTTTTGAGCGTCCGCTGTTGCAGAATCTCGGTAAAATTCAACGGATTCACGACCTCGCGGTACCGCCCGCCGCGCTGTTCGGCAAACGGAAAGAGACTGCCGTCTTCGCGGTAAGGTTCCAGGGTAGGCGGCGCACCCAACGCCGCACCCAGCACGCTACCAGTGACTACACCCGCATTTCCCAGATCGGTAGAGCCGGCACTAATGCCATGGTTGACCGAATAGCTACCCAATATACTGCTTCCAATCCTCAGCCGTTCATTGATGCGGTGATCCATGTTCAATCGGACGGAGTAACGCTCAAAGCCTGAATTAATGATAATTCCCTCCTGGTCAAAATAATTGAAGGAAAGTGCCAGCTGCGTCTTTTCGTTGCCCCCGTTGACCGTCAACTGGTGATTTTGCATGGGTGCATCCTGAAAGATCAGGTCCTGCCAGTTAATCCCTTCACCCATGGCCGCAGGATCCGGATAAAAGTTGTCTTTGAACACCTCATTTTCCAGTTGCGCAAATTCCGCTGCGTTGAGCACGTCGAGGGTTTTGGCAACCTGCTGGACACCATAATAGCTCTCAACGTCTACCCTTGTGGCCCCGGCCTTGCCCCTTTTTGTCGTGATCAGGACAACACCGTTTGCAGCCCGGGCACCGTAGATGGCCGCCGCCGAGGCATCCTTGAGCACCTCTACAGATTCGATGTCATTGGGATTGATGGTAGACAACGGACTGACGTCGTTTACCCCCCCACCGTTCGAAACCTGGATACCGTCAATCACGTATAATGGCTCCGAGCTTCCGTTAATCGAGTTCGTTCCCCGGATCCGCATGCTGATGTTACCTCCGGGCGACCCCGAGTTTTGGTTTATCTGCACGCCCGCTACCCGCGCCTGCAGGCCCTGTGCCACGTTTGTCACCGGCATCTGGGTAAGCTCCTCGGACCGGACGGAAGCAATCGAACCTGTGGTCTCGATTTTCCGCTGCGTACCGTAGCCAACCACGACCACCTCGTCAAGCCCCATAGCCTCGCTCTCAAGCGCAACGTCGATTACGGCCCGGCCGCCGATTTCCTGCGCTGAAGCAGCAAAGCCAAGAAGCGAAAACGTGATCCGCTTGGCCGCGTCCATCAGCGTGATCCGATACCGGCCTTCGGCGTCGGTCTGCGTTTTTTGACCGGTCTCCGGAATAACAACGGTCACATGTTGTAAAGGTTTACCGTCGGTACGGTTGGTAACCGTCCCGGTCACGGTCTGCTGTGCAGTTGCCGTTGCTACCCAACAGCAAAAACAAAGAATAATGTAAAAAGATTTATCCATGGCTTACTCATAATTGGTTACTTTCCCTCATAACTGGTCTGGTGTGGTCTGGTATTTTAAACCACATTGCAAGTATACTACATTTGGTTTCATATCTCCAAATATTTTTGGAAAAACGGCTTTATCAATCAGTAATGTCCGAAACAGTCAATGGCACATCATATATGGTTTGGTTTGCACTGGTATTTCTTTACTTTTGTATCCTACTATGCAGACAACCGCCATTGATAGCCTTGCAGCTCCTGCTAACCAACGCATGAAATACATGCAGCTGGTCGATCATATCAATCAATTAATCGAATCTGATAAACTCCATATCGGCGACCGGTTGCCGTCCTTGAAGCAATTCGAAAAGGAACTGGGGATGAGTAAAGAGACGTTGTTGAAAGGGTTGAATCACCTCCTTGAGAAGGGTATTATCGAATCGGTCTACAGAAAAGGGTACTACGTCAAGAAAAAATCGGTAGACCATACCTACCGCGTGTTTTTGTTGTTGGACAAAATGAACATCATGCGTGATCGATTTTACCACACCTTATTCGATCAGTTGAAAGATGTCGCCGATGTAGACGTATACTTCCACCACCACAACCTTAAGGTATTCGAGAACCTCATCCGCGAAAACCTGAATAATTACACGCACTTTGTCGTCGCCACTTTTTTGAAAGACGACCCTTCTGATACGCTGAACCTTATCCCGCCACAAAAACGCATCATCATTGATTACGACCAACCGGGGTTAGACGGCGATTACTCCTGCGTATTCCAGGATTTTGAACACGACATTTACAGCGGGCTCACACAACTTAAACAACGGATTACCACCTATAAGAAACTTTTGCTCATCGCGCCGACGGAAGCCACACATGCCCGCCATGTCGTCGATGGTTTCCTGAAATTTTGCCTCGAACATCACATTCCTTACGCCATCCAGCATGAAGTGGAAGCCGGTAATTTCAAGAAAGGAAATGCGTACATCACGTTTAGCCGATACGACACGGACGATGTAGCCCTCATCAAACTCGCCCGGGGCAAAGGCTACAAACTCGGCAAGGATATTGGGTTGATTTCCTATAACGACACCGCCGTGAAGGAAGTTCTTGAAGATGGCATTACGGTGATTTCCACGGATTTTGAGGCGATGGGCAGGGCGGTCAGTAACGCGATCCTCCATCGTGAAACGGTGTCGATACGTAACCCGACCCATGTCATTGTCCGCAATTCGCTTTGAATATCGCCAGCATTTCAACGCGCATGAGTCAACCCCAGGTAATCCATGAGCTCGGTCGCCGCAGCCCTTCCGGCGCGGTTGGCTCCGATGGTAGACGCCGAAGGGCCGTAACCGACCAAGTGGATGCGCGGATTTTTTGCTACCATGGTAGCCAGCCGCCCTCCCATGACGATGCCTCCGTGCTCCTCCTTTAGCATCAAAGGCATCAGGTGATCCAACGAACTACGGAAGCCGGTACACCACAGAATGACATCGGCCATCACTTCACGGCCATCGGGCCACCGTACACCATGCGCCGTGATTTCGCTGAACATCGGCTGCCTATCCAACACACCTCGCTTGCGCATGGCATCGATTGCGGGGCTCCATGGCAATCCGGTGACGGACACCACAGAACCGGGCGGCAACCCCTTACGCACACGGGCCTCCACGATGGCTACGGCATCGCGGCCCGCTTTCTCGCCAAATGGGCCGCTACGAAAAATCGGCTCCTTTCTAGTCACCCATGTCGTGGTCGTCACACGCGAAATTTCGTCGAGCAGTTGGATGGCCGATATCCCCCCGCCCACAATGACGACATGCTTGCCCACGAACGCGTCAGCTGTCTGATAATCCCGGGTATGCAGCTGGACGCCCTCAAACAACCCTGCGCCCGGATAAACAGGAACATAGGGGGTCTCCCAGGTGCCCGTAGCATTGATGATACCCTGCGACGAAAAAAAACCGCGATCGGTCTCCACACGAAACCGGCTGTCGCGCTCACAAACAACCTTTACCTTTACCGGCCGATAAACGGTGAGACCGAATGTCTTTTCGTACACCTCGAAATAGTGTGGTACGGCAAGGTTAGCCTGCACCTCCGGTTGATTACCGGCTACCGTGTCTGAAAAGGGAAGCCCCGGCAGGTCATGGATACGGTTGACGGTGCGCAAGGTGAGTGATGGCCATCGGTATTGCCAAGCACCCCCTGGATGGGAAGATTGGTCTAACACGACAAAACCCCGGCCGATTTCAAGCCCTTGCTTTTTGAGGTGGTACGCGGCGGACAAGCCTGCTTGGCCGGCGCCGATAACGGCAATGCCCGTTTTGTACACCAGCCTTGAAGCCGATTGCAAAGTTGGCGTATCCATTTCCAAAGATAGGAAAGCGTACGCTGACGGCAAACAGTTTTGCCGATTAACTTACTTATTTATATATGCAACACAAACCGCACTTTGCCCAACGTGTTTCCATTGACAAGGATCTCCAGAAGGTGCTCCCCCGCGTAATGCTTGCGGGTGGTCAAATCCAGGAAGGGTTGCCTTTTGCTGAATTGTACCGCTTGCCCGGGTAAAAGCAGCACTTCCCTTAGCTTGTATACCTTTTTCATACGCACACCGGAAGCCTTTACGTAATGAATGGCATAATCAACGACCAGTTTTTGCTGCTGCTCGCTTTCGCTTTTTAGCCCGAAACCGAAAGACAGGGTGTCGCCTAAGCGGAGCGAAATTTTATCCGTATATAAGTTTTCCAATACCACAGACACTTCGCCCTCAAAGCCGAAGATCTTCAGCGCCTCTCTGTCGCCACGCTTGACAAGCGTCCGAATAGCATGTTTGATGATCCAGGAAGTGTGTTTGTTCGTCTTGTCCCAGCCACTGACCAAGTTCAACATATAGGAGGCATTGTCCTTGGAGTGATCATTCAGGTGATTGGCAACGGATTTCCGCACGTAAAGCGCTTCGTCTGCACTCAGTTTCTCCAGAATACCTTGAGTAAGTGCCGGTTGTTTAATAATTTCCGCCAACTTAAAAGACCAAGGAAGCCGCGGACGGCTGCCTTCTGAAGCTAGCCGTCTGACATGAACGTTTTTATCATCGGCCCATTTATGCATGACATCCAGTGTTTTTACCAAATCCGTCTTGAGAAACTCGCGGATGGCAAATTCTGCCGAGCCTAACGTGGTAAAATACTGAAGTGCCTCCATAGACTGATCAAAATGCTGCTTTCCATATAATGCCACATAATCAGGCAAAACCAATGCCGTGTAGCCTGCAGGCAATAAGGGAGCCGCAGCATACAGGATCGCTACAGCCTTGTTGAAATCGTCCGGCAGGTGTCGATGAAGCATAATAGACGTGTTGCGCAGCCGGCCGTTTAGCGAAAGCCTATCAATGCCACGGGTGACATCATCGATGAATGCTTCTACATGAAAGTGTTTGTCGACGTTGCCAAAGGCCTGCGCAAAATTCACATAGAACGCACGGTTGAACATTTCTTTAAGCGGTTCCATGGCGTAAAAATAGAAAAAACAATCGCGATAGCTTTCAGTCATTCGGAAACCTGATGCGATGACTACCCGCAGACAATACACGACACTCATCGCCGGACAATATCAAGGTAGCTGCTATTGGCAGGATGACGATATCCAGGTCTACCCGCGTACCCCTCTTTTTCCAGCCGCTCTTAATCGCCCCGTAGGCCCCCTCAAACGTCGCTTCGAAATGATCCAGCCCTTCCACGAAGTGAGACTCAATCACCACGTGTTTGAACCCCGGTTGGTGTTCTCATTTGGAGACCAAAGTCGCCGGAAAATCTTCAATTTTCTCGCAGCACACCTGTTCCATCACCTGTTTGAGTTGTGCTTTTAGCATGGCAATGGTGTGGTCACCTCCTTCTCGGCCCAGTGCCGCTACACCATACATAAACGGACGTCCCATGAACGTAAAATGTGCTCCGCAAGCCAGCGACCGTCCGATATCCGGGCCGGACCGCAACCCGCTGTCGATCATGATTTTTATCCTATCGCCATATTTATCCGCCAGTCCCTTCAGCGGTTTGATGGTCGATTCACCAGCATCAATTTGTCTTCCGCCATGGTTGGATACAATAATCCCGTCTGCGCCAATGCGGATGCTCGCCTCCATATCCTCCTCACACACTACGCCCTTGATAACAAGTTTGCCTTTCCACAGGTCCCGGAGGGCTTTCACCTTATCCGCGTCTACGCGGCCGGTAAACGTAGCGTTCATAAATTTACCCAGCTGGCTCAGGTTGAGATCTTTGCCCATATAGGGCTTCAATGTTGCAAACTCAGGGATACCGACCCGTAAGGTCTCAAACGCCCAGGCCGGACGCGCCGCAGCCTGCAAAAAATTGTTAATCGTCATCTTGGGCGGCATGGAAAGCCCCGCTTTGATCTCCCGGTAACGAAGTCCAAAAGAGGGGACATCCACCAAGACCACGAGCACCGGGCATTGCACCGCTTCAAGCCTTCTAAGGATATCATCCCGCAGCTTGTTTTCCGTGGGGTGGTACAGCTGGAACCAAAATTGCGACTCGGTCACCTCCGCTATGCGCTCGATACTGCTTGTGGAGACTGTACTCAATGTGTACGGTATATTGTGTTTCAGGGCCGCTTTGGCCAATATTTCCGGCGCGTTGGGCCACATCAGTCCTTGTAATCCGATGGGCGATATACCAAAAGGGGCATCGTACACATGACCGAATAATTCGGTACGCATATCGACCCCAAAGTGTTTTTTGAGGTATCTCGGGATCAGCTGGACATCGCGGAAATCGGCTTCATTGCGCCAAAGGTTTATCTCTTCATTGCACCCACCTTCGAGGTAATCGAAAGCGAATTTCGGAATACGGCGTTTGGCTTTTCGCTTCAAATCGCTGACAGAAGGATACTGAGGGTTGTACTTGAGTAAATCAGGGTTCATTTTTTTCTGTTTTTTCTTTTTTTTCCGCCTGTGCATAAAACCGCAATTCAATGAGATCGTTCGGCATAGGCCTACTGTTCCAGGCCTCGTGGATGGCCAGTGCGGCACCTACCGCCGTGGCTTGCGCCATCGATGCCGCAAAGACTTCCATATCCGGAAATGCCTTTGCCAACAGATTCATGTAAATGGTATTTTTGCTAAACCCACCATCCACAAAAATACGTTTCACCGCTGACCCTTTAATCACCAGCTGGGTAGATAGCTGCTGCAATGCTATCAAATCCATAATCAAGCGGTGATAAGCCTCTTCATAGGACACAAAGTCCGACAGGTTGCGCTGCGCAAAAGCCGACACCTTGCCTCCGATGGGCATGGGCCCTCCTTTTTCTTGCTGCAACTTAGAAACGATGCTCCGGTCATAGGTCATATTGCGGTACCGGCTGGATGGCTGTCCAAAATGTTCGGCGATCCGCTTCACCTGGTGTTCGTGTTCATACCCCGCAAATAAGCGGGAAGCCTTCACCGGCGTGCCTTTGTAATGCAGGTAACATAGGCAGTCGGCCTCCAATTCCGCTTTCGTAAGCGGTGTGTGATTAAATGGGTTGAGGCTTATACACCAGGTGCCCGTGGAAATAAGTACGAACGGCTCATGGAAGCTAACCAAATAAGGAATCAATGCAGCCGAGCTGTCATGCAACCCAGTGCCCACTCCATAGCCGTTTCCGGGGAAGGACGCCGGATAGACCTCATCCGCCCGTGCCAGCGGCGCCAACTTATCGATGATCCCTTCCCGGTATACCCATTCGTGATAATCACGCTTGGTAAAGTCCCAAAGATGGGTGTGACAACCAATGCTTGTCATATCGGAGTACATCCGACCCGAAACAAGGAAACTCAGGTACTGGGGTAGGTGCAAAGCAAAATGGATACGTTCAAAGAGCGCCGGGCGCTCATACTTCAACCGGTATAGTTGCATGCCCGAATTGAGGCTACCCAACACGGGGGAGGCCGTGGTGAACGCTACGGTTTCCATTCCCCCGTAAGTCTCATAAAACTTGCGTTGCAATTCCTCCGGATAAGGTTTCAGGTAATTATACAGCGGTGCCAATGGCTTGCCGTCCTCATCGACATACACCAAGCTTGCCCCGTAAGCGGCAAAGTTGATCGCCCGCACTTCAAATTCGGGTTTTCTAAACACTTCATGTAACGAATCGAATACCGACAGGCGCAAGCTTTCGAGGTTCTCGCAAGGGTCGCCATCCTCATCCACCGTCTCGGTGAACCGGGCCGAACGCTCAAAGACTATCTTATACTGTTCGTTGAACAGAAACAGTTTCTTATTGGTTTTGCCTACATCGAATACGGCTATGACTGGTGTTTTCATCGTTCAATCCTTATAATCCGGTGGCCGTGGTTTTCGTTCCCCGTTCGCTAATCAGTTGGCCTCGCACATCCAGCTCCCTAAATAGCTGCAAGGGGTTCAAAGCGCCCCCCGCGCGCAGCCTCGCCTCGGCAACCAGGGGACGCACATCAGTACGGAACGCCTGCTGTAATAGCTCTTGTGCCCGCACAACGTCATTGGCAGCCTGGGCTTCAACCAATGCCACGCGATCGACCAACAGCGCTTGCGCATAGGCGATGAGTATCGCTTCTACGGACTGCAGCAGGTCTTCAAGCGGGTCTTTAAGGTTGTGTGAGGCATCAATCATCCAACCCAGATCGTTCGTGTGATCCATTCCACGGTTGTCCATTCCTTCGACCAGCTCATTGAATATCAGAAACAGTTGATAAGGTTTGACACTTCCGGTAGTCAGGTCGTCATCGCCGTACTTGGAATCATTGAAATGGAAACCACCAAGCTTGCCTTCCATCAGTAACAACGCGACAATCTGTTCGATATTCGCATTGGGCAGGTGATGTCCCAAATCAACCAACGTATAAGCTTTATCGCCCAGTTTATTGGAATACAGCAACGACTGCCCCCAGTCCCCGACCGTAGTGGAATAAAAGTTGGGCTCGAATGCTTTATATTCGACAAACATCTTCCAATCACCGGGCAATGCTTCGTAGACCTCCTGCAAGCTTTCCAGCGTATTCTGGAAGGCCTTACGGAAATTCAACTGCCCCGGGAAGCTCGACCCGTCAGCCAACCAGACGGTCAGCGACTTCGACCCCAGTTCGATGCCGTGCTTGATGACTTCGATATTGTGTTCAACGGCCTGCTTGCGGACGGCTTTATCCACATGCTGCATGGAGCCGAATTTGTAGCTAAGCGTCTGCCCCGGCTGGTCTTGAAAGGTATTGGAATTCATAGCATCAAACACCAACCCGTTTTGCTGGGCCAAGCTGCGGATAGCTGCATAGTCTTCCGGAATATCCCAGGGAATATGCAGCGATATCGCGCCGCTGGAGCGGTTAAGTGCGTGCAGTACCCCAATATCCGCTATTTTTTCTTCCAGGTTGCGTGGTTCGCCCCCTCCGGAGAACCGGCCAAAGCGTGTCCCGCCGGTGCCCAGTGCCCAGCTCGGTATAGCGACCTCAAAATCAACCAATCGCCCTATAACCTGTTCGGCATTGGGCAACTCATCGGCCAGTCGCATGAATCTGCGCCGATGGGACACCTCCAATTGTTCATTATGCTGCGTGATCTGATGTTTATCGATATGCATAAAAGGCTTACTTTATCAAAGGTAAAACAGAATTAGCAACGCGCACCCTTTACGATGATTTAGTTGACAATTCTGTTAAAAAAAGATAATCTAACGTACAAACGACATGGCTACACCGCCATCCACATTGAGCACATTGCCCGTGGACTTAGTCATCAGCCCCCCGACCAGGACAAAACAGGCATTTGCGATATCATCAGGCAGAATGACCTCATTCAGCAGGGTCCGCTTTGCATAATAGGCCGGTAATTCCTCCACAGAGATACCATATGCTTTTGCGCGTCCCTCCGCCCAACCGCCGGCCCAAATGTTGCTGTCACTGATGACTGCATCGGGGTTGACCACGTTTACACGGATTTTATCGGGCCCCAACTCCGCTGCGTTTAACCGGCTGAGGTGCAGCTGCGCTGCCTTCGCCGAGCCATACCCGGCATTGTTGGGCCCGCTTACCAACGCATTTTTGCTTACGATGTTAATGATATCGCCACCGATAGCCTGCTTTTTGAGCACCCGTACGGCAGCTTGGGTGACTAAAAACTGACCCTTGACCAAGACGTCATAAAGTAAATCCCAATCCGCTTGCGTATGTTCTTCAATGGACTTGGAGATGGACAATCCGGCATTGTTCACTACGATATCCACTCCCCCGAAGGCCAGCGCCGCTGCATCAAAGGCCTGCCGGATTTGACCTTCCTTGGTAACATCCAGTAATGCGGTTGTATAGGCATCCTTCCCAAATGCGGCGTTGAACTCCTCGCCTGCACCCTCCAGCCGCTCCGCATTCAGGTCGTTGAGGACCACCACCGCGCCTTCCTGAACAAATTTACGGGCAATAGCCTTGCCAATGCCCCCCGCACTGCCCGTGATCAAGGCTATTCGGCCTGACAATGGCTTAGGTTTGGGCATGCGCTGTAACTTAGCCTCTTCAAGCAACCAATATTCGATATTAAATGCCTCTTGCCGTGGCAATGCGGTATATTCCGATATGGCCTCCGCCCCTTTCATCACGTTGATGGCGTTGACGTAAAATTCAGCGGCCACGCGGGTGGTCTGTTTGTCTTTGGAGAACGAAAACATACCGATACCCGGATAGAGAATAATGACAGGGTTGGGATCGCGCATTGCCGGGCTATTGGGATGCCTGCAGGCTTCATAATATTCTTTATACATGGACCGGTAAACGTCAAAAGCAGGCGCTAACCGGGCTTTCAGTGCCGCTACGTCGGTCAGATCAGCATCCGGTGCCAAATCCAGCACCAATGGGCTGATTTTTGTGCGCAAGAAATGATCCGGGCAACTGGTGCCCATGGGAGCCAGTCGGTCAAGATCGTTGGAGTTGATGAACTCCAGCACCCGTTCATCGTCCGTAAAATGCCCCACCATATGACGTTCAGAGGAGCAGAATCCGCGGAGTACCGGCGCCAGTGCTGCCGCTTGCTTCTTTCGGTCGCCCTCCGGAATAGCGGCGATTTTTGTTCCGCCGAAAACCGGCCGTTTTTTACCATAGTTTGCCTCCAGGTATTCCGCGCAGCGTTCAATAACCGTCAGCGTGTTTACATAACTTTCGTAGGCCGTATTGCCCCAGGTGAATAGGCCATGCGAACCCAGCATGATGCCGCGGATACCTGGGTTTTCATCCAGACACTGCCTCAGCTTCAAACCGAGGTCAAAACCCGGCCGCTGCCACCCTACCCAACCGATTTCGCCGTTGAAAAGCTCCTGTGTAATGCGCTGGCCATCTTTGGCTGCGGCAATGGCTATTGCGGCGTCAGGATGCAAATGGTCGATATGTTTGAACGGTAGAAATCCATGCAAGGGGGTATCAATCGACGGCGCCTTGGACGCGAGGTCATAGATGCAGTGGTTAAACAGTTCAACCATTTCATCCTCATGCTCAAGTCCGCGGTAAACGTGCTCAAGGCTTCTCAGCCGATCTACATAAAGGGCGGCAAGCCCACTGCGTGTAAGGGTGCCGATGTCGCCACCGGAGCCCTTAATCCACATCACCTCCGTATCGAGCCCTGTCAGTGGATCTTTAGCCATGGCTTTACAGGACGTGTTCCCGCCTCCATAGTTGGTAAGCCTTAAATCAGCCCCCAATAAATTGGAGCGATAAAGCAACAGTGCTACTTCATCGCCTTCCAGTTCAGCTGCTTTGGCATCATCCCACAAATAACTAACATGCTTGAATGATTCTTTTCCGATAATTCCAGACATACGCTTTTATATTGTTTTCGTTAATTTACTTCGTTTGTATTCTCTTTGGCTGCCGACATTCGCCCATCGGTTCCATGCGCCCGGCGCCCAACTACGGTTCCAGCGTCCTTGCAAACCCGACCAACAGAATGGACAGGATGATCACGGCGATTCCCCCGATGATGGTGGCGTAGGTCCGCTTGCTTACTCCTTTCCACTCCTTTAAAACTACCCCCCAGGCATTAGCAATGAGAATGATGAATGCCATATGCAGTATCCAGGAGCTCGCCCCGTTTCCTAATCGGCTTTCTCCCATGCCATAAAAGAAAAACTGCAGGTACCATGTCGTGCCTGCCAAGGCACAGAACAAGATATTTCGACCGATAGGCACACGCGGGTTTACATAATCGCCAAAGGTTCTATTCTTTACATTGAGAAACATGCACCACAAAAAATTAGTCGTAAGTCCACCCCAAAGTACGACCACATACGTCACATTGTTCTGAAATAAAAACTCACCTTGCGCAGGATGATCCGCCTTCCACAGATCGTTGGCCACATGTGCCATGGGTTTTCCCGCTTCTAACCCAAAATTGAAACATGCACTCAAAACCCCCGAAACAATGGCCACCAACAATCCCGTGCCGAACTGGTAATCTTTGTTCCCGCTGGCGTCTGCCAGCGCACCCGTTAGTTCCCTTTCCTTCAGCACGCCTGCCCTGCCGCATAGGTAGATGCCCAGCACACAGACAGCCAAGCCGAGCAGAACCGTCCGGCCCGATGCCGTGGAAAAAAACAGATCGATGGTTTCTTTGCCTTCACTGCCATTGACGTAATAAAATATCGATGGAACTAACGAACCGAACACCATCGTTAATCCGAGAATAATACTGCTGCCAAGCGACACTCCCAAATACCTGACTCCCAACCCATACGTAAGACCACCGATACCCCAAAGCAGACCAAAAAGATAGGCATAGCCGATTGTGCTGTTATCGGCCTGCCGGATGATGCTCGCGAAATCCGGAATGGTGAGGTATGCGGCCAACGGCGGAACAATAAGCCACGAAAATAATCCACCGACGATCCAGAAACTTTCCCATGCCCACCCCTTTACTTTTTTATAGGGCACATAAAAACTTCCCGATGCAAATCCTCCGATGAAGTGAAAAATTACCCCCGCTAATGCTTGCATAACGATATGGTTAATTGGTCATTAATGATGGCGCAAGTTAGAAAAGATGGAAAAATGAACTGTTATGTGCTGTCATGTTTACACCAAACGTTGATCAATTTTATGCGGTTCGATTTCCAATTTAACAATAATTACCGTAATATCGTGTTCTTATAGTTGGAAACATAATTTAACAAGAGCTAACGAACATGAAAAACATTGCATTGCTGACCGTGCTGGTTGCTTTAATTTCGGTAGGAGATGTATTTGGTCAAACACCAACGCGGAGGGAACCCCCTAAAGGATCGCTCACAAGTGGAACAATAGACAGCCAATTTATCTATCTCTATGCGATTTCGAAGACACAGGATGGTATTGAGCATGTTCGCCAAGCGAACTTGGAGCGGATACGGCAAAATGTTGCCGACACCATCAAAGCGTTAAGTAAGGAAATTGCTGATTTAAAGGCAAAAGACGGTGATCAGCAGGCGCAAGTAGACGCGATGGCTGACTCACTCACGCAAGTCAAAAATGAGCTACGTGATGCCCAGCAGCAAAAAGATAGCTTTTCCTTTCTTGGTCTGTCGCTTCAGAAAGACACATACAGCCTAATCATGTGGGGAATTGTCCTCTTATTGGCTATCGCACTGATTTTTTACGTTTACCGATATAACCAAAGTCATGTGGTGATGCGCGATATCCAGAAGGCTATCGAAGAACTCCAAGCGGAATTTGATCAGCACCGCAAGAAAGCGCTGGAAAAGGAACAGAAACTCAAGCGGCAGCTACAGGACGAGCTCAACAAACGGTTGGGCTAGTCCCCCTCCCCCTACTTCGTGTACTTTACTGCGCTATAGTCGGCTTAGCGCTCGGTATTCCTTGGAGTTTATTCGGATTCAGTCGGGTTTTGTTCGGATGAATCCGAGTAAACACCGGCTAAACTCCATGTTATGGCATGGGGATATTGGTAGGATATTTAGGGTATAGTTAGCGTAAGGGCTGGCTAAGGGTAAATTCCGTTCGACCAGACAGCAAGTTTTGTAGGCATTCTGGCAGATCGTAAACCAATTTTACCTAAATTTGTATATATTATAATCCTTTCCAGTTATGAAGCCATCCAAGAACATTGTTTTTTTATTGGCCTTAGTTGCGGCATCGACTTCGATGGCCTTTGCAGACGATCCCAAGCCGCTCCCGATCGGTGTCAAAGCTCCGGACTTCAGTTTGAAGGGCGTGGACGATAAAACCTATACGCTGGCGAGTTTTAAGAATGCCAGGTTGCTGGTCATTATTTTCACGTGCAACCATTGCCCTACAGCCCAGGCGTACGAAGATCGCATTATCGAGTTTACGGCGGCTTACAAACCCAAAGACGTGCAGGTGGTCGCCATCAGCCCCAATTCGGATGCCGCCATCCGGCTGGATGAACTGGGTTATACCGACCTGAGCGACAGTTTCGAAGAGATGAAAATACGCCATAAAGAGAAAGGCTATAATTTTCCGTACCTCTATGACGGCGAAGACCAACAAGCATCGGTTCAATATGGACCCGCCACCACGCCACATGCCTTTGTATTTGACGAAGAACGTATCCTGCGCTATGCGGGGCGCATTGATGATGATGAACACATCGGCAGGGCCAAAACATTCGATTTGCGAAATGCGGTGGATGAGCTGCTCGCCGAAAAACCGGTGACAACGGCCACCACCAGGACATTCGGGTGCTCCGTAAAGTGGAAATCTAAAACAGACTGGAAAACCCGCGAGGCAGAAGAATGGAAAAAAGAACCAGTGACCTTGGTAGCAGCCAATATGGATACACTGAAAGCTGTACTTCAAAACAATTCAGGAAAATACCGCTTGATCAATTTCTGGGCAACGTGGTGTGGGCCCTGCGTGGCTGAGTTTTCGGCACTTGTGGAAACCGACAAAATGTACCGCCACCGCGACTTCGACTTTGTCACGATTTCGCTTGACGCCAAAAAATCGGCCGACAAAGTGCACACATTCTTGCGGCAAAAATATGCCAGTAACCGCAATTTCTTATTTGGCGACGAAAACAAATACGACCTCATTGAGGCGGTGGACGAAGAATGGCAGGGCGCTCTCCCCTATACCATACTTGTTTCACCGGAAGGCGAAATCGTTTACCGGCAAGCCGGCATCATTGAGCCCTTGGCGCTAAGAAAAGCCATCGTGGAACAGCTTGGACGATACTATCCCTAACCAAAATTTCGCGCTTACGCTTACTTAATGCTATTGGACGACAGGGCGCGTATAGTTGCAAACAAACAGCGGCCTATATCGTTGCCCAACAAGAAACCTGCTAAACCTATCTTTATGGCGAAAGCTTGCGTTTATTCAATTATCAAAACAAATCGTTGAAACATGAAGTACAAATTGTTAGGAAAACGGGCTTGAAAGTCTCCGAGCTTTGCCTTAGCCCGATGACTTTCGGGGGAAAGGGCATGTGGACCGCCATCGGTACGCTTCCCCAAGCGCCAAGAAAATCGTGAGTAAGCTCGTTCCAGAATGCCCCGGTTGGATGCTGGCCGGGCAGGGTGCGGATCGGCAAGCGGACTGATACCGCATGTTCCTTAATCGAGGCATCCGGTGTCACTTGTCCGCACGCTTTCTGACCCGCTGCCGCACCCGGAAACATTCAGCAAATGACGCTGATAGCCTTTTTGCCGCGCCACGCGTACCCCCACTGTTATCGGCCGATAATTCTTTGCATTTAAATTTGCTTTTAATTCTTTAAAGCGTATTTTTGCAGTCCAAAATTAAGGTCCGTATTTTGCCTTTATTACATTGGTTTATAAAATTTTAGTCCCTGATAATATGTCCAATATTGGAAAAATAGCCCAAATTATCGGCCCTGTGGTCGATGTAAGTTTCTCTGAAAACGCCAAACTTCCGAAGATTTATGATGCGTTGGAAATCGAGAAAGAAAACGGTCAACGTATTGTGCTGGAGGTTCAGCGGCATCTGGGTGAAGAGCGCGTCCGCACCATCGCGATGGACGGCACCGAAGGCTTGACCCGCGGCATGAAGGTTGTCGATACGGGTGCTCCTATCAAAATGCCGGTGGGTGAAGGCATCAAAGGGCGTGTATTCAACGTAGTGGGAGACGCCATCGACGGCATTCAAGAGCTTGACAAAACTGACGGGCGCAGCATTCACAGCACCCCCCCGAAATTTGAAGACCTTTCCACCGAAACCGAAGTACTTTTTACCGGCATTAAAGTAATCGACCTGTTAGAGCCTTATGCCAAAGGTGGTAAAATCGGTTTGTTCGGCGGCGCAGGCGTAGGAAAAACCGTGTTGATTCAGGAACTCATCAACAATATTGCAAAAGCCTACTCCGGGCTTTCGGTATTTGCAGGCGTAGGCGAAAGAACCCGTGAGGGTAACGACCTGCTCCGTGAGATGCTGGAATCGGGGATTATCAAATATGGCGAAGAATTTATGGAGGGCATGGAAAAAGGTGAATGGCCTCTGGAAAAAGTGAACGCCGAGGAACTGAAGGACTCCAAAGCCACATTCGTCTTCGGACAGATGAATGAGCCTCCCGGTGCACGTGCCCGAGTGGCCCTTTCGGGGTTGACCATCGCCGAATATTTCCGCGATGGTGACGGCGAAGGTGCCGGCCGGGATATCCTCTTCTTCATTGACAACATTTTCCGCTTCACGCAAGCGGGATCGGAAGTATCCGCCCTGTTGGGCCGGATGCCGTCAGCCGTAGGGTACCAACCGACATTAGCCACCGAAATGGGGCTTATGCAGGAACGCATTACCTCAACGAAGCGTGGCTCCATCACGTCTGTCCAAGCGGTATACGTACCGGCAGACGACTTGACGGACCCTGCACCGGCCACCACCTTTGCCCACTTGGATGCTACGACGGTGCTTTCCCGTAAAATTGCCGAGTTGGGTATCTATCCGGCCGTGGATCCGCTAGACTCTACTTCACGGATATTGAGTCCTGCGGTTTTGGGTGAAGAGCACTACAACACCGCACAGCGGGTGAAAGAAATCTTGCAACGCTACAAAGAACTGCAGGATATCATCGCCATCCTCGGGATGGATGAACTCTCGGAAGAAGATAAATTGGTTGTTGCCCGCGCGCGCCGTGTACAGCGCTTCCTGTCGCAGCCGTTCCATGTGGCCGAACAGTTCACCGGGCTCAAAGGCGTGCTGGTAGACATCAAGGATACCATCAAAGGATTCAACATGATTATCGATGGCGAAGTAGACGAGTATCCTGAAGCAGCCTTCAACCTGGTCGGTACGATTGAAGACGCCATTGAAAAAGGCAAGAAACTGTTGGCGGAGGCTGTCTAATGAAACTTACAATTATTACTCCGGACAAACCTGTTTTCGAGGGTGAAGTGACATCGGTGACCGTACCGGGCACCGCCGGCTCCTTTGAAGTGCTCGAAAATCACGCACCAATCGTGTCTACGCTGGAAGATGGGAAAGTCATTATCCGTACCGGTAAAAGCGAAGAAATTATCAACATTATCGGCGGCGTTGTGGAAGTCATCCACAACAACGTCACCGTGCTTGCCGAAGGGATAACAACGACATAAAATTCAATAAAAACAACAAAAGAAAGCCCTCCGGTAAACACTGCCGGAGGGCTTTCTTTTTGGCAACTTTTTGGACGGCAAACCCCATTTTACGCAGAATTTACCAAGATTTAACGTGCTAACGTAAAAGTGAACCGAATACCGAAACTGATTTTAGTATATCAATAAAAAAACATTATTCTGAACAAAACAATATTGAAGAAATAATATTCTACACAATACCGATATATAGAATTATATTATTATTCAAAAAAATGAATGACGGCTATTGCTTGATAAGAATAAAGATCCTACCTTGATAAAGTCAAAAAAGGACAGGAACCTATCGCGGATTTGAGGGAGAAATCCAAGTGGTATGGCAAAGCATAATTGGGCAAGTTCAGGTCAACGGAATATGCGATATTTTGGCAACGATACATGGGCCTATTTGAACGGCGAGTTTGTTAAAGCTGATGACACGAAAGTGGATTTCTTCAGCCAATCGCTACACTATGGCTATTCGGCCATCGAGGGCATAAGGGCCTACAACACGCATAACGGTACACGTTTATTCAAAGCCGAGCAGCACTATGATCGCCTCCGCCGCTCCTGCGAACTTGTGGGAATCGCGTTTCCCTGGAAAATTGATTACCTCGTCGATAAAACATATAAGCTTCTGGACAAAAACAACCTGAGGAGCGCATATGTCAGGCCGCTGGTTACCACCGGGCACAACATGTATTTGACCCCGGCCACCGACTCAAGTATCGTTATTTCAGCATGGGAATGGGGGCCTTTTCTGGGCACGGGGCTTATCCGGGTATCGTTGTCGCCCCATCAACGGCCAAACCCTCATTCGATGCCGCCGGATGCTAAAATCGCTGGTCAGTATGTAGCCTCTATCGTAGCCACGACGGAAGCCACCAAGCGGGGATTTGACGAGGCTATTCTATTGGATAGCAACGGCTATGTCGCGCAAGCTTCGAGCAACAACCTGTTTATCGAAAAGGACGGGGTCTTGTACACCCCTCCCACCGGCCATATTTTTCCGGGCATCACGCGGCAAACCGTTTTGGAACTTGGCAAGGCGCTCAACATTGACATGGTGGAAAAGCCGTTGTCTCTGGAAGAGCTGCGGGCCGCCGACAGCGCTTTTCTTACCGGAACAGCCACCGGTATCGTAGGCATCGCTGGAATTGATGATGCAAGCTTTCCCGAAAATTGGACGGATACGCTTGGTGCCACAATACAACGGGCCTATAAAAACCTGACATTGGAAAAAGAAAATTATCAAGTGATTATATAACGATGCTAACCAAACAAACAACAGAACTGAACAAATACAGTAAAGTACTTACACAAGACAAAACCCAGCCCGCGGCTCAAGCCATGCTTTATGGCATCGGGTTGACGGATGACGACATGCAAAAAGCCCAGGTGGGTATCGCTAGCATGGGCTACGACGGCAACACCTGCAACATGCACCTTAATGATCTGGCTAAAGTAGTGAAAGAGGGCGCGTGGGGCAACAACTTGGTAGGCCTGATCTTCAACACAATTGGCGTCAGTGACGGGATGAGTAATGGCACTGATGGCATGCGATATTCGTTGGTCAGCCGCGATATTATTGCCGATAGCATTGAGGCAATTTGCGGGGGCCAATACTATGACGGACTCATCGCCATCCCCGGTTGCGACAAAAACATGCCCGGATCCGTCATGGCTATGGGACGCCTTAACCGCCCTTCGATCATGGTATACGGGGGCACTATCGCACCCGGCCATTATAAAGGTCAGGATCTCAATATTATTTCCTCCTTCGAAGCACTCGGCCAGAAGATTGCGGGAAACTTATCTGAAGAAGATTTTATCGGCATTGTCAAAAATAGTTGCCCCGGTGCAGGCGCCTGCGGGGGGATGTATACGGCAAACACCATGGCTGCTGCCATCGAAGCGCTGGGCATGAGCCTTCCCTATTCATCTTCCAACCCCGCGATGAGCGAAGAAAAGCGTAAAGAATGCCTGGAAGCGGGGAAATACATACGCATCCTGCTTGAACGAGACATCAAACCCTCCGATATCATGACGCGGGAAGCATTCGAAAATGCATTGCGGGTAATCATCGTATTGGGTGGAAGCACCAACGCTGTGCTGCATTTTATTGCCATCGGCAAAAGTGTGGGGGTAGACATCACGCAAGATGATTTCCAGCGGATGAGCGATACCACGCCGGTGCTGGCCGACTTCAAGCCAAGTGGTAAATACCTCATGCAAGACCTGCACCAATATGGCGGTGTACCTGCTGTGATGAAATACCTGCTTAACGAAGGCCTGTTGCACGGCAACTGCCTTACCGTGACAGGGCAAACGTTGGCCGAAAATCTGGCCGATGTTACTCCAATCGATGAAATTGACCAACCCATTGTGCAAACATTGGATAACCCCATTAAGCCAACAGGACACCTGCAAATCCTGTATGGCAACTTGGCCGAAAAGGGCAGCGTGGCTAAGATCTCCGGCAAAGAAGGCGAACGTTTTGAAGGACCGGCCCGTGTATTTGATGGGGAAAAAGAACTGATTGCCGGACTCGCATCCGGTCGCGTAAAGCGTGGCGATGTGGTTGTGATCAAAAACGAAGGCCCCAAAGGCGCACCCGGCATGCCGGAGATGCTGAAACCCACCTCCGCCATCATCGGCGCTGGATTGGGCAAAAGCGTGGCCCTTATTACCGACGGTCGCTTCAGTGGTGGAACGCATGGTTTCGTGGTTGGGCATATCACACCGGAAGCCTATGATGGTGGGCTTATCGGCTTGGTGGAAGACGACGATCCGATCGTCATCGATGCTGTAAACAATACCATCACCCTTCAGGTGCCTGATGACATTATTGCCGAACGCCGCGCAAAATGGCAAAAACCGGCACTCAAGGCAACCAGGGGGGTACTCTATAAATACGCAAAGACGGTAGCCGATGCGGCCGCCGGCTGCGTGACGGACGAGTGTTGAATCTTCAATCCGCTGTAGGCTGTGAGCAATACATCATTGAACGTCGGCCTGTAGCCATAGCAAATTAGCAAAAAGAACGTAATATGAACACGCTGGAAATTACGAAAAACACCACACCATCTCATCAGGAAGGAAAGGCATCGATACAATTAAGCGGTTCGCAAGCGGTGCTTGAAGCATTGCTGGCAGAAGGCGTGGATACCATATTCGGTTATCCGGGCGGAGCCATCATGCCGATATACGATGCGTTGTATGATTACAACGACAGGCTCAAACATATCCTGGTACGGCATGAACAAGGAGGCATCCATGCAGCGCAAGGGTATGCGCGCACGTCGGGGCGTGTAGGCGTGGTATTTGCAACCAGCGGCCCGGGCGCAACCAATTTGGTAACCGGATTAGCTGATGCACAGATTGATAGCAATCCCATCGTTTGCATAACGGGCCAAGTATTCGCTCATTTATTGGGTACCGATGCTTTCCAAGAAACGGATGTTATCAACATCACCACGCCTGTGACCAAATGGAATTACCAGGTGACCGACGCTTGTGAAATCCCCACGGCGTTGGCAAAAGCCTTTCATATTGCCCGTACAGGCAGGCCGGGGCCGGTCTTGATAGATATCACGAAAAATGCACAGCTGCAATTATTTGCATACGAAGGATACAAGGTCTGTAACCATATCCGCAGCTACCGGCCGAAACCGATTGTGCGCAGGGAATATCTTGAACAGGCGGCGGCGCTCATCAACGCAGCAGAACGGCCATTTGTACTTTTCGGACAAGGCATCATCTTGGGCAAATCGGAGGCTGAATTCAAGGCATTTATAGAAAAAACAGGAATCCCCGCAGCCGCTACGGTAATGGGCCTCAGTGCCCTGGAAACGGACCACCCGCTACACGTAGGCATGCTGGGCATGCATGGTAATTATGCGCCAAACGTACTTACCAACGAATGTGACGTGCTCATTGCCATTGGCATGCGCTTCGATGACCGGGTAACGGGCCGATTGGATAAATATGCCAAACAGGCCAAGGTTATCCATCTCGACATCGACCCCGCCGAAATCGACAAGAATGTAAAAACCACCGTGCCGGTTTGGGGAGACTGCAAGGAAACACTCCCTTTACTTACCCAACTGGTGGAAGCACGGAAGCACCTCGACTGGGTCGGCCGCTTCCGCCAACTGGAACAGGAAGAGATCGACGAAGTCATCCGCGAGGAGCTGAACCCCAAAACGGATGTCATGACCATGGGTGAAGTTATCAACATATTAAACGACCTCACCGGCGGCGACGCAGTCATTGTTACAGACGTGGGGCAACACCAGATGGTCGCCTGCCGCTATGCAAAGTTCAATCGTTCAAAAAGCAATGTCACCTCGGGGGGGCTCGGCACGATGGGCTTCGGACTGCCCGCCGCCATAGGTGCCTGGCACGGCACGCCGGACCGGACCGTCGTGGCCATCATCGGCGATGGAGGCATTCAGATGACCATCCAGGAACTGGGCACCATCATGCAGTTCGGTGCCAAAGTGAAGATTCTTATCCTCAACAATTCCTTTTTAGGGATGGTGCGCCAATGGCAGCAACTCTTTCACGATAAGCGGTACTCCTTCGTCAACATCACCAGCCCTGATTTTGTGACGGTGGCTAAGGGCTATGGGATTGCCGGCCATAGCGTGAACGAACGCAAGGACCTCAAGCAAGCCTTACAGGACATGATCAATCACGACGGCGCTTATTTGCTGGAAGTGATGGTCGGCAAGGAAAACAACGTATTCCCGATGGTGCCGCAGGGCAGCAGCGTATCTGAAATACGATTGAAATAGGCAGACAAGGGGGCGAAAAAGTGGTATGCGGATTATAAACGGCTCCGCATACGGGCAACAAAAGTTTCAACGATAGCAAATTAAAGTCATGGAAAAGCAGGAATACACCATCACCCTCTATACGGAGAATAGCATCGGCATGATTGGCCGCATCTCCGCTATCTTTTCACGGCGTAAGATCAACATCGAAAGCCTGAACACCTCGCCTTCCGAAGCGGAGGGCATCCACCGCTTTACCATCGTGATTGAAGAAACGGAGGACGTGGTACGCAAACTCTGTCGGCAGATTGAAAAACAAGTAGAGGTGCTTAAGGCGTACTACAACACCAATGACGAGGTTATTTGGCAGGAACAAGCACTGTATAAGGTGCCAACGGAAATCGTAACCGAAAAGGCACCGGTAGAACGGCTCTTGCGCCAATACGGTGCCAGTGCGGTGGTCATACGCAATGATTACACCGTCTTTGAGACCGCGGGCCACCGCGAAGAAATCGATGCGCTGACTGACGCGCTGGCCGAGTACAACCTCATTGAGTTTGTGCGCAGTGCCCGGATTGCCATCATCAAAGACAGCGAAGGGTTCCACAAAAAGCTCAAAGAATTTGAGGAAGCTGAACCCGCTGCGGAAGTGGTGGAAAACAGGTACCTTGATAAGCAAGATAAGGTGTTTACGATGTAAAGTCGGAAGAAGATTACGTGATTACATGAATCAGCAAATCATTTTTAAATACATCAGGCAGACCAGGGCCGTGTTTGCCCAATTATTGGAACAACTGACCCTCGAGGAAATCAACGAAATTCCAGACGGTTTCAAGAACAATATCGGATGGAATTTCGGCCACATCGCGGTCAGTACACCTGGGCTTTGCTACCGGCGTACGCAGGTGAGCCCGGATTACGAAATTCCTTATTCAAGCGATTACGGTAAGGGCACTAAGCCCGAAAGGTGGATTAGCGCCGAAGAGTTGGATTCCCTGAAAGGGCAGCTTATTTCATCTATCCAGCAGATTGAAGCGGACTACAACAAGGGGGTATTCGCTACCATCAGCCCCTTTGCTACATCCACTTACGGTCTTGAAATGAACACCATCGAGGAAGTCCTTTCCGCCGCATTGGCGCATGACAATCTCCACTATGGATATGCCATGGCTATTCGGCGAACATTGGAAGGGGAAAAACAAAAAAAATCGTAATTTAGCATTGCATTTCCAAAAGTGCTGCGATTATAAATCAACTAGTTAAATAAGTAAAAACAAAAAGCAGAAAATGGCAAAGATCAATTTTGGGGGAGTCGTGGAAGACGTGGTAACCCGCGAAGAATTTCCTTTGGAGAAAGCTCAGGAAGTACTGAAGAATGAAACTGTAGCAGTCATCGGCTATGGCGTACAAGGCCCTGGACAAGCATTGAACCAAAAAGACAACGGTATTCACGTCATCGTAGGCCAGCGGAAGGACTCAAAAACATGGGATAAAGCCGTTGCTGACGGCTGGGTACCTGGCGAAACGCTATTTGAAATTGAAGAGGCCCTTGAAAAAGGAACCATTATTTGCTACCTATTGAGCGACGCCGCACAGATTGCATTGTGGCCTACGGTAAAGAAACACCTCACTGCAGGCAAAGCGTTGTATTTTTCACACGGCTTCGGCATCACATTCAATGAGCAGACGGGCATTATTCCGCCCCCAGACGTGGACGTATTCCTCGTAGCCCCCAAAGGATCAGGCACTTCGTTGCGCCGGATGTTCCTCGAAGGGCGTGGCCTCAATTCGAGCTTCGCCATCTATCAGGATGCTACAGGCAAAGCCCGCGATCGGGTCATTGCACTCGGCATTGCGGTCGGAAGCGGTTATTTATTCGAGACCGACTTCAAAAAAGAAGTGTATTCTGACCTCACCGGCGAACGCGGCACATTAATGGGTGCCATCCAAGGTATTTTTGCCGCACAATACCAAGTATTGCGCGACAAGGGACACTCCCCTTCCGAAGCATTCAATGAGACCGTCGAAGAGCTTACACAATCGTTGATGCCGCTTGTGGCCGAAAATGGTATGGATTGGATGTATGCCAACTGTTCCACCACAGCACAGCGTGGTGCACTCGATTGGTGGAAGAAATTCCGTGATGCTACGGCTCCCGTTTTTAAGGAACTTTATGAAAGCGTCGCTTCGGGCAAGGAATCACAACGTTCCATCGATAGCAATAGCCAACCGGATTACCGGGAAAAATTGGAAGAGGAGCTGAAAGAGCTACGGGAAAGTGAGATGTGGCAGGCAGGAGCCGCAGTACGCAGCCTGCGCCCTGAAAACCAGCCTACGGAAGTTTAATAGTGCTAAATACCATTTTATAGCGGCGCTTTCAAGAAAGCGCCGCTCCTTAAAAACATTGGAAAACCATGTTACACGATCCAAACCGCATATACATTTTTGATACCACCCTTCGCGACGGCGAACAGGTGCCCGGCTCTCAATTGACGACCCCCGAAAAGCTTATCATCGGCGAAGCGCTGGAATCCTTGGGCGTGGACGTCATCGAGGCAGGCTTTCCGATATCCAGTCCGGGAGATTTCACCAGCGTCGTGGAACTTTCGAAATTGGTCCGCGAGCCCGTTATCTGCGCACTTACACGTGCAAATAAAGGCGACATCGATTGTGCGGCGGAAGCATTGAAGCATGCCAAAAGACCCCGTATCCATACCGGCATCGGTTCATCCGATACGCACATCAAATATAAATTCAACAGTACGCGCGAGGCGATCCTGGAACGGGCCGTGGAAGCCGTGAAGTATGCCAAGACATTTGTTGAAGATATTGAATTTTATGCGGAAGACGCCGGAAGGGCCGACAATGAATACCTGGCCCGGATGATTGAGGCAGTGATTGCTGCCGGCGCAACGGTAGTGAATATCCCCGATACCAACGGTTATTGCCTTCCTGAGCAGTACGGGGCAAAAATCCGGTTTCTCAAAGAAAACGTTAAAAATATTGATAAAGCCATTATTTCGGTGCACTGCCATAATGACCTCGGATTGGCGACAGCCAATAGTATTGCCGGTTTGCAAAATGGCGCAAGGCAGGTCGAATGCACCATTAATGGCATCGGCGAACGCGCTGGCAACACATCATTGGAAGAGGTGGTCATGATCTTGAAAACGCACGCCTCCGTCGGTCTGCACACGCACATCAACACGAAACAACTCTATCCGATAAGCGGGATGGTAAGCCGCATGATGCGCATGCCCGTACAGCCCAATAAGGCTATCGTAGGACGTAACGCTTTCGCACATAGCTCGGGTATCCACCAGGATGGCGTGCTTAAGCACCGTGAGAATTATGAGATCATGAACCCGGAAGATGTCGGGATTGATCAATCTGAAATCATATTGACTGCCCGCAGCGGCAGACATGCGCTGAAGCACCACCTCGAACGACTGGGATATACCATCGATCGGATTGACTTGAATCAGGTATACCAGCGCTTTTTGGAACTGGCCGATATAAAGAAAGAGCTGAAGGACGACGACCTCCTGCAACTGATGGGCGCCAAAATAGAAGAAAATTTCAAAAATGGCTTAGCCATCAATACATTAAAGGTTAAGACCGGTGACCAAGAGTCCCCTGTGGCTACTATCCGACTAAACTACAATGGTGTGGAGCATGCTGCTACGGCCGTTGGCAACGGCCCGGTGAGTGCGACGATTAAGGCGATTGAGGAGATCATCGGCAAACACGTAGAAATCAAAGAGTTCAACATCCACTCTATCCATGGCGGCAGCGACGACGTCAGCAAGGTAGATATGCGTGTCGTTTATGACGATAAATCGTACATGGGATACGGCTTTAGCACGGACATCGTGCGGGCATCGGCAAACGCTTACCTGGATGCATTGAATAAGTTTATTTAGGCGTGGGCTTTAGGCTTGGCGGTAAGCCATAAATGGTAGGCTTAATGCCCGAAGCCGCGCGCTAAAAAGCAGAAACAAAACGACAACTATATAAGAAATGAGTAAGACATTATTTGACAAGGTATGGGATGCGCATGTGGTGCGTAAGATTGAAGGGGGGCCCGATGTGTTATTTATTGATCGGCACTTAATCCACGAAGTAACCAGCCCCGTGGCATTCCTGGGACTTAGAAAACGTGGCATCCGCGTATTATATCCCGAGCGGACATTCGCTACCGCTGACCACAACACGCCGACCATCAACCAACACCTCCCCGTACAAGACCCCTTGTCAGCCAACCAGTTAAAGGCGTTGGAGGAAAACACCAAAGAATACGGTATCCGACACTGGGGTTTGGGGCATTACAAGAATGGCATTGTACACGTAATTGGGCCGGAAAACGGCATTACACAACCGGGTGCGACCATCGTCTGCGGTGACTCCCACACATCTACGCATGGTGCTTTTGGCGCTATTGCTTTCGGCATCGGCACTTCGGAGGTGGAAATGGTACTTTCCTCCCAGTGTATCATGCAGCCGAAACCGAAAAAAATGCGCATCACCATCAACGGTACACTGGGTAAAGGCGTGCTGCCCAAGGACGTTGCCCTGTTTATCATTTCCAAGCTTACCACCTCGGGCGCTACAGGACACTTCGTGGAATATGCCGGAAGTGTATTCGAACAGATGACCATGGAAGGCCGGATGACGGTCTGTAACCTGAGTATCGAGATGGGTGCTCGTGGCGGAATGATTGCGCCAGACCAGACGACGTTTGATTACATCAAGGGCCGTGAGTTCAGTCCCAAAGGATCCGACTGGGACAAAGCAATGGCGTACTGGGAAACCCTGAAAACAGATGAAGGTGCCGTCTTTGATAAAGAATTGGTATTCGATGGTTCAGAAATCGAACCGATGATTACCTATGGCACGAACCCCGGCATGGGCATCGGTATCACGAAGGAAATTCCTAATGCAACCCAAGTGGAGGAAGCAAGGGCAACCTTTGAGAAATCACTCGGATACATGGGTTTCCACGAAGGCGAACCTATGCAGGGCAAGAAAGTGGACTATGTCTTTGTGGGTAGCTGCACCAATGGCCGTATTGAGGACTTCCGGGCCTTTGCATCCCTGGTAAAGGGCAAACGTAAGGCAGACGACGTAACGGTATGGCTGGTCCCCGGTTCGCACGTGGTGGAAGAACAGATAAAGCAGGAAGGTATCCTCGACATCCTTACAGAAGCAGGTTTTTCGCTACGCCAACCGGGATGTTCAGCCTGCCTGGCCATGAACGAAGACAAAATTCCGGCCGGCAAATATGCGGTAAGCACCTCCAACCGGAATTTCGAAGGCCGCCAAGGTCCGGGTGCGCGCACCTTGCTCGCCAGTCCATTAGTAGCGGCCGCAGCGGCCATTACCGGTAAAGTAACCGATCCGAGAACCTTTTTACAATAAGCATCATGGCATACGATAGTTTTAACATATTGAAAAGCACAGCAGTGCCGCTCCCCATTGAGAATGTGGATACCGACCAAATCATCCCCGCCCGGTTTTTGAAGGCTACTGAGCGGGTAGGTTTTGGCGACAACCTGTTCCGCGATTGGCGCTATAACCCGGATAATACGCCCAAGGCCGATTTTGTGCTCAACGACCCTACATACAAGGGAAAAATCCTCATAGGGGGTAAGAACTTCGGTTCGGGATCGTCGCGCGAACACGCTGCATGGGCCATCTATGATTATGGATTCAGATGTGTAGTATCTAGCTTTTTTGCTGATATTTTCCGAAACAATTGCCTCAACATCGGTGTGTTGCCCGTGCAAGTCAGTGCCGGGTTCCTGGAACGGATTTTCGCAGTGGTCTATGCCGACCCGGATACCGAGCTCGAAGTAAGCCTCCCCGAACAGACCATCACGCTATTGGCGACCGGCGAGCATGAATCGTTCGAAATTAACAGTTACAAGAAAAGTAACATGATGAACGGCTTCGATGACATCGATTACTTACTCAATATCAAATCGGATATCCAAGCGTTTGCAAAGACCCTTCCGTTATAGCCATGGAAAGCAGGAAACTAGAAATCATGGACACGACACTCCGCGATGGGGAGCAAACCTCGGGGGTGTCGTTCTCGGTTTCAGAAAAACTTACCATTGCGCAGCTGCTGCTGGAGGAACTTCGGGTAGATCGGGTAGAAGTAGCTTCTGCGCGGGTTTCCCAAGGGGAATTTGAAGCGGTGGAGGCCATCGCAAATTGGGCTTCCAAAAATGGATACCTGGGTAGTGTTGAGGTACTTACTTTCGTCGATAATGGGATTTCACTGGCCTGGATGCAACGGGCTGGCGTGAAGGTGCAAAATCTGCTGACCAAAGGTTCGCTGAACCACCTCACCCACCAATTGCGAAAAACACCACAGCAGCACTTCGACGAAATTGCCGATGCCATCATCCGGGCCGCGCAAGCGGGAATTGCCACCAACGTGTATCTGGAAGATTGGAGCAACGGCATGCGCCACTCGCCACAATATGTGCTGCAATACCTGGATTTCCTTACCGCGCAGCCCGTCAACCGGATAATGCTGCCCGATACCCTCGGCGTGCTTACCCCCGGCGAAACTCATCAATATATCGCGGCATTACGGGCCCGCTTTCCGCAGGCGCATTTGGATTTCCATGCCCACAATGATTATGACCTGGGTACAGCCAACGTCCTCGAAGCAGTGAAAGCGGGCATCGACGGACTGCACCTGACCGTAAACGGAATGGGCGAACGTGCCGGCAACGCTCCGCTTGCCAGCGCCGTAGCTGTCATTAATGACTTTCTTGCTGACGTCGAAATCGGCATCAACGAGTCTGCCATTTTTACCGTGAGCAAGCTGGTCGAAAATTTTTCCGGCGTGCGGATACCAGCAAATAAACCAATCGTCGGCGACAACGTCTTCACCCAGACGGCCGGCATACACGCCGATGGCGACAATAAAAACAACCTTTATTTCAACGATTTACTCCCCGAACGCTTCGGCAGAAAACGGAAGTATGCCTTGGGAAAAACATCCGGCAAAGCCAACATCGAAAAAAACCTGCAGGAGCTCGGTCTGAAACTGAATGAGGAAGACTTAAAAAAGGTAACACAACGGGTGATCGAACTGGGCGACAAGAAGGAGACTGTAACTACCGAAGACCTGCCTTACATCATTTCCGATGTGCTGGCGACCAAGGCTCACGAGGAGCGTATCCTCGTGGAATCCTACGTGTTGACCCACGCCAAAGGCCTGCGCCCATCGGCAACGATTGCCGTGCGTATCAATGGCCAGCTATTTGAAGAACACGCGCAGGGCGACGGCCAATTCGATGCGTTTATGAATGCGTTGACCATGGCATATGCAAAGAACGACATTCACTTGCCCAATCTGGTTGATTATAACGTGCGCATTGCCCCGGGGAGCAGCTCGGATGCCCTCTGCGAGACGACAATTACCTGGGAATCGGGCGACCGCACCTTCTCGACGCGCGGGTTGGATTCCGACCAAACCGTATCGGCTATCAAGGCCACGCAAAAAATGCTAAATATCGTGTTGAATGTGGATCAAATCGAAGTGATACCTACGTAAGTTTTATATTTTTGTACTTTAATTTTCTATGCTTCGGACTCCGAGCTTCCGGCTGGGGATTACCGACTTTAATTGAATGAATATGGAATTGAATATTGCGCTTTTACCCGGCGATGGCATCGGTCCTGAAGTGGTTGGCCAGGCTGTAAAAGTTGTGGATGCAGTGGCTGAAAAATTTGGCCATCGCGTAAATTGGACCTTTGGACTAACCGGTGCTGCGGCCATCGATGCAGTGGGCGATCCCTACCCGGAATCGACCCATGAAATCTGCTTGGCTGCTGACGCGGTACTGTTCGGCGCTATTGGTCACCCTCGTTATGACAATGACCCCAAAGCACCGGTACGCCCTGAGCAAGGGCTGCTGAAAATGCGCAAGCAGCTCGGTCTTTTTGCCAATGTACGCCCGACATTTACCTTTCCTTCCCTCATCGATAATTCGCCGCTGAAGCGTGAACGTATCGAGGGAACCGATTTAATTATCCTGCGCGAACTCACCGGTGGCATCTATTTTGGCGAACGTGGCAGGAAAGACAATGGCGAAACGGCCTTTGATACATGCACCTATACACGTGACGAGGTGAAACGGCTGGCCAAGCTGGGCTTCGAGATGGCGATGAACCGACGAAAGAAACTATGCTGCGTGGATAAAGCCAACGTACTGGAAAGTTCGCGGCTTTGGCGGGAGACCGTACAGGACATGGAGAAAGATTTTCCTGAAGTAGAAGTCAGCTATGAGTTTGTGGATGCCGTGGCGATGCGCCTGGTACAGTGGCCATCGTCATACGATGTGCTGATCACAGAAAACCTATTCGGCGATATCCTCACCGACGAGGCTTCCGTCATCTCCGGATCCATGGGATTAATGCCATCAGCTTCCATCGGTGTACATACTTCCCTTTTCGAACCGATACATGGCTCCTATCCGCAAGCTGCCGGAAAAGACATTGCCAATCCATTAGCTACCGTACTTTCGGCGGCTATGCTATTTGAAGATGCTTTCGGCCTGAAGGAAGAGGCTGAACTCATCCGGGCGGTAGTAAACAAATCGTTGGCCGAAGGCATCGTCACCGAAGATCTTGCCGCCAATAATAAAGCCTATAAAACCAGTGAAGTCGGTGATTGGCTGGCTGCTCAGGTCAAGCTTCCCGAAGGGATCACGGCAACACCTGCGCAATGAAACAGGCAATTGATGCTGCTGCTGAACGTTTCAAGGGAGTGGTAAACCGCACTCCCTTGCAATACAACCAGCGGCTGTCGGAAAAATATAACGCGTCGATATACCTCAAACGGGAAGATCTACAAATCGTGCGCTCCTATAAACTCCGTGGGGCCTTCAATAAAATCAGCAAGCTCACGGAAGCCGAGCGTATCAAAGGAGTGGTTTGCGCCAGCGCGGGCAACCATGCGCAAGGCGTGGCGTATTCCTGCAAAAAACTGGGAATAAAGGGAATCATTTTCATGCCCGGCCCTACGCCTAGGCAAAAAATCAGCCAGACCGAAATGTTCGGCGACGGCTATATCGAAATTGTACTGACCGGCGATACCTTCGACGATTGCCAGCAGGTGGCCCTGACCTACTGTGCCGAACAGGGCATGACATTCATTCATCCGTTTGACGATCCGGATATCATTGAGGGCCAAGGTACCGTAGGCACGGAAATCGTAAGTGACCAACCGGATACCGACGTCGTCATCCTACCCATCGGCGGTGGCGGGCTGGCGGCGGGCGTCGCGGCCTATCTGCGGGAAACCGTGCCCGGCATCCAACTATACGGTGTGGAACCCCAAGGTGCCGCCTCCATGAAGGCGGCATTGGCGCACGGTGCCCCCGTGATGCTCAACGAAATCAACCGTTTTGTAGACGGCGCCGCGGTAAAGCGTATCGGGAACCTTACCTATCAATACTGTAGCCAATTGCTCGATGATGTGCAGCCCATCCCCGAAGGGAAGATATGCACAACCATTTTGGAATTGTATAATAAAGATGCTATCGTTGCCGAACCGGCCGGTGCGCTGGCCATAGCGGCGCTTGATTTTTACCAACCTAAAATCCGGGGCAAAAAGGTGGTATGCATCTTGAGTGGCGGCAACAACGATATCGACCGAATGGGCGAAATCAAAGAGCTCTCGTTGTTGTACGAAGGATTGAAGCATTATTTTATCGTCCGTTTCCCGCAACGTCCCGGAGCGCTTAAGCTGTTTGTCAACGAAGTGCTGGGGCCGCATGATGATATCACCCGCTTTGAGTTCATCAAAAAAACGCAGCGCGAACGGGGACCGGCCTTAGTGGGTATCGAATTGCAAAAAGCGGCCGACTATGCGGCGTTAATCGAGCGCATGCGCGACCACCGCTTTGATTTTAAAGAAGTCAACAGGGATCCGACGCTCTTTGAATACCTCATCTAGCGCACAGTAGGCCAGACTGGCCAAAGCTGACTGTTTATCAAGAAGCATACCGAAGTCAGGTGTGGATTATCCACACCCACAAGCGAAATAGCTCATTGAATTAATCAAAAATATTGACTGACAGATTTTTGCAAAAAACGAAACCCACATCGATTATCCACAATGTGAATAATTCAACATCTGTTGATAACAATTGCTACCTAACTGAATCGAAATAGCTGATATTTGTTCTAAGGCTACAACTTACCAACCGTCACAACAGTAATTATCGGAATCTACCATTTCAGATCCGGCAGTTTTGAACATTAAAAATCGTATTGCTATGACACGGATTATTAAATTCGAAAAAAATGACTGTGCGCCTTGCAACCAAGTGTCGGAATTTCTCGACCGCAAGGGTATTACTTATGAAAAAGTAAATCCGTTTGACAAACCGGAATTGGCCATTCAATATAAAGTACGCACGGTGCCTACGGTTATTGTGTTGAATCACGACCAAGAGACGCAACGCATCATCGGATTCAAACCCGAGGAACTATCGGCATTGACTGTACAATAGTAGGGAGACCGAAATCGAAGTACTGAAACGAGCTATAAGGCAAAACATTAGGACCCCCTCGATAATGTGGGGGTTTACCATCTAAAAAGGTCTGCAAATGGAGAGGATATATTATGATAGCAAAACGGGGAATGTGGAACGGTTTATGCAGAAGGTGGCTGAATTAACCGGATGGACCACTCAAAAAATCCAACCGGACATGGAAGTGGGACAGGAAGGGCATTTGGTAACGTTTACCACCCGATTCGGGGAAATACCGGAGACGACAAAAAACTTCCTGCAGTATGCAAGCCCATACCTGCTTTCTGTATCTTCGAGTGGAAATCGAAACTGGGGACGGAACTTCGCCGTGGCCGGAGACAAAATTGCAACCGAATATGGTATACCGTTGGCATTAAAATTTGAGCTATCGGGAACCAACGAAGACGTTAATGAATTTATCGCTATTATTAAAGCAAGGAAACACTATGGTAACAAACGACGTAGCAAAGAGCTGGATTTTGCTCAATAACGAAATCATGATCAAACATGATGACGAGTTTAGCCTGCATAAGGATAAGGAAGCCGTACGCGCCTACTTTCTGGAGTATGTAAACAAAAACACCGTTTTCTTTTATACCTTAAAGGAAAAGATAGACTACCTCATCGAAAACAATTACTACATCAATTTCTATGAGTGGTTTACCTTTGAGGAGATGGAGCAGGTGTACAACTTCATAAATGCCAAGAAGTTCCGATTTCCGTCGTTCATGAGCGCCTTCAAGTTTTTCCAGAGCTATGCGCTGCGCGATGACTCCGGCGAAAAATTCCTGGAACGCTATGAAGATCGTGTTGCTGCCGTTTCCTTGTTTCTTGCGCGTCATGAAGGCGTGGACCGCGCCTTGCAATATGCTGAGCTGCTCATCAATCAAGAATACCAGCCGGCTACGCCTACGTTCCTCAATGCGGGCAAAAAACGTTCGGGAGAACTGGTGTCTTGCTTCCTTGACGAAATCGGCGATAATCTCAACGGCATTGGCTACGCCGTAGATTCAGCCATGAAACTATCGTCTATCGGCGGTGGCGTGTCGTTCAACATTTCAAAAATCCGTGCACGTGGTGAAGCTATCAAGGGTGTAGAAGGACGTGCCGGCGGCGTACTACCCATCATGAAGATCCTTGAGGATACCTTTTCGTACGCCAATCAGCTCGGCCAACGCCCGGGAGCGGGGGCCGTATACCTCAATATCTTCCATTCGGACATCGAAGAGTTTCTCGATTGTAAGAAAATCAATGTGGATGAGAAGGTCCGCATCAAATCGCTTTCCATCGGCGTGATTATTCCGGATAAATTCATGGAATTAGCAGCCAAGGATGAACCATGTTATCTGATACATCCCCATACGGTCATGCAGGAATATGGCAAGTACCTCGATGAATTGGACATGGACGAGATGTATGACGAGCTCATCACTAATCCAAAAATCAAGAAAAAGAAAATAAATGCCCGTCACCTACTGGTTAAAATCGCCCAAACGCAAAAAGAAAGTGGCTACCCTTACATCTTTTTCAAGGAAAACGCTAATCGCCAGCATGCACTGAACGGGATTGGAAAAGTCAAGTTTTCGAACCTCTGCACGGAAATTATGCAGATTTCCGAAGTGTCTGACATCAACATATACGGACAAGAAGACACCATCCGCTACGGTATCTCCTGCAACTTGGGCTCGCTCAATATCGCCACCGTGATGGATAACAAACGGATAGAGCAAGCCGTGAAAACTGCGATGCGTGCGCTTACGATGGTATCAGACGTGACGGATATTGCCATGGTGCCTTCTATACAAAAAGCCAACCGTGAACTGCATAGCGTGGGCTTAGGCGCAATGAACCTGCATGGATACCTGGCCAAGAACTTCATCATGTATGAAAGCGAAGAAGCACTGGATTTTGCCAATGTATTCTTCATGATGGTCAATTATTATTCCCTGCAAGCGTCTATGGAAATTGCCCGCGAACGGAAAACCACGTTTACCGGATTCGAAAAAACGGCTTATGCCGACGGCAGCTACTTTGACAAATACGTTAATCAGGATTATTTCCCGACCACGATTAAAGTAAGTGAATTGTTTGCAGGCATAGACATCCCAACTAAGGAAGACTGGAAAGCGCTCAAGCAACAAGTACAGGAGCACGGCGTCTACCATGCCTACCGCATTGCCATCGCGCCGAACCAGTCGACTTCATACATTATGAATGCCACTGCTTCGGTGATGCCGATAGTTGACACCATTGAGGTACGCGAATATGGCGATAGCACCACCTATTATCCCATGCCATACCTGACCAATGAAAATTATTTCTATTATAAATCGGCCTATGATATGGATCAGATGAAAGTGCTGCGGCTTGTTTCCGTTATCCAACGGCACGTCGATCAGGGTATCTCCACCATCCTGCATACCAACTCCCGCGACACTACGCGTGACTTGGCCCGTTACTACATCTATGCGCACAAGGTAGGATTGAAGTCGTTGTATTATACACGTACACGCAAATCCACTATCGATGAGTGCGTATCGTGCTCGGCATAAGACAAGCGACGAATATTGCCGCGTATAGCGTATTGAGATTTTTCGGACAATCACAATACGCTATACGCAATGCACTGCACGCCATAAACAATACGAAACACCAAAAACAAAACACGAAAAAACGAATCTGACATGAAACAATATAAAGCCGTCAACTGGAACGATCCCGAAAATGACTACGCGCTGATGTTTTGGGAGCAGAATATCAAGCAATTCTGGATTGACACAGAGTATATCCCATCGAAGGATATAGACAGCTGGAAAGCGCTCTCGCCGGAAATGCGGGAATGTTATAAAAAGGCCCTGGGAGGCCTCACGCTTCTTGATACGTTGCAAAGCCATACCGGAATGCCCAAAATCATGGATCACATTGATTCGTTGCAAAATAAATCGGTATTGGCATACATGTGCATGATGGAAGCCATCCACGCCAAATCCTATTCCACTATCTTTACCACCGTAGCTACTTCACAGGATATTGAAGACATCTTCAACTGGGTTCAAAACAACAAGTACCTGCAGTTTAAGGCTTCCACGATAGACAAATACTATCGCAAGCTGGCTGAGACGGATATCAGTAAAGAGGATCTCTTTATGGGATTATGTGCCTCCGTCCTGCTGGAATCTTTCCTGTTTTATAGTGGCTTTTTTATTCCATTGTGGTTATGCGGACAAGGCCATATGGTAGCCAGTGCGGACATCATCAAAAAAATCATTGCAGACGAGTCCATACATGGCGTATTCGTAGGGTTATTGGCCCAGGATGTTTATAAAAAACTGCCCAATCCGGAGCGTGCAAAGGAAAAGCTCATCGTGCTGCTCAATGATCTGTATGAAAACGAGTTGAAGTATACGGAAGAAATCTATACGGATGTAGGGCTTACTGCGGAGGTAAAAGAGTATGTACGCTATAATGCCAATAAGGCGCTCATGAACCTGGGATTTGAACCCACCTTTGAAGTCAAACGCGTAAACCCCATTGTTTTAAACGGGCTTAATGTCGAAACGACACAACATGATTTCTTTTCCAAGAAATCAACCAACTACGAGAAGGCGACGGAGATCGTACACCTCAGGGATGAGGACTTCGCAATGGATACATCCATTGCTATCTAACTTCATAAAAAAAGGGGCCTGCGCCCCTTTTTTTATGAAGTTCAAGGATTGATTATACTAAACGGCTGATAGCTCCCAGCCTTGGCGGTATTGCCGCTTTACGAATTGGTTGACCTCATCAAAGTTGGTCACCTTCATGTTGTCGTTATCCCAAATCAGTTTTAAATTCCTGCCAGGGTACTTATTATCAATCCGTAAATCCGAGCCGCGGATGGCCAGGTTGGACATCAACAATGCTTCGGTGAGCGGACCGGCAATTTCGAACGGAGAGCTCACTTCTTTATTGCCATACCCTGCGATAGCGGCTTCCACCCATTGCGCATAATGGCCGGCAGCCCCACCCGGTACACGTTCGTATTTTACAGGAAGCTTATGCTGCTCGGTCAATGAAGTAGGCAGTAACCGTGGATTTTCGGCATAGCAACCAGCCATCATCTTTCCCTTTGTACCGATAAAGAGGATGCCATTTCCACCGTCGCCGAACACTTCGTTTGGTCCCAGCTCTTCGGGGCGTTGCGGCTGGATGCCACCATCCATCCAGTGGATTTTTACGTCACCTGAAGTTTTGTCGGTTTTGGGGAAAGTCATGACCGCATAGCTTGACGGTGGGCAGCTTTCGGGGAAATACCCCCTTTTGAACTCATCCACGTATACCGAACCCACACTGGCTTGTACATCTTTCACGTATTGGAGCCCCAATATGCTAAACGGGGCTTCCATGATGTGGCAACCCATGTCGCCCAGGGCACCTGTACCGTAATCCCACCATCCACGCCAGTTAAAGGGCACCAGCTTTTCGACATAGTCTTTGTAAGGCGCTGTCCCCAGCCAAAGATCCCAATCAAGCTCATTCGGTACCGGTGCTTTTTGCGATGGCCATTGGATGCCTTGGGGCCATACGGGCCTATCCGTCCAGGTGTAAATGGTATGAACATCACCGATGAGCCCGGCATCGAACCATTCGCGCATTATGCGTACGCCGTCTCCAGAAGCTCCCTGGTTGCCCATTTGGGTGACAACCTTATATTTTTTTGCTGCCTCGGTCAATACCCGCGCTTCGTACACATCATGCGTGAGTGGCTTTTGTACATACACGTGCTTGCCCAGCTGCATCGCTGGCAGCGCATGGATAGCATGGTTGTGGTCCGGCCCCGATACCGAAACCGCATCGATGTGTTTGTGCTCTTTATCGAGCATTTCACGGAAATCCTTGTAGTATTTTGCTTTGGGAAACCGTTTTACAGAACCTGCTGCACGGCGGTCATCCACATCACAGAGGTAAGCAATCTCTGCCTTACCACTTTCGTGGAATGACCTCAAGTCGGATTCACCTTTACCGCCCACACCAATACCAGCCACTACCAATTTGTCACTGGGGGCAATAAAACCAGTACCGCCCAGTACATGCCTTGGCACCACCATGAAACCTGCCGCCGCTGCAGCACCCGTCTTGATGAAATCCCTACGGGTCGCACCTGCCTTTGATTTATTACTCTTTTCCATTTAAATAAATTGTTTTAGCGTATGAATGTTTATCCTTAGTACGTTGGTTAGCACAAATACTTTATCCCCCATTGTAGTACGGGGCTAATATATAAAAAAAAGCCAGCAAGTGGAAGTAACTTGCTGGCTACATTTTTTTAGTAACCCGGATTTTGCACCAAATTCGGGTTTGCTGCTAGCTGCGTATGTGGAATCGGATAAATCTCGCGTGTAGGATCATTGGTTGGCTCATGGTCCCACCAGCTTCCATTGGTAAACTTACCGAAGCGAATGATATCGGTACGGCGCTTACCTTCAAAGATAAACTCACGCCCACGCTCCTCCAACAGCTCATCCATGGTTAATGTCGCCGTGGTATAGCGTGCAGCAGGCCAGTCTTCGGTTGTGAAGGCACGTTGGCGGCTAGCATTGATCAAATCAACAGCTTCTTGCGTAGCCCTTCCACCGTTTTTGCGCATAATGGCTTCCGCCTTGTTGAAATAGATTTCTGTGAGGCGATAAATGATATAGTGATTTTCTTGATAATTCGGGTCTTCCAACGTTCCGCTTTTGTATTTATGGAACCGTGCTCCGCTGTTTTCTTCGCCTTCCGCCATGCTGCCTTCACTGGTCAAGTCTCCTTCACTCTCGCGGCGGATGGAGTTAACGTAAGCGAAAGGCTGTCCATTCCATTCTTCTGTACCTAAAATCTGTTCGTTGGTTCCGTATTTATACTGCGGGCCGAACAAAAACCACTGCTGTTTACGCAGATCATTTTCAGCATATGCATCAAAAGCTGTTGGGATAACTACGAATGCATTCCATCCGCCATAGCCTACATTAAGCACTTCCCGAATGTTGTCGTATCCCATAAAAAAACCTCCCCAGTCGAAGGTAAAGCCGCCTTGGCGGCTGAATGCAAATTGGAACAGCGATTCACGGGCATTGCGGTTAGTGTTGCTGAAGGTCTCCGTCAGGTTATCCGCCAGAACAGGGGCACCGCCTATCCCCCCAGCCTGACCGTTAATAATCCGGTCACATGCAGCGATACATTCATCCCACATGGGAGTACCTACGAAATATTCGGCATTCAGGTAGAGATCAGCCAGCATAGCGTAACCCGCTGCTGCAGACACCCGGCCGATCAGCTCAGTGGAATAAGGCAGCAATTGGGGTACATATGTTTCCAATTCCGTTTTCACGAACTCGAATATTTCTGCTCGGGATTGTGTCGGTGGGTTCAGCGGTTCACCCACCGTCGTGACAATTGGTGCATTGCCCCACAATTCCATTATTTTCATATAATGAAACGCACGTAGCACTCTCAGCTCGGCTAGGATTGCAGCCATTTCCGTATCTGAAATCCCCAAGGACGCATAATCCACCTGCTCCAGATCCATCAAAGCGGCGTTTACATAGCCCACGCCGGTCCACATCAATACCCATGCAGTCCGCATCCGGCCTTCATTATCTGTCCATGTATGGTAATGCTGGCGGAAATGGTCTCCTCCATCATATCCATGCCTGCCCTTCTGAGGCCACGCCAGCTGGTCGGCGGAAAGTTCCGCATGGTAGTAGTAGCCGCTTTGCCCCGTCGGGGCCAGCCATGCCTGCATATGCGTGAATGGACGCAAAGCGGCCTGCAACACCTCAACCTTGTTGTTATAAAAGTTCCCCTTGTTCAGTTCACTGTACAGGGTTTCTTCCAGATTTGTACAGGCATTCATGCCACTGGCAAGTAACCCCACAGCAGCAACATACATTGCTTTTTTAATATAGCTTTTCATCTTTGTATCACATTTAGAATCCAACATTCAATCCGATAGCCCATGACTGCGTGCGGGGATAGAAGCCCCTTGCATCCACTCCAGCCTCAAAACCAGTGTCCTGCAATTCCGGATCAATGCCGCTGTAACCTGTAATTGTAGCAATATTTCTACCCGTTACATAGAGACGCATATTACGGATATACGAGGTATTCAGCTTGAAATTATACCCTAGGGTCAAGTTATCCAACTTCACGAAATCACCCCGCTCGATGTAGTAATCCGAATATTGTGGATCGTCATCCAAGTCATTGTGGGTGGTTACCGCACTCCGTAGCATGTTATTGGGAAGCCATCTTTTGTTACCAAAATACAAGTCTTGGGTATTCAGAATATCGAAAGCAAATTTACCTCTTAATAAAACGGTTAAATCAAATCCCTTATAACTGAATGTATTGGTCAAAGATGCTTGGTATTTAGGCACACCATTACCAATAATCGTTAGGTCATTGTCGTTCATTTCCGTTGCTGTTCCGGTAGTGCCGTCTGCTTTATAAAATAGCCATTTACCATCATCAGTCAAGCCGGCAAAGCGCTTACCGAAGAAATTACCGACAGCGCCTCCTTCTTCCAAGCGAAATGCAGGACCTAAGTTGCCCGGTGATGGAAGATTATAGAAATTCAACCAGTTAGCCTGGAACACATCACTGGATAGTTTTGTTAACTTGTTGAATTGGGAGTTTCCGGCAAAATCAATGTTCCATTGGAATCCATTTTTTCGCATAGCAACAGCAGAAAGCTGCAACTCTACTCCATGGTTACGTATCGAACCAACATTTGTGTAGATTAGATCACGGACAAATGCAGGCTGTTGTGCATTGTAGTTGTATAACAGATCTTTAGTTTCCCGGTTATACACATCGAAAGCTCCAGTAAGTCGATTATTAAACAATCCGAAATCCAAACCAAAATTCCACTCAGCTTTCTGCTCCCAACGAAGGTTAGGGTTGGGGTTGCGAGCTGCGCCGTATGTTTGATAATACACCCCATCCTGCGGGTATACACCTCCTGTACCTAACGTAACCAGTGAATTATAATTAGGTATGCCCTGGTTTCCGGTTACACCGTAACCGACCCGCAATTTCAATTGATTGATTTGAGACACGTCACGTAAGAACTCTTCTTCGCTTATTGTCCATCCAGCAGAAACCGCCGGGAAGTTACCCCATTTATGGTTGGCGCCAAAGCGCGAAGAACCTTCCCGGCGAAGAATAGCCGACACCATATATTTGCTTCGGAAAGCGTAATTCACGCGGCCAAAGAAAGCGATAAGCGTATTATCTTCCTTGAAACTTCCCATTCCCGGTCTTGGAAGTAATGTATTTTGAATCGCGCTGCCAGCACCTAAGTTCCAGTCGAGAAAACCGTCTGTAGTAAAACCATTGTTATTTACCTCAAACCGTTCATACGTCCCATACTGATAACTATAGCCCAGAAGAGCAGTAACGTTGTGATCGTCATTGAATGTCTTGCTGTAATCAATGGTCGATTCGAGCGTTTGCGTCCAAGAGATCTCGTTTCGTTTAAATGCATATCCCATTCCACGCCATTGCGATGCAGGCCGCTGCTCCCAGTCCAAGGACGAACGGTACTGCCGATCATTCCAATTGTCGCGAACATAGGACCCGAATACCGAAGCGGACAACCCTTCAATGATTTCAAGTCTCAATTGAGCGTCCCCAGAAATTGTCTGTTGGTTGCGCTCATTGACTCGATGAGCTAGCCGCCCCAGTGGGTTATAGTTGTTATAGTTTTGTGTTTCAAAGAACGATCCGTCTTCATTGTAAATTGGCGCTGTTGGGTTCCGTTGGATGGCTTGCTCGAAATCACCGCCCCCACCGCCAAGAAGATCCGCCTTATTGAAATTTGCAACTAAGTTCATGGAAAGCGTCAGCCGTTCTTGAAGGCCTTTCTGATTAATATTCAACCGACCACCAAATTGTTCCCTTCCGTTACGCCTAGCAATACCCTGTGCATCATTAAAATAAAGCGATGCCCGGTAATTAGTGTTGGCGGTACCGCCGCTGGCAGCGAAGTTATGATAGTGGCTGGTGTTTTGGCGGTCTATCAGTTCTTCATACAAATCTGTTGATGCTCCGAAATCCTGATTGCTGTTAATCACGCCTTGCGCAATTAAATCTCTAAAGCCAGCCGCTGTAATATAGTCAGGTTTCCGATCAATGACCTCCCGTTGAACATAGGTATGGTAGTCAAACTGTGCAGCTCCTTCCTTTCCCTTTTTCGTCGTGATCAGAATAACGCCCGCATTACCCCGGGTACCATAAATAGCCGCGGCGGAACCGTCCTTCAGCACGTCGAACGATGCAATATCATCTTGTTGCAAGAGGTCAAGGCTGCCGCCAGGTATACCGTCAATTACAATCAGCGGAGTCCTTGTTCCAGTGAGCGAAGTGACACCCCTCAATTGGATCGCAACACCAGAATTAGGGTTATTCCCTTGCGTGCGTGTGATGTGCAGACCTGCTACTTTACCCTGAATCAAATCCATGGGCGAACGCGCACCGCCCGCATTGAAATCCTCCGCACGTATTGTTGTAACTGCCGAGGTAACTTCCTTGCGTTTCTGAGTACCATATCCTACGACCACTACCTCATCCAGACTTTCGGTACCGTCTTGTAATTGAACATTGACGGTATTGCTCTGGCCGACAATTATTTCTTGGGCAGCGTAGCCCAAAAAGGAAAACAGAAGAGTTTCGCCAGTAGCGGCGGAAATAGTGTACCTGCCATTGTCATCCGTAGCCGTGCCTCGGGAAGTTCCTTTCACGGCAACGGAAACACCCGATAATGGGCTTCCGTCAGCGGCACTGGTAACTGTACCGGTAATCGTCTGCTGTTTGACCACAGTGGCAAGGTCCCCAGCGGTCGCATAAGTCGCCGCTGGCGTCCGCTTACTTCCCATACTCCCTTTGGCGTCTGTTGCACCGGGGAGCATAGCCACTGCTAGCGCAAGCGGAAGAGGTGTCATTCGCACCCAACCACGTTTGTTGTGTGTTGAAATTTGGTTCATCTGTTTTTGATTTTTGGTTTATCCTAAAAGTATCCCGTTGCACTTTTCGTTATCGCCCGGACTACAAAAGCGGTCCACTGAAACGTAGTTCCCATAAACCGCCGCAAATTTTGGCACATCAGAAAAGTACAACGATGCTGATGCCCGCTACCTAGTAGCCGACATCTGCTTCGCCGATGCTCAAGATCTAAGCACAGGCCAGCTAAAAAACTAAAACATTTTAGCTAAACAAGAAATAGTTTTGTTTTCGGCATAATTGTGTGTTTTAACAGGTGAATAATTTGTTAATCTAATTTGGTTTGTTGCAATACCTCGTCGTATTACGGCGCTAAGGTAGATAATAAAAGATTCACTTGCAAGTAAAATCATACGTCGCCCCGAAAAAACATCACCTGTTCATTTCAGGTTCCGGCCTACATCAATTCAGTGCCGAAATCGTTTTGACCAAGGTTTTTTTTGCTAAGGGGAGCAACGTATTTTCAACAGGGAATGTGATGTCGCTTTCCACTTGGTAAACCGCCGGATTGGGGAGTTCCCGTCGGGTATGAATAAGGTCTTTCCGGATGGCTTCGGGCGTATTGTAAATAAAATGCCGTTCGTATTTGGTCAGGTATGTGGTATGGATTCCCCGGTATTTTTCGTGCTGGCTTTCAAAGAGGGTTACCTGATACTCATACACGCGTATTCCCTTTTCATCGCCATTGCGCAACAGCAGATAACCGTTGTTTGGATATAGCGGTCGCATGCCCACTTCGGAGATAACCAAGTGGCTCTCCACAAAATCATAAATCTCCTGCCCTTCCTTGATTGCAGGCTTGATTTTACTTGCGGCGTAGGAGATAATCTGTTCGATCTCCTGCATCATCGTGTCGTCATTCACGATTTTTTCGTAAGTAATTTTGACGGCAGCCATATCAATACTGCTTAGCCGCACGGGAAACCCCGCTTCAAGCGTTGTTTTGTCTTGCTTAAATTTTTTTAGGTTATTATAATGAAAAATCAAATCGTTTAAGTTCGGATAGAGCCTCGTTTTATTAAAATGCGCATTGATTTGTTGTAAATAAGCAAGCAACTGATATTGTTTGTACTCAAAATCGATAGGAACCTCGATGAACCAATTGGCATTTAACGTACGCATAGTCACCTCCTTGATACAAATGGTGAATATACACAAAATCAGCATCATCTCCAATACTCAATTGTAAAAAATCCGATGGTAATCAGCGCCGGAATCGTCGGCAGCTCCTTTGGCATTCAGATTATTACGGCTATCATCCCGGTTTTTAATACAATAACATTACTTTTGCATACGATAGACTAACAGTAAACGAAATCCATGAAAATCATCGCAATAGGCCGCAATTACACCGAACACGCCAAAGAACTCCATAATCCCATACCGGAAAAACCGGTTATTTTCCTGAAACCGGATACAGCCGTGCTTAAGGACAACCGGGATTTTTATTATCCCGAATTTTCCAAAAACATACACCATGAGGTGGAAATTGTGCTCCGTGTTTGCAAGGAGGGGAAACATATCGGCGCGAAATTTGCACACACCTACTACGATGCTATTGGTTTAGGCATTGATTTTACAGCCCGGGACATCCAACAGGAACACAAGGATAAATCCTTGCCGTGGGAACTCGCGAAGGCATTTGATGGCTCGGCACCGGTGAGCGATCTGCTTTCGAAAACCGTTTTTGGAGACGTCTACGATATTGCGTTCCGATTAGATAAAAATGGCGAAACCGTACAAATGGGCAACACTAAGGACTTGATTTTTTCATTTGAAGACCTCTTGGTCTTTGTCTCCCAGTACATCACCCTGCGCAAAGGTGATCTAATCTTTACGGGTACCCCGGCAGGCGTGGGTCCGGTAGCCATTGGCGACTACCTGGAGGGATACATCGGCGACCAACGAATGTTTCATTTTTATGTGAAATAGCACCATACATGAAGGTTAACCGTTTCTTAGTTATTTGCCTGGCATTTTTCCTTGTCCATGTTTCTGTAAAGGCGCAAAACCCCATCATCAAAAACAGGGAATATCCCCAAGGCTATTTTAGAAGTCCGCTGGACATTCCGCCGCAGGCGTCGGGCACCTTTGGCGAGCTGCGCTCCACGCACTTCCATGCGGGCGACGATTACCGTACGCAGCAGCGCGTGGGTTTACCACTTTTTGCGGTAGCGGAAGGTTATGTAGCCCGCGTACGGGTACAGATCGGCGGCGGCGGCAACTCCGTTTACATCAATCATCCCAACGGCTTCACCAGTGTGTACTTGCACATGCATGAGTTTAATGCGCAACTGGCTGCGATCGTAAAAGCCAAGCAATACGAACTGCAACGTTTCGATGTAGATATATCGCTTGAAGAGGCGGTCGTACCTGTCAGAAAAGGTGACCGGATCGGCCTGGCGGGCAATACCGGCAGCTCCCAGGGGCCCCACCTGCATTTTGAAATACGTGACACCAAAACGGAAGCTCCGCTGAACCCCCAGTTGTTTGGATTGAAATTTCCGGATAACCTGGCACCGCTTATCCGGGGCATCACGGTCTATGACCTGGCTGATGAACCGTTCAGTGAGCATACGCCGAGAAGGCATCTTTCGCTGCAAAGTGCGCAGGTATTACCAGTCAACGGCCGCTTCGGCGTGGGCATCAATACGGTAGATCGGCACAACGGCACGTCTTTCAACAACGGTGTCTATTCCATTGAACTGCTGCTCGATGGCAGGCCCGTCAGTACGGTGCTGTTTGAAGAGTTGTCTTTTGCCACTTCGGGCACCATCCATTCATATATTGATTATCCGTATTATATCCTGAAAAAGACCAGGATACAAAAGAGTTTTAAGGATCCGAATAATCCCATCAACATCTTCCACTTCCTCGAAGGTGATGGCAGCATCACATTAACCGACAACCAAGAACATACACTCACTTACCGCGTTCGAGATGTACATGGCAATACCAGCACACACACGTTTAAGGTGAGGAATACGCCTTCTTATACGCCTGTGCGGCAGCGTGCGCCGGGCACGGCAATGTTTAGTTTTGATAGCGAAAATCGTTTCACCGCTGAGCATGCAGAAGTGATTATGCCGGAAAACGCCCTGTATGACCACTTGCACTTCAATTATCACCAAGGCTCGCGGCCAAAGGGCGGATACTCCATGATGCAGCACATTCATAACCGTTTTATTCCGCTCCGCGAAAGTTACGAACTGAAAATCAAACCAGATAGCACGTTGACAGACGCGCTCAAGCCCAAAGCCATCATCGTCAACGCCGAAGGCAACTCACACGGCGGTAATTTTGAGGATGGTTGGGTGCGCACAAAGACCCGTTCGTTTGGTGGTTTTTACATCGCTGTAGACACATTGCCGCCTACCATACAGCCCCAGAACATCAGTGAAAATAAAAATATGGCGGCAACAAACCGGATAAACTTCAAGATTTCAGATAACCTTTCTGGAATACAATCATTCAACGGCTATATCGACGACCAATGGGTACTGATGGAGTACGACCCCAAATCGCGATCGCTATGGCATACCTTGGAAAGCGACCTACAAAAAGGCAAACACCGCTTCCGGTTGGAAGTCGTTGACTGGAAAGACAACAAACAGGTCTATGAAGTAAATTTTATCAGGTAACCGAGAAAATTCTGACAATGGCAAAACTGAAAATAGGCGATAAAGCCCCCGCAATCACCGCAAAGAACCAACATGGCGAAATCATATCACTGCATGATTTCAAAGGAAAAAAAGTCATTCTATATTTTTATCCAAAAGACAATACACCGGGCTGCACCGCGGAGGCCTGCAACTTCCGGGATAATTATCAATCCCTGCAAGCCGAAGGGTTTGAAGTCATCGGCGTGAGCACAAACACTGAACGTTCGCATCGTAATTTCGCCAACAAATTCAACCTTCCCTTCAACCTGTTGGTGGATACCGACCAGGAAATTGTGAATGCTTACGGTGTCTGGGGCGAAAAAATGCTCTTCGGAAGATCGTACATGGGCACATTACGTACTACCTTCGTGATAGATGAACAAGGCATTATCACGCATATTATTGACAAAGTAGACAACGAAAATGCTTCCGGACAGGTCCGGGCGTTGCTAACTTAGCAATTGTTGCAAGACAGCGGACTGAAAACGATTAATTTTCCGTGACATAACCCAGCATGTACTCCTGGAACTTTTCATAATACACCTTGAACCGCTCCTGGCGATGCGGTGCGTCCAAGTCGAGAAACAACACACCCTGATCCTGAAAATCAAACGGGCGGATGGTCATGTTGTCTTTGAATGACACGCCTTTGTTGCCTTGTAGCTTATAGACGGCTTCCTTAGCACACCAACAGGCATATAGTTTTTCGATTCCCGTTCTTCCGATGGCTTCAAGCTCATTCGGCTTCATGAATTTGTCTGCTATGCGCAGGATCTTAGGCTTTACAAGCTCCAAATCTATCCCCACCTCCCCGTTGTCGCTCATCATCACCGCAGCATAGTCAAAGGAATGCGTAAGCGAGATCCGCTGCGGGAAATTTGCGAGATAAGGTTTGCCGTTCTCGTCCGATGGGCAGTCGATATATCCGGGAGTATCCAGCATTTTACGCAGTAAGACACGCGTGGCCAGCCAATGCAGGGTCCGCTTGCCTTTGTTCAGCCGGCTTAAAACCGCTTTTTCACGGGCACCCAATTGCAACCTGCCGATAAGATCTTCAGCAGGTTCTTCAATACGCCAAATAGCAAACCGCACATTATTATCCAACTCACGCAGGTATACCAGAGCCATAATTCAAAATTAGCTATTTATTGCCGATAGTCCTTAAAATTCTAATTCATTAATGTATTTTTGCCCACTGCGTTTATCTCGACGGCGATACGTAAGCAACGTGTATGATGCCGGAGGTTTCGCTGTCATGTCTAAAAGAAAATGATTTTATCTGACAAACGTATACTCGAAGAAATTGAACGTGGCTCCATTATTATTGAGCCTTTCCGCAGAGAGTGCCTGGGCACCAATTCGTATGACGTTCACCTGGGCAAATACCTTGCTACCTACAAAGACCGGGTACTTGATGCAAAAAAACATAACGAAATCGTACATTTTGAAATCCCCAAGACAGGCTTTGTATTGGAACCCAACACCTTGTATCTGGGGGTTACGCTCGAATATACGGAGACACACAACCATGTGCCTTTCCTTGAGGGCAAGTCCAGCACCGGCCGGTTGGGCATCGATATCCATGCCACGGCAGGCAAAGGCGATGTCGGATTCTGCAACACATGGACCCTCGAGATATCGGTGGCGCAGCCTGTACGAATATACGTAGGCATGCCCATCGGGCAGTTGATTTATTTTGCCGTGGAAGGCGATATCGAGACCTTCTACAATAGCAAAGCGAATGCGAAGTACAACAACAAGACCACCCGCCCTGTGGAAAGCATGATGTGGAAGAACGAGTTTTAATTCCCCCCAAATTCCATCAGGTAAGCCTTCAGGAATTCGTCGATTTCGCCGTCTAACACCGCCTGCGTATTGGACGTCTCTACGTTTGTCCGCAGGTCCTTCACCAGCTTATACGGATGCAGGACGTAGTTGCGGATTTGCGAACCCCACTCTATTTTCTTCTTGCTGCCTTCTATCGCTGCCGCTGCTTCCTGCCGTTTGCGCATTTCAATTTCATAGAGCTGCGACTTCAATAACCGCAATGCGTTTTCTTTATTCTGCAGTTGTGAGCGTGATTCTTGATTCTTGATGATAATGCCGGTGGGTTTGTGGTGGAGGCGCACAGCGGTTTCCACTTTGTTTACGTTTTGTCCGCCAGCCCCGCCTGAACGAAACGTATCCCACTCCACGTCGGCGTCTTTCACCTCAATTTCGATGTTGTCATCGACCAACGGATATACATACACGGAGGCAAAAGAAGTGTGCCGCTTAGCGTTGGAGTCAAAAGGTGATATCCGGACCAGCCGATGCACGCCGTTTTCGCCTTTGAGGTAACCATAAGCAAAGTCCCCGGAAAACTGCAAGGTCACACTTTTAATCCCCGCTACGTCTCCCTCTTGATAATCTTGCTCAGTCACTTTATAGCCGTTGCTTTCGCCCCACATGATATACATCCGCATCAGCATGCCGGCCCAATCGCAGCTTTCTGTACCTCCCGCACCGGCAGTGATTTGCAAAACGGCATCCAATTGATCCTCTTCAGCACTGAGCATGTTTTTAAACTCCAATTCCTCCACCTTGTGTAGTGCCACATCGTATTGTTCTCGCAGATCGGCTTCGGAGGCATCGCCCGCCTGGAAAAATTCAAACATTACCACGGCGTCATCAACAGCAGCAGCTACCTCATCGAAGTGATCGGTCCATACTTTCTTGCTTTTGATGGATTGCAGCGTCTTTTCGGCCGCCTTGGAATCGTCCCAAAAATTGGGCTGGAGGGTTATCGCTTGTTCGTTTTCTATTTCCTCTTTTCGCGCATCGATGTCAAAGATGCCTCCTTAGGGAAGCTGTTCTATCCCTCAAGTCTTGAATCTGTTCTTTGGTCATGGCGCAAAGGTAAGGAATTTATGCCATCACATTACCCCCACTTAATGCAAAAACCCTTAACTTCGCAACAACAAAAAATACAACGATGCTACCCCGTATAAATTTTACAGAAACAGCCGCATACAAATACCTCAGCAACCATTACATCGATATTGCGCCACAGCACCTCCGCGATTTGTTTGCAGAAGACCCAAAACGGTTTGACAAATTTTCTATTGCATTTGGTGATATTCTCTTTGACTATTCAAAAAACAGGATAAACGACACCACCAAAGCGCTGCTGCTTCAGCTTGCCCGGGAATGCAAATTGGACGAAGCAATTGACGCCATGTTTTCAGGCAACGCCATTAATGAAACCGAGAACCGGGCGGTATTGCATACTGCACTACGCAACCAGGGCGACACACCCATTGTGGTAGACGGGAAAGATATCATGCCTGAAGTACGAAGTGTATTGGCCAAGATGAAAACGTTTTCAGAACGCATCATCAGCGGCACGTGGAAAGGCTATACGGGGAAACCGATTGCCGATGTGGTCAATATCGGTATCGGGGGATCAGATCTGGGACCCGTGATGGTAACCGAGGCTCTCAAACCTTACAAAAACCACCTCAACATCCACTTCGTCTCCAACGTCGATGGTACCCACATTGCCGAAACACTCAAGCGGCTCAATCCGGAGACGACACTTTTCCTGATAGCCTCCAAAACATTTACCACGCAAGAAACCATGGCCAATGCCCATACGGCCCGGCAGTGGTTCTTAGCTGGTGGGGCTGCTGAAGATGATATTGCCAAGCATTTCGCGGCATTGTCTACCAACAGCCAGGCCGTGGCGGCATTCGGTATCGACACGCAAAACATGTTTGAATTTTGGGATTGGGTAGGCGGGCGCTACTCCTTGTGGAGCGCTATCGGCCTGTCCATCGTACTGAGTATTGGTTTCGAGCATTTTGAACAGCTCCTTGGGGGCGCCTATGCCACCGATGAACATTTCCGCCGCACACCGCTGGAAGAAAACATCCCCGTCATCATGGCATTGCTCGGCATTTGGTATAATAATTTCTTCGATGCGGAGACACAAGCCATCCTGCCCTATGACCAATACCTGCACCGGTTTGCTGCCTATTTTCAACAGGGCGACATGGAAAGCAACGGCAAATACGTAGATCGCAACGGAAATGCGGTAGCTTACCAAACGGGGCCCATCATCTGGGGCGAACCGGGCACGAATGGCCAACATGCATTCTATCAACTCATCCATCAAGGAACCAAGCTTATTCCCTGCGATTTTATCGCCCCGGCACAAACCCATAATCCTATCGGCGAACACCACACGTTGTTATTGTCTAATTTCTTTGCGCAGACTGAAGCGCTCATGAATGGAAAAGACGAACAAGCTGTAGTGGCTGAGCTGAAAGCTTCCGGCACATCCGACTCGGCCATTGAACGGCTGAAGGCTTTCAAAGTATTTGAAGGCAACCGGCCAAGCAATTCCTTCCTGATCAAGAAAATCACACCGTATACGCTCGGATCACTCATTGCACTCTATGAGCATAAAATATTCGTGCAAGGGGTTATCTGGAACATCTTCAGCTTCGACCAGTGGGGAGTCGAACTTGGCAAGCAATTGGCTGGAAAAATCCTTCCCGAATTGCGGACTGCCGACGCTATCGCTACGCACGACGCTTCTACCAACGGACTGATCAATCAGTATAAAAAGTGGAAAGCGTAGCATGAGGCGACTATCCGTTATCCGGAGGCTTAGCATCCGAGGGCCAGTGGCTATCCGTATATGGCTTGGCCTCGCCGCGATTGTGGTTGTTTCGAGTACACCTGCCGACGCTTCGCCCGTTGCCGGCCGACACGCGCACCGCACGGATTCGGTACACCGTGATACCGCCACGTTCCTCGCCGGAGTCGCTCAAGATTTTTTACGATTTGGGGACGGATTCCTTTATACGTTGGCATCTCCGGTAAAATGGAGGGGCAACGATTGGCTGAAAGTTGGCGGGGTAATTGCGGGTACGGCGTTAACGACGTTGGCGGACAAGCCTGTCAGAAACTTTTGGCTGGATCAAGACTCCAAACTACTCGATGGCATCGAACGTGCGGGCTTCCACTACGGGAAACCGTACGCCGCATTTTACCTGATGGGAGGCTTCTACCTGACCGGGCTGGCCATCAAAAGTGAGTGGGCCCGGGAGACGGCCATGGTCCTGGGTGCTGCATACCTCACCAGCGGCGCTGTTCAGTCCTTCATGAAAACCGCCTTTGGGCGGGCAAGACCGGCCACCGAAGTAGGTCCATGGGCGTTCAAGCCCTGGTCGCCTGAAGCAGCTTATCATTCATTCCCATCAGGGCACATCCAAATCGCGATGGTCAGTGCTGTTGTACTAGCAGAGCGCGTCGAACAGCCCTGGCTGAAAGGCGTCTTTTATTCTACCGCCGGCGTGACACTTATCAGCCGGATGTATTCGGACTCCCATTGGCTTTCGGACCTTGCCTTTGGGGGAGCCATTTCTTATTTCAGTGCCAAGGCCGTGCTTAAACGGATGGAACAGACCAAATCTGGCGATCACATGTTCAGGCGGAAGAAAAAGGAAATCACATGGAACTTTACGCCCACGTTCAATGGCTTTGCACTCGTTGGCACACTCTAGCGAAGCACAACGGGCAGCCTTATTGCATGGAGTCCGTTGACGCCCTGCAATTCGTCGAGCTCCAAGTATTCGATCGTCCTGCCCAGTAGTCCGTTTTGCTGCAATGTTTCGATATGATGGAGGTAGTCGTGCAGTGATTCTTCATGCCAGTAAATCAATGTGATTTTCCCCGGCTGCGTCACGCGCTCGGACGTGCCCTTTACCAATGCTTTATCAATCCGTTTTTTGACAACATGGTACCTGATGTTATAGGCTCCTTCCACATCAAATCGGCGTTCATCCTCGCGGAAACTAATATCGATCGCTGCATTATTGATAAAGATAAGCTGGGTAGTTTCCAATGCTATAGGCCGTGCTCCTGCCAGCCGGTGAGTTCCCTGTGCAATGGCCGCCATCGTCTCCAATTGCAAATACTTTATCGCCGACAATTTTTCTTCTTGAAAGGGAATATGAGGCGCGATTGACTGGCCGATGTAACAGTCGAACTCGATGCCATCCGTCCTGAATTTTTCGAAATAGCTGGGATAAATGGTTTGCAGCCTGTTGTTGAAAGCCTCGAGGTGCTGATTGATTTCCTGATTGATTGTTTTTACGGCCGCCTCAAATGCACGCCGATGCTGATGTGCTAATCCGACAGCGGGGTTCATTTGGTACTCGTAGTCCGAAATAATTTCGGCAAGCCTTCCATCTTTCTGTTTCAGCTCGTCGAACACCGTCTTGATGTCTCCGTTCTGAAAATCCGATATCGCCACCTGGCTATAATCCAGTTGGCTATCGTTAAGCCCGGCTTTCAAGCGGCTGAACGTTGCCATTAGCGAATGGGGAAGCGGATGAATCGCTTCCAGACGCAGTAAGGCGGTCCCCAAGGCGTCCATCTGCCACATGAGGTCAGCAAGAAGGGCATAATTACGCTTCAACGTGCTGTTGCGAATATCCACTGCCCCATATATCGGATATACACGATTGAAACGTATCTCAACATGGCCGAAAGGCATGCTGCTTGTTGGGCCGTAGTCGGCATCCGCCTGTAAATAGCGCCAAGCCGCTTCATTAAATTTCCACTGCACCGCAGGCTGAATAGCGGTGAACCGCTTCTTGATAATGCGGTCTAGCTTATTCTTGAAATCCACACAAACATCATTTGCAAACTGCGACAGCAACGGGATAGCGACCCGCAGGCGCGGCAATTCGTGCTTGCTGATTTGGAAACCTTGTTCTGTATACACTTCCAGCAATCCTACCACATCCTGGTTGTAGAAAAGCGGGATGACCGCCAAGCTATCCAACCCCGATTGTGCAGCCAAATCTGCCAGAGGCTCCGAAACCAGAGGCAAGCCGGCATCCACCCGGTAAGTGACCGGATAAGGGTCTTCCAGGTAACCCAGCCATTCCCTACGCAAGTGTTCGTCTACCGCCACCCCCTTAATAAATCGATATAACACGCTGTTTTCCGCCAATTGGTGATGGAGCAATGGTCTGCCATTGAGTTTCAAAACTGGGCTGATGCCGATCTTTAAGTTCGCATTGCCCGTCAATAGCTTCAAATTGTTTTCTATTGCCTCGTGGTACCGATGATAGTCATAATCACCACCCACAATGACAATATTTTTCAATTTATCGACCACATACTCATGCGTGATATCCTCCAAGGAAACGATGGAAAATCCCTCGATGCGGAAATTATTCAGATCCAGCAGGCTGTCCAAATCGCTTTCCCGCACTTCAGTAATCTTCTTGCGCCGGAGTGCTTGATAATTAATGGGGGGCAGCTGCCCCTTCGCTGTCACCTGCACAAACGTATTATCAAGCCGAACCGCGTAATACCGAGGCAATTCCGTAGCATCGTCCTGAAACGTGTATATCAGATTATCCAAACCTACATCCCCAAAGCGGTACAATCGCTCCATGATAAGCTGATAAACCATTAACCGGCTTACATCCTTACCATTGATTGCGTTTATCTTATCCATCACCTGACAGGCCCGTTTTTCTTGTTTCAGAAGCTGATAAAATGCGTCGGTGCCGTAAAAAACCTTGCCGGAGGGAGACACCAACCCCCATAATGCCTGCGTTTCATCAGTAAGCAGCGGTACGAGCAGGTTATATACAAAGTCCAGCTCTTTGCCGAATTTTGAGATGTTTTGTTCGTTGATCGAGCCATGTAGCTGCTGCGCTTTCCGGAAACGGTTAAGTACAAAGGCAAATACTTCCTGCCTACTTGTATGAGTTTCGCAACGCTGTGTTAAGTGGGTAAAGAAATGATCGAACGACAAAATACGTTCGGGCTCCGAAGCATGTTGCCAGCCGTCAAAGATATCGAGTAGTTGTACTTGCATCGCAAACAATAACGGTTTTTAAAACCTAAAGCCTATACCGAAATAAGGGTACCAACCTTCCCTCGAATGGCCTACCACAACTTGTAAAACTGCTATATTTGCAGCAATGTAATACAGCCCGCCTCCGGTTCCCTGGTGAATACGGTCACTTTGTCTTGCATCAGACCATACTTTACCGATGTCATAAAACGCCATCATGCCCAATTCGCCCGGAAGAATATAATTGCCGACATAAGCTACCCGCGCCCGCAACTCCAAATTATTGAACAAGCTATGGTCTCCAGCGAAGCGGTATTGACGAAACCCCCGCAAATTTCCTTGGCCACCTAAAAACTGTGATTGGTAAAATGCGGGGTTACCGAACGTCATCCCCCCACCTATCCGGTTTGAAATGACCACCGCGTCCTGTGCCATACCGGCATAAACGGCCATCTCGGCATTCGCCTGCATATAGGATTTTGCGTGGTCATTGACGCCGCCATAAGCGCCCACCTTGACCTGAAAAAAGCCGCCCCTGCTCGGTCGTAGTTTACTGTTGCGGTTATCTTTCATGAAATTAGCCGAAAGCCCTACATGCCCTTTGTCTTCCTGAACAACGAGGCTGTCGTAAGTATGCACGGCTCCTGGCTGCACAATCAGGCGGCCTTCGTTTCCGCCAGCCGCAAACCGGTACCATTGCAGGCTTGGTCCGATGGCAAATGTCGTGGTCGCGTTCGGATTCCACTGTAAATGCGGTTCCAATGTGTACAACTCAAAACGAGTCCGGTAATACCGCATGTCGCGCTCGTCCCTATCGTATTCCGATGCATTGCCTAAGCCGAAATAATTCTGGGTCTGCGGAATGAGTGCGTGTGCTTCTATCACAGCATCGGCTTTGCCGACTACCGTTTTCCAATGCCCTCGGTAGTGCACGCGGAGTGCCCCGGTGGCAAAAGCGCCGGACAATAGAAATTGCTGTGTGTGGTTGAACGGTTCTTTCCTGAAGCCCCGTTGATGGGTATACTTAAATCCCGCCCCCACCAGCAACCCATCATCTGCGTTGTATCCCGCGCTGAGCAGCGGCGCCCACACGTTGTACAAATTTACCGGTATGAATGCAGTATGCATACTGTCTGTGCTGTAATGCGCCGTGTAGTGCATCGATGACGGTGAGAACGACGAATGTGTCCCCTGGTCGTAGATCGGCACCTTCCGCTTTGCAGACCGAATATCATAGAATTTATTGCCCACGCCACCAATCAAGCGGACGGCAATAGGCGATTCTTTGATTGCTACCTGCACGCTGTCGTCTCCCGCGGCCAAGTACACCCGGATTTCTTTGGTAAATTCTGGCGGATATACTTTCTCCATCAATTTGCGCTTTACTTCCCCTTCTTTGTTGATCTTCCGTACCGTCACCTGCAAGGATTGCCCCGGAGCATCTTCAATGTCTACTTGTTCGTGCTTATTACTCAATTTGACGTCCACGATGCGATTGATAAATTGGTAGTACCGGTCCATTGCGGTTGGCAGTGCATCACGCCGCGCTTTTAGTATTTGCAGGAGTTCGTCATGGCGCAAGTCATAAACCGATTTAGGCAACTGCCTAACGCCCGCTTCCAGCACGCTGTCCGTCATCGCCCTCACAAAATCATCCACCTCGGCCATCCACTCCTCGTATGTGAACTGATTTTTGGGATGAGCGTTCAAAAAATCGGACTTGCGCAAGCTGTAATTTACCCGCCGGATTTCCGGGGTGAAGCCTTGGATAAGCGGCAGGGCAAAAGGCATGGACACGATGGTGGGCAATAGTCCCTCCATTTTGCGTAGCGCTTGGTCTCGGTCGCGGGGGACACCCAAATAATCACGATCGGCTCCCTTTTTTCCTTTATTCTCGTCGACCCAACGCCATTGGTCGCCATGACGGTCCCAGTCATTGACCAACAAATCCAACATGCGGGCACGCAGGAAGGTCTTTGCTTTATAGACGTCATCATTGTCGTTATTCACGCGCCGTACCATTTTCACGGTGTTATCCGAATCGCCCAACGGCTCGCGTTCTTCGAGTAAGCACAATGTATTTGCAAATATTTCGTTATAATGGCCAAGCAGCGTATCAGGCGCGACCAGGCCGATTATTGGGTGCGTATGCGGTACACGGGCCGCATCTGCCAATGGAGGAAAAATCAGGGCTGAGTAAGGATGTTGCGCACTATTTGCGTCGTCCAAAAAGTCATGGGCGACCGTATGGTGCAGTGCTTCAGGAAGCAATGCATCGGCCTGCTTGTTGACTGAGCGCAACACCCATTCTTTACCCGTGGAGTCTACCAGGCGGAGGGACACCGTCTGCATACCCCCACCGCGTTTGACAGGCCTCAGGCCTCCATGCAATGCTGACAGCCGAAGCACAGGTACCTCGGCCTCTGCCGCCCACTCTTTCCGATAATTTTCGCCGAACAACATACGGTGGAATGTGCTAACCTGGTCATACTTGACGTTTGCTTGCACGGTCACGCTATCTTTGCCCTGGGCAGGATCGCCCGCTTGATCGACAAACGGCAAGATGGTCCTGCGCGGTATGCGGTAGCTGTATACCTCGTTCACCGCATCATCGGCATACGTATAGTAGGTCACTTGGCTGCTTCGGTCTGTCAGGTAGTCGATCACCACAAACCCCTGTGCAGGGTGTGCGAATAGCGCGTGTGCACCCCGCTTGGTGAAGGAATCTTTTGCGCCGGCTCCGCTCACGACCTGGTAAAAATCTCCGTCTTTGATAAACTGCAACCCGTGATCATGGCCAGCGACATGGATGACATTGGCGTATTGTGCCGTCACTGCGGTGACCGCGTCAATCAACGCCTGGTAACGGGGATGAGGGATGTCCTCCGGATTCAACAGCACCGTCCTGCGCAATAACGGGTACAACGAACCGACACCCGGCAAAGGAATGTATAGCCCTTTATTCAGTAAGGTCAGGGGAAAAAGATGATCTTTCCACGAATAATATCCCCCGTGCACGCCATAAGAACGCAACGGATGGTGGATGGCCAAGAAAATCGTCTTATCCTGGTTGTCGTAAAACAGTTCCTGCAACTTTTCCGTTACCTGTGCCTCGGTTTCGCACTCACAATCCGCATCACCACTGTAACGTTCATAAGGGAATAACCACCATTCGCTATCAAAGGTAATAATCGCCAAGCTATCCGAAAGATCGATCACCTGTGGGTCGGGACAACCATTTGGTGGCAGTAGCTTCAACAATGAATCGTGTTGGCTAGCCAAGAATTGGCCCTGCGCCCTAATTTTCGCGAGTCCGTGCTTCCCCATCCTATCCCAATCGTGGTTACCGGGAATGAAATACGTCGGCGCCCCCTTTGCCCGCATGGGTGCAAACTGCGACCGCAGTATATCCTGGGCCTTGGCAGCGTCTTCGCTGCCTGGCAACCCCATGCCACGGGGATAAATATTATCCCCCAAAAATACAGCTGTTGTTTTTCCCGGCACTATCAAATCCGCAGCCCGCAACACAACCGCCTCTTGCTCATGATTGATCTCACCGGCATCGCCGATGAAGATGATACGACGTGAAATATCCTGCGTGAATCCCGAAGCGGAGAACAACACGACAGAAAAAACAACTATCAACCATTTTTGTACCATCATGAGCTGAACTGAAACTTAAAAATAGTTGCCCGATTCCCTTTCTTTCCCTTTTCGTTGCTGATATACAGATTGCGGTTTGCATCGAAGGCTATTCCTTCCGGCTGCGTATATATTTTTGGATCCAAGCGGTGAGCGCTTGTTACATGCCATTGCTCATCCAGTATGACGAGCAGTTTATTAATGGACGCGATGACAAACCATTGGCGCGTAAACGGGTTCCAAGCCATGGCAGACGGCTGAAAGGATTTTCCCTTTAGCGGCACCAGCTGCTCAATCTGATCGAAGTGGATAGCGAATGTAAATCGCTGGCTCAATGCACCATCCTGCCCAAACCGAAAGGCATAGCCTGTTGCAGCCAATCGCTTTTTATCTTCCTTGCAGTTTTTGCAAAGTACATATAACAGGCTATCATGAGGAGTGGCGGCTAAGCTTTCATACTCACCAGCCGGAAACGGTGTCTTCCACTCCTCGGAAGTCAGCTCCGTTCTATGTTTTTCGGCTAACGAGAAGCGATAGAGGCTGCCATCGCTGCGCAAAATAACCACTTTTTCATGAAGCACGGCGATATCCTCGTAATCACCTGGTTTACCAAATTTCGTCCGCTTGGGCTTTTGGTCGCCCCATGTGAAATAAAACAGCTCGCCATCTTCGTCTTGCTGTGCATAAATGGTATCTGGATCGCCTTCCTTAAATGAAATACCCGATATCTCATCGAGCGCCTTCGTGAGTTCAAAGACCTCGGGATTACCCAAATCGTACCCGGTTGGATTATTTGCGTAATCGGCACGTCGGGCTTGGCCACAACTGACGCCTATGACCAGCAATGCCATTAATAAATGTCGTTTACTCATGGGTTTCTACGGTTTTGCCACAAAAAAAATCTTCCGTTGCCAGCTGCGCTTGCAGTAGATTAGGCGTAGCAGGTAGTCTATTTATCCCATTTTCATCCAGCACGACAGCCGAGGCATTATCCGCGCATTGAAAATCGACAACTTGCTTGATGACGTGTTTGACCTCCTCATCGTATACCGGAAAACAAACCTCTATCCGGCTCTGCATGCTTCGGTTCATCCAATCGGCAGATCCTAAGTATACGAGCGCCCGTCCACCATTGTTAAATATAAAAATGCGGGCATGTTCCAGGTATCGCCCTACAATACGCCGTACAGTAATCCGTTCGCTGAGTCCATGTACCCCGGGCCTCAATCGGCAGATCCCCCGGATGATCAGCGTAACGGTTACTCCCGCCTGGCTGGCTTCATACAATTTGTCAATTAATTCCTCTTCTTCCAGATTGTTCAATTTGATGATTATCGAAGCGGGAAATCCACGGATTGCCTGATCAATCTCCGCATCGATAAGGCGCATGAATCCGCTCTTAAGATTGAACCTGGCGACAAGCAGGTGTCCGAATTTCGACGCGTCGACATCTTCTTTACGTGGCATTTGACGCATTTCCAGGAAGTTGAACAGTTGGTTAAGTTCGGCCAGTAGAGCTTGATTCCCGGTTAGCAAAAAATGATCGGCATAAACCTTGGCGGTATTTTCGTTCAGGTTACCGGTAGCCAGCAATCCCAAGAAATACGGCTTTCCGGTACTTTTTTTAATCAGCGCGACCTTGGCATGTACCTTCAGGCCCGGTATACTATAAATCATATTAATCCCCGCGTCCTGCAACCGCCTGGCCCATTTGATATTGTTTTCTTCGTCAAACCGGGCCTTTAGTTCAACAAAGACTGTTACGGCTTTCCCATTTCTTGCTGCCGTGATCAAGGCGTGCAATATCCGTGAATCAGCGGCGACTCGATAAATCGTCGTTTTGATTTCGAGCACATCTGCATCGATTGCTGCTTCATTGAAAAACCGTACAATAGGGTCAAAAGACTCATAGGGTGTGCTGATTAAAATATCACGGCCGCTGATCTCTTCGTGTAATGTCCGGTTGTCCGTTGGCACCACCTGGGCAGGCGACCGCGCCGGATACATCAGGCGCGGCAGTTTAATCGGAAAGTCCATCAAGTCCTTCAGGTTATGGTATGGACCTCCCTTCGTCTTATTTACTTTCTTTAACGAAAACACCTTCATCAATCTGGAAAGACATGCTTTTGGGATATCGGGTTGGTACAACAGGCGGGTAGCCAACCCAAAATCCCGCTTTCGAATTTGACGTTCAATCCGTTCGACCACATCATCACCTAAGCCATCATCGAGCGGAATATCGGCATCACGGGTGATTTTGAAACTGTATATGCCTTCGACACGTTCGCGCCCAAATAGCCGGGGGATCTCCTGCTTGATGATGTCATCGATAAACAGCACGTGGTGAACACCTTCCCGTTGTACGGTGTAAAACCTTGGAATCCGATGCGAAGGAATACTAACGATGACCATGTTTACTTCCTCTTTAATGAACACGGCCAAATACAGGCGGTTATTCAACGGAAAGAAGTCCGGATCTTCGTTTAGGCGATTTACTTCCAAAAACGTCGCGATCGTTGAAAAAAAATAGTGCCTCGCCTGTGATACCATCACCGTTGGTATTGGCTCGTTATACCATAGCTTAACGCCTTCGGTAGCGAGTTTCGGCAAGATTTGATGCTGCAGCAATTGACCAAACCATTGCTGCTGCAGGCGGATCACCCGTTTTGCCTCCTTCACTGCCGTTGTGTCTGCTGATATCGTGGCCGGATGCAGCTGTTGCTTACCTAATTTTTTCAGTGCAGCCAGCACAGGCATCCGTACCCGATAAAATTCATCCAAATTGGAAGAAAAGATGCCGACAAATTTCAGTCGTTCCAACAGGGGTACGTACGCGCGGGCTGCTTCATCCAGTACGCGACCATTGAATCGCAGCCAACTCAAATCTCGGTGGATGTATTTAGGTATCATCGGGTCATCCAATACATATCAAGGACGTCATGTGCGACACTGGCCAACAGAAACGTCAGCACCGAAATAATCATTCCGTACATAAAAATATTATACGCCAGCCGCAACAAACGGTATTTCCTTCCCAGCACAACCCCTTGTGAATATACATCCCTCGTAAGCGTCCCATATAAAAAATCGCGATCTTCCATAACTTTCTTCATTCCTGACGCGTATTCATCAAGGCCCATTTTATAAAAATTACCGAAGAAAAGTAGATTGACCGCTTTTTTATCGACATCATCTTGACTGAACATGCCTCCCGGAATTTTGGGCCGTGTGGCCAATATGGCTACCACAATGGTCGACAAGCTAACCAAGAGCAACACGAATGTCGGGGCAGCGAGGTGTTCGGCGTCTTCGAGTTTCCTCACCAGCAGCGCTATCACCACCGAAAGGATAATCGAATTGACGGTCAGCAGAATATTAGCCTTGTTATCGGCCATATCGCTGAGCCGCTGGTTATTTGTCGATGTCACCCGAAACATTGTTTCGATCCCACGGTCGGGCCGATTGTTTTGCTGCTTCTTTTTCTTTTTTCCACCGTCTTTTGCAACAGCCATGGCTGGCAACACCGACGCCTCCGCTGCCTGTTGTTCTTTTAGAAATTCGATATTCTTTTGCTTTTTTTCGTTTAGGCGTTGTTGGGCGTAAGTGGTGTGGTACTTGTGGCTTTCCATCAACGACAATGTTTGGCCACACCAGTCTTGTTCTAAACACCCATCGCCAGTCCGTTCTTTTAGCATCAAATCGTTCCGCTCGCGGAAATTATCACCACCTAAATGGAATAGATCCGCATCACTGACAATCTCCTCCAATAGATTTTTGGGCCTTTGGGGCAAACGGGTCGCATAGATGCAATCTTTCACGGCCTCAATAATTGGCTGCTCTACGCCATAGTTAGTTAAAAAATCGGCGGCTAGCTCCGCACCACGCTTCTCATGTTCAGTCGCGCCGCCGCTAAAATACCCCAAGTCATGAAAATAAGCGGCGATTAATACGACAAACCGATCGCGCGCTGAAAGGCGATAGTGATCAGCCATCACCGTCGCCGCCTTCACGACGTCCTCGGTATGCGCAAGGTTATGAAAACAATAGCCATGGCCCTCCTGCTTGGCCATATATGCCTTCACCCAATGGTCAGCATCCGTTAAAACTGCGTTGTAGTCCATGCCGCATTTTTTCTACCAAACTTAGGTAAATTCTTTTAATGTACGTATAGCCGCCTGCATATTAAAGGAGTTGCTACGCGACAGTGTTTCTTCGTAGGTGCTTTTGTTTGCGGGACGGCAGCTGCGCAGGTTTTCGGATGCGCAGCTTCTCAACCGTGTGATCACATACAGCGTACCCTATGGCGCGCCTTCCAACGTCCCCCTACTTTCACGATAGGCCTTGGGCGATATCCCTACCATCCTTTTAAAGTACTTTCCAAAAAAAGACTGATCACTGAAATTCAGCATATCCGACACCTGCGCAATGGTTAACGACGGCGTGGCCAACAGGATCTTGGCTTCATTGATAACAAACGTTTCAATCACCTTGGTGGCCGTCGCGCCTCCCAATTCCTTTACCACTTCAGACAAGTACTTCGGTGTCACAAAGAGCCTATCCGCATAGTAGGTGAGATCCCGGTGTTGCCTAAAGTACTTTTTCGCCAATCGGTAGAAACTTAGAAATAGTTGCTTTTTACGTGAGGAAGTATGGGGCAATGGCTCGGCATAGGTCGTGGCCAACGCGCCGAGTTCGTACATGAATACGCTGAACATTCCCATCAGGAGATCCCTGCCAAAGGTCCGTTCTTCGACACGGTTCAGGTAATATGCTAAGCTATCAATGACGTGCTTGAGGTGAGTAGCCTCCTCCTTGGAGAGGCTCCACATGGGCTTAAATTCGGACGTAAAGTAATACTGGACATAGTCAAAAAAGTACTCCGGAATATTTAGCTTGATGGGCAGATCAGCACTAAACGCTACCAATTGGATGACTGCCGTGCTTTTGATGTGCGTAACGGACTTAGAAGCATCCGGCAAGGCAATGATCACGTCGTTTTCGCGGAATGTAAATTGTTCCAAATCGATTTGCAAAGTTGTCTCGCCTTCCAAAAGAAGCGCCACGCAAAAAATGTCCGAGCGTGTTTCAAGCGAATAAATAGCCTCCTTGAGGTAAGGCGATTGCTTATTATGGTCAAAGGTAGCTACCGCAATGTCATATTTGCGGATACTATCAACGATATAATGACGGATATCCTGGAAGCAGTCATTCAGCCAGTGGTCCGTCCCGGCCTTCTTCGCCAATGCAGCATCACTCATCATCCGCCCCTTTCTGTTTGAAACCTGTACCAAAAATACTATCCCAAAACGATGAACTTACACCGAAGCCCTTTTCCGGGTCCGAATAGTGATGCAACATGTGGTGCTGTTTTATCTTTTTCCAGATGCCGCCCTTGAAGTTCGCATGATGGATAGCATAATGGGTCATATCATAGAAAAGATAGCCCAGGATGAAGCCAGGGAAGAAGGCGTTCATCACATAGCCACTAAAAAACAGCCTGAACAGGAAATAAATGATGATCGCCATCGGAATACTCGCTGACGGCGGCATGACCAGCCGCAGCCTGTCTTTGGGGTAGTCGTGATGTACACCATGGAAAATAAAATGGACGCGCTCCATAAATTTGCCTCTCGGTTCGAAATGGAAGACAAAACGATGGAGCAAATACTCCGAAATGGTCCACACAGCAAGCCCCAGCAGGAAATAACCGATGAAATGCCCTATCGGCATATTTTCCAATGCCAGTGCTCGCCATGAAAAGTACACCATCACAGGAATGTAAATAAACAAGGGCACACTAAAATGCACTTTGGTCAACGACTCCAGGAAATCATTTTTGAACATCCGGGTTGACTCCGTACTGTTTGAAACAAAATTCCGCTTTGCCATAGCTTCATGGTTTTATTTGTTCGACCTTGGCCTTACCCTGACGATTGACGCCTTCTATCTGCACGTACAGCACGTTGGGGCTGAATAAGCTGCCGCCGTCGATACGTACATAAATACGTTTCAGCACGCACATTTCGCCGGCTATGCGTGTCTGCACATGATATCCCGACGGCCCTTTGCGCAGATATAAGGGCAACTTATCGTAGGCAACTGACCTGAATTCAATTTCATTTGCTGTCACTTTTTTTACCTTTATCCCATAGGCAAACACCCGCTGGATATAATTTAAGTCCTGCCGCCTGCCGTCATCCGCGTACCGCATCCAAAAAATGTCCAACGGCTTACTTTTATCCAGCTTTCCCTGGCTGTCTGTATTCAGTGTATAGCAAACGGTATTAGCATTGGGATCGCGTTGGATATAAAACATCAGGTTATCGATCCCTTCGGGTACAGGGAATATGGTGGTATCTGCGGTGCTTGCTGCAGGCATAGGGCCAGCCCACGCGCAATATGGCAGCACGATGAAAGCCAACCAAACTATATATTTCTTAATCAACAGCATACTTCGCTAGTCAATGATGGAACCTACTTCGTTGCACCAAGCCTGCACGTCGGCCGGAGATCCCACGAAGGGGCCGTGCCGATGCGTTTTCAACGCGGCCATGGCCGCGGCAAACCGCCCGGCCTCACAACAATTTGCTCCTTTTAGTTTGCTATAGAGGTAACCCGCCATGAACGTGTCGCCGCAACCGGTAGTATCCAGCGGCGAACGCACAAAAAAGGCAGGAATAAAATGGCTTTGCCCTTTGGTATGGACAATGGCACCATTGCTACCTAAGGTAATGATAATCTCCTCGATACCAAACTTTTCCAGGTATCTGATGCAATCCTTGATACGTTTTGCGCCGGTGAGCAATCGCGCTTCTTCATAATTTGCCTTCAGCGTGGTTACCAAGGGTAAAATCGTGTCTGCGTGTTCCCATCGTTCATGCACGACCTGCACCCCCTCTACCCGGCGGATACAGCCCTGGACGTCCAACGATACCTTACCCTGCTTGGCCGCCCAACGCACCAAATCATCGGATATATCACCAGCGAGCAGGGGACCAAAATGATACCAAGAGGCCGTTATTGCCGATACATCGTCAAGTCGCAACGGATCGCCCTGGCTCAGCACCCGCTGCTTCCGGTAGTCGCGATTAGCGCTGTATTCGTTTTCGAAAAAATGGGAGTACCGCCCACGCGCAATGACCCACCCTTCGCCTTTAAAATCATATTCATCAAACACATCACTATCGTCTTGGGCAAATGATGTTGCTACAGACAACGACACGTCAAACGTCTTCAAAGCCGAAGAAAAGTAATACGCCGTTCCGCCTGGCATCACATGTACACTCTCCGGTGTAATCACCCGATCGACTGTAGCATGGCCGATACAGCAGATATCGTTATGCAGTTTTTCCATTGCCGTTCATTTGGTCTAAAGCACTAAGCAATTTGGCGAGATCATTGATTTCAGCATCCACAATCTGATATTCGTCAAGACCCGACTCTTCCCATCCTTCTACATTCAGCCAAACGGTCCTGCATCCCGCCCGCTTTGCAGGAATCATGTCCTTCTCGTAAGAGTCGCCTATCGCGAGGCATTCCGTTGGTGCATAGCCGAGGGCATCAACGCCCAACCGATAAATCTGGGCGTCGGGTTTCCGTACGCCCACCACTGCGGATTCGACGACATTATCAAAGAAATGCAGGATACCGAAATCAGCCAACACCGTCTTAAGGTTTCCGTAAAAATTGGATACGATGACCATGCGATAAGATCCCCGCAGCTTATTGAGTATTAATTCGGCCAGATGCACCGTATTGCGCGCTATATCTTCACACATTAATGCGATATCCGGAATGCGGCCCCGCTCTACAACCGCTCCATTAGCTTCCAGGTAATCAAATTGCTGTTCCAGTTTAAGTGATATGACGTCCAAGAACGTATGTTCCGGTTTGATAATCGGATTTATCGCAAGCATGCGTTCGCCGTACACGTAGGCCTTTGAAAACAAACGCCTATCGATACCGACATGATGCGTCTGATACGCCTCCCAAATGACGGCAGCCCAATGCCGCCCGTTGGTATCCAACGTCCCTCCGTAGTCGAAAAGCAACCCTTTTATCATACTATTTTTCGTTTATACTGTTGTCGGCCAACGCCAGTGCGGGCACTTTACTCATTTTTTTGGTAGGCCCCATAAGTGCCAACCCGATGAATATCCAGATGATTTCGCGAATGCGAGTGACAATGCCGATAAAAATACCGGCACTCCCCGCCATCCCGACAGCCTGCAGTGCCAAGGCCAGCCCACCCTCCCGGGTGCCCAGTTGCATCGGGAAAAAGAACAGCACATTGGCAAACAGCGACGAAGCAGAACTGACGACTAACGCTTCTCCCATGCTCATGCCCAATCCGATAGCCTTGGCCGTAAAATAAATCTCTGCGCAGCCGACTATCCGCGCCGCAAACTCCCAAGCCAGTGATCGGTAGAAGCTCGCCCGGCGTTGGCTATATAACGTGATAATATGCCGGTCGATTTCCTGCAATACGCTCGCCTGTCCTATCGCAAACCGGTTAACTCGCTGGCCAATCAACGGCCACCGCCCCAATTGGCGGAGGATACTCATGGTAAAACCTTTTTTGTATACCTTCGAAAACCCGATACACAAGCCGCCGCCGATCATAAGGATAACCACACTGCAACTTATCAGCAGCGCATTCCAAGGTAAAAGAAAAATGATGAGCAGGATGGAAAGCAGCCAAAAGACAATATGCGAAAACATATGCATGAGGCTGTATAACAATACGGACGAGGACGCTTTAGCCGTTCCAAGGGCGGGCTTCAATTCCATAATACGGTAAGGCTCGCCTCCCAGCGCCACAAACGGCGTAACGTAATTGATTGCATAACCACTTATGGTAAGCCGCAGGATGCGCAGGAATGGCAAATGCGTATCCCGCTTGCCACGTTCGGAGATGATGGCCCGGAATCCCAGCGCGTTCATCACGTAGATGACAAGCCAACTGCCTATAATCGGGATAAACCATACACCGGTCTTCCGAATGTTTTCCCAAATCACCCCAAGCCCCAGCTGATAGACCATGTAACCCATCGTAGCTAAGCCGATGAGCAGGAATACCATTTTATACCGTTTGGAGTTCATACTTTTTTATTATCCTATTGAATCAGCTGATGATAAAAATGCTTACTTACTTTTTCCTGGCGGCGGCACATATAGACAAGGATGGGATTGAGCACAAAGATGTCAAACACAAAATACAACCAAACCTGATCGATAAACAGCCATAGGAAGAGAAAAATCACACGCGTATTGAACTGTACAATATTGGTGTATTTCATCAAAGGTTTATTCATTGCTCGGAAAGCCGTTACTAGACCGGTCGGCAAATCATCCTTGAAACGAGCCTTCACTTCGTTCAGCAGCCGTTGCAAATTCGGCGACAATCGCTCCTGCATTCGGGTATAGCCTAAGTAACCGTTCAACACAAACTTGTCAAAGAAATGCCGGGACCAGCTCAGCCTATCATATTCCCGCTGCAAGTCCGCACTATTGTCCAGTTCACTACCCGCTTTGCCCTTGATGAAATAGAGGTGCACATTCCGGTAATAGTCGGCCATGGCCGATTGGAATACATGCGATATACCAGCCAGCACGCCCGGCACCCAAATCCAAGTCGACCAACCCGCATCCATCAGGCGCAAGCACAATGCGATGTGGATGGCTGCAAACCAGAAATCACCGGCAAAACCGTCCAAGATACGCCCAAACCGGCTTTTGTTATTCGTTAGCCGGGCCAATTGCCCATCGGCACTGTCAAGGGAGTTAGCGAACACGAGCAAAAGCATCCCGATGACATTGACCCACAATACGGGATAATAAAATAATATGCCCGCAGCCACGCCAAAAAAAATGCTTGTAATGGTCACCGCATTGGGAGTAATCCCAAGTTTCGCACAAACCGTTGCAATACGCAACCCAATGGGCCGGTAAAACCAGATATCGATCCGCTCTTCGGTATCATTAGATTTCAGTGAGGCTTCGAACCTATCCGGCTTTGCCACTTCTCCGTTTTTATTGTCTACCAATGTATCTTCCATTATTGTCTTACTTTGATTTCGTCTGCGGTATACGCCGCCACCAGCAGGCTTGTGATGGCTTGCGCCGCTTCTTCGCGACAGGGGGCAAAACTTGGCCAGTCATTAAGGTCGATCACATGAAACGTTCCGTCCCTGCCGATAATGGCATCGCCACCGTAAATATGCACACCCAGGTTTTCAGCAGACTTTGTTGCAGTTTGCTTCAACAATGCCTCATCAAATGGATAGTATGAAGACTTGCCATTGATTTCTGCATACAACTCATATTTATGATGGTTGTGATCATAAGGGTAAAACCAATAAAAAAAGTCCGTGCCCCGCACCCCATAGAATTTAACCAAATCTCCCGGCAAGTGCTCGGAAACCACTACACTGGCAATACCCCGCAAGGCATATTCGCCGACAATGTGTTCGGCTTCTTCCCGCGAAGCCACAAACGACACATCTTCTTTGTGAATCGCATGGAAATCCCCCCGTTTGATCCATACACCCTGGCTTCCCATCTCATCATAGATGTGGCCAATAGGTTCCTTGGTAGACAAGAAAAAGCTCCGTGGGTAAGGGATTCCGCCTTGTATCAGACCATTGACCATATTGGTCCGGTAACAACGCTCGACCCCGAAAGCCGAATTATAAACCTTTAGACCACGCAACTCATCCGCTTTCAGACAGGCAACCAGATCTTTATTCCGTCCCATGGAGAAGATACCAACCGTCTCCCGCTTCTTTTCTTCGCAATACGCCCGCTCGCTACATACCGATACATCAAAATCGTGGTCCAGCAATTGGTTAACCACCAACTCAAAAATAAAACGATCGTTGCCAATATGATTGGGCGAAAAAAGGTTATCGCGTTTAATACCGATAATATGGGGTTTTGACATGAATAACAATAATGAATAAATAAAAATCAATCCGTTAAAATAAATGCTTCCGCTTTGCCGATATCGGCCACGTGATCCACATCGATGATTTTCTTAAACGGGAACGCAGACACCGCCAGGCCCTCGTCAATAAGTGCCCTTTGGAAATTGCGCATCCGCGACACACCTGTGGCGACAACCGATTGGACGACGTCAAGTGCCCGCTCCCTGAAGCAGTATATCCCTCCGGAAGCATAAAGCTGCCCCGGCGATGGTGTATCGGAAAACGAAATAATGCGTTGCGACTCATCCGTCATGACATACAGCGGGCTTTCGTCATCAATATACGCCGTTACGGCCATTAAGGCATCCAACGAACTGTCCTGCTGGAATGCATTGATATAGCGTTCAAACTCATTGCCCTGAAACACCGTATCTGTCGTCGCCAAGCAACACTCCCGGATGTAGGGATAGTGATGCAGCAATTCATAAAAGCTATGCAACGAACTGGGCGTGCTTTTTTCCATCACACGTACAGGAACGGTGAAGTCCGCCCGCTGAAGATGATCGGATAACGCCGGGGACTCTTCATTGATAATGACGTGAACAGATGCCGCTCCCGCCGATGTAAATTGACCGATAAGCCGATCAATCAAGGGCACCCCACCGATGGGAACCATTGGTTTCGGTAGCTGCCATCCTTCCGACTTCAATCGGGACCCCTCTCCCGCTGCTATAATCGCATAGTCCATCCTTTGCATACTTGTTAAAAATCAAGTTTAAACCGTGCACGCACGCCCCATTCCGGTACATCCGGGTTGTTGAGGTAGGTAAAGCGTTTCACTAAATCAACCCTAAACAGCTTAAAAATATTGGCTACGCCGGCGCTGGCTTCGATATACGGCTCGCGATGCAAGGTGTATGAAATCGGAATACCGTCTTGGTTTTGCTGGAAACGGAATATATTGGCATTGTACGCCGGATTGTTTTCGTCTCGCAGACCTCCCCAAATCCCTTTGAAGCTGAACACTTCACGTAATTTTAACCGCTTTAGCAACGGAATCTTATTGAAAAGAAAGCCATTCATGTAATACTGCACATTCAATGCGGCATGATGGTCGCTCACAAATTCAAGAAAATTCATTAAGTTGTATGAATTGAGCTGGTAAGCATACGTTTGGTTTGCACGATGTATCGTAAGCACAGGGAATGGCAAGCCATCACCGACGATATAGGTGCCTTCCACATTGACATCTGCGTAACCCAACTGCGATAGATAAACACGTTTAAAGATCCCTCCGGTCACCTTGTGATAATCATATTCGCCGTCAAGGAATCCTTTGATGCCCGCGGTATAATTCAGCGAAAAGATAGGGTACTTGTTTTCAATAGGTATCCGATACAGTTTGCTTTGATAAAACTGCTCGTACGGCGCATACCGCAGCCTTACCGTCACCTCTGTGGTGTTCAACTCGGGATGATTCACCAGGTTGCCTGTTCCATCCACATGCTGATAAGACAGAATACCGGCCGGCAACTGCCGCCACTTGGTAAACTCAACACCATAGGAAAAGTGATTATTCAGCTCATGCTGGTATTCCAGGCGATAAATGTCGTTGTACAGCCACCGGTGATTATCTCCTCGTTTGAAGGACAAGAGAAAGTTGTCCTCTTGGACAAACTGGAGCTCCTGACCGGGGATTTTCGTGTCCTTCTGATAACTCGCCCGCAGGTAATGCTGCGGAAAGTGGTAAATCGACTTGTTGTTAAAGGAATACGTACCACTGAGGAAATACTTCCATTTTTCGTCCCTGAAACCGTAAGCGGCGTAAGTCTCGGCGTAAAACCGCTTGCTTAAATCGGTCGTTGTACGGCCGCCTACCCTCAGCCGGAATCCTTCTACCGGGTTGAAACTATAGAACGTATTCACAGGCCCCACCTCTACCGGGCCAAACGACTTATAACCCGCCAACAAGAGTGTAGTAATATCCATAAACCTTCTGAAAGAAGGGATGGTCTGCAGGGTATCAACATTCTTATAGATGTTCAGTTCCCTGTTTTCCAAAGGCATATGCCGGGCGGCAATCCAGAAGTCCTCTTCAAATCGCTTTCCTTCTTCATAAGCAATTTCTTCGGTCGGTCCGGTATACATGCTATCCGGCTGAACCAAGCCCACTCGGTAATCGGCGTAATCAACGGTACGTTTCCCATATACGCCGCCGCCCCGGTTGGTCAGGGAAAATTCCATGCCGAGCTCGCTCCGGTCCAGATAATACCGCCCCTGTCCGTCCGGCTCGTATATCAGCGTCGCCTCCATACCACGCACGAAGTTGAGGTTTATTTCGTCACTCACTGTCAGCTCTGCACGTTTCACGGCATATTTGCCGTCGTGGGTAATGTACAGCCTCCCCGAAAACAACATATCTGTGCGGTTGCGGGGTACGAAGCTCAGCTCCACTAGCCACGGCTCTTCCGTCTTGATGGTATCCGTGATGAAAAATTTATAGAACGTAGGGGATGTACCGGCTGTCGGGCTCAAAAAAAGATTGGTTGCCAGCGAAATATTATTGTCATAAATATCGATGTCTTCGTACAGCCTGTTGAAGTAATCGTTGAGGCCCTCGTTATCGATAAATTTTTCATCAAACTCCGCACGCTTTTCGGCGGTCACGTATTGCTTCTTTTTATATGGGCTTCTACGAAAATATACCTGTGAAATTTTCTCATGCATATAAGCCGGAAGCATGTTTTTCCCGCCAATTGCCGTTGTGTCCTGCTCTTCAAAAAGGAACTGGTAATTCCGGAAAATCCGTCTATTGCGGAATTTATCCGAAAGATTACTCAATGCGAGCGATATTTTTTCATATTGTTCATACTGCACATAATCCTGTGCTTCCATGCGGTTCTCGGCTTTATTTTCGATCACCTTGCGGATCAGCTGCACGGCCGGGTTATCGCGGTTTCGATACCGTCCACGCTTTCCGACGACCACAACCTCCTCCATCATCGTTGGGTCGACATCCAGCGCCACGTTGATTGTTTGGTCTTCGCGCGACGTAACGTCGACATCGACCGGCAAATATCCGATATAACTGAAACGCAGTTTCGTATATCCTTGGGGGAGCTTGATTTCGTACCGTCCGTCTTCATTTGCGGACGTCCCCGTGCCTACCAGCCCTCCCACTACCGAAACGGACACATAAGGAAGCGTTTCCTTGGTCACTTTATCGGTAATCACGCCTGATATTGTAGTAACCTGGCCGTAAGCGGCGGTAATGAGCAATATCGCGCCCATCAGCAACGTAACCGCCAGCTTACTACAAAATCTTCTTCTAATAAATGTTGTCATGCTATTTCATACAGTGACGCCAAGAGCAGCCCCGCCCCAAAAATCGGCGGAACAAGGCATCCATCGGCAAGGATTAACCATCCAATAGAACAGATGGTACCTGCCAAACAGTCTTTCAAGGTATGGCGCATCGTGCGACGCGCCATACCAAAAGAACTAAATCATACTTTCTACCAATTCCTGATAATAGTCGAGCCCCAAATGGGTAATCAAATCTTCACCCATAATGTGCCGCAACGTATTTTGGAACTTAATCTGTTGTTTGAAAATGTCGTTTTCAGGCGGCAACCCGGGAGCCGTCTGCGGTGATTTAAGGTAAAACGAGAGCCATTCCTGGATTCCGAACAGGCCGGCGCGCTGCGCCAAATCAATGAACAGTGCCAGATCAAGTGCCACTGGAGCTGCCAATATCGAATCGCGGCAAAGGAAATTGATTTTTATCTGCATTTTATAACCCAGCCAGCCAAAAATATCGATGTTATCCCAGCTTTCCTTGTTGTCTCCATGTGGCGGATAATAGTTGATGCGGATTTTATGATAAAGATCTTTGTACAAATCGGGACTCTTTTTGGCGTCCAAGATATCTTCAAGCACCCCAGTTTTGGTCACCTCCTTGCTCCGGAAATTTTCCGGATTGTCTAGCACCAGACCGTCACGGTTGCCTAAAATATTCGTCGAGAACCATCCGGACACTCCGAGGGCACGTGCTTGCAGCCCAGGAGCGACAATGGTCTTCATCAATGTCTGACCTGTCTTGAAGTCCTTACCCGCAATGGCTACCTGCGCCATGATGGCCAGTTCAACCAATGCTGGGATATCGCACGCCAAGTGCGGCGCTCCATTAACGAAGGGAACACCAGACTTGATGGCTGCGTAAGCATAGATCATGCTGGGGGATATTCGTTTGTCGTCTTCGTCAAGGCCTTTCTCGAAATTGACCAGACTGGCATATACATCAACACCTTCGAAGTCTTCGATGTATTTTTCGGTGGAACCGCACCACAAGACCACAACCCGGTCGCAGCCATTGGCTTCCTTGAAGGATTTGATATCTTCGATTACGGCATCGGCCAATTCGCGGCGTGTCCCCTGTTTTACGTGGGCGCCATCTAAGTTTTTGACGTAGTCGCGGTCAAATACGGCCTTCATGGGTTGGATGGCTTCCAGCGTCTCCCGCACCTGATCCAGTTGCGACTGCTCCAAGACCTTGGCCTTGGAGGCCGCCTCATAGACGTTGTCCTCGTAGATGTCCCAACCGCCGAAGACCAAGTCGGAAAGCTTGGCTAAAGGCACAAAGTCCTTGATTAATGGATTACGGTTTTCCGTACGCTTACCAAGCCGGATGGTCGACATCTGTGAAACCGACCCTATTGGCTTTGAAAGCCCCTTATTAATAGCAGCCACGCCTGCGATCAGGGTAGATGCCACGGCACCAAGCCCTGGGATTAATATACCGAGCTTACCTTCTGCTTTTTTTACTTGATTTTCCATTTTTGTTACGTTTGAAATCTGTATAGCTATAACCATTGCTGCGCTTTATACCAAGCAATCGTTTCGTGTAATCCTTTTTCAAGGTCATATGCCGGCCTATAATCCAGCTCCCGACTGGCCCGACTGATATCGCACCCCCAGTTGGGTGCTGTCAGTTCCAGTATGCGCTCCGGATAAATCACCGGCGTGGTTGCCGACCTGCGATAGGCAAGCGCCATCCCCTCGGCTATCATGCGCACCATACCGGTCGGCAAGTGTATCCGCAGCGGCTTCTTGCAGAAAATACATGCAAGCATATCGGCCAAGTCATAGCGTCCGTAAATCCGCCCGTCGGAAATGTTATACTCCCGGACCGCTTTGTCTCCGGTCCCGAAAAGGGCTGCCTTGATGATGACCTTTGCCAAGTCAGTGGCATAGACGAAGCTTAACAGTTGTGGCGCTTTGCCGATGTAGGCGTCTACTCCCTTCGCTACGGCCCTGAAGAGCATAAGTAAGTCCCGCTCCCGGGGGCCATAAACCGCCGTTGGTCGGATAATACGTAGCGGTAAACCATCAATCGCTTTCAACCGTTGTTCGGCGTCCCGCTTGCTTCGCCCATATGCGGTGACAGGCTGCGGTATTGTGTTTTCGTCGATAAGCAAGCCCGGCTGGTAAGGCAACGGACCAATAGCCGCCAAACTGCTCACATACACAAACGAAGCCAATGGGATACCCGAATCCATGGCCGCCTGTGCTAAGTTTTGCGCATACTGCACATTTACTTGCTGATAAACCGCCGGAGATTGGGCACGGGTCACCGCCGCAGCATGCACAATATAACGATAGCGGCCGGCCGCTAACCGGGCAGATAAGCTGCTCTTCGTGTCATAAGGCAAATCTATCAGGCCTATTCCCATATCGCGCAGGTGGTCTGTACGGCTATGTGCACGCACCCCCGCGTCTACATCAAGCCCTTCGGCCTTTGCAGCATGGATAAGGTGGTATCCCAAGAAACCACTGCCACCCGTTATGAGAATTCGTTCGCTCATAGTGCCTTTTCGAAAATCCGGTAACGTTTATACAACCGCCCGTTTATTTGTTCAATCGCGTGATTCATCAGGTAGTTATGTTCAAGCATCCATGAACACTCCGCCCGATTATACGGGGTCTCACCACCGTTGCGGATAAGCTTTCCATACAAGCAGGCTTCGATGCCCAGTTTACGATAGCCCTCCAGTACACCCAGCATCAATACCCGGATCGATGTCATTTTCTTTTTCTGGAACAACAATTTAAAAATCCCCGTAGGCAACAGCCGCCCGTTTTTTATCCCAATCTGGATTTCATTGATATTGGGTAAACCCAGCGCAAACCCGATGACCTGGTCATCTTTTTCAGCTACGACACAAAACCGGGGATCTAAAATCAACTTCATGCTTTTAGCTGCGTGATCAAATTCCTCCGTCGTCATGGGCACAAACCCCAGGTTTTTGTCCCAGGCTTTATTATATACCTCACGGATTTTTGCTGCCTCACGTTTGAAATCCTTCAGGTTGATCTGCCGAATAACAATGCCCTTACTACGCAGCCTGTCCTCCATGCGATCGAGAAACCGTGCTATCCGCGTATTTGCCGTATCTCGCTCAACCATATAGGCCAGCAGATCCGTCATCTTGACCAGACCACCGTTTACCAGCAAGGCCTCATAGTACGGCTTGTTGTATGGCATCATGACCATGGGCGGACTGTCAAAGCCTTCCACGAGCAATCCGCAAGTGTCATTTGTTGAAAGATTGACCGGGCCTATCAGCCGATCTGCGCCCTTTTCCTTCAACCAACCTTTTGCAGCCGTTAGCAGGATGTTTGCCACCTTTTGGTTGTCTTCGCAATCAAAAAAACCGAAGAACCCGTCTTTGTTGCCCGTGAACGCATTGTGGTTGGTGTTGTATATCGCTGCGATCCTCCCTTTGATTTGCTTACCATCTACCACTAAAAATAGTTGGCTGCTCGAATGATTATAAAAGGGATTTTTCCCCGGCCATAGCAACTCTTCCTGCGCTACGTACAGTTCGGGTACATAATTGGGGTCACCACAGTACAATTTATGCGGATAGTCTATAAATTGCTTCAGTTGTGATTTATGCTTTATTGCCACCAACTGCATTATGACACCGCCTTTACTAACTCAATATTCAAAGAACAATATGCTTTTACTAATTTATCAATAGCTTCGTCAATTTGCTGGAACGTGTGGGTCGCCATGAGTGAAAACCGGATTAACGATTCATGCGGCGGTACAGCTGGCGAAACCACCGGGTTGACAAAAACCCCATTTTCTTGCAGAAGCTTGGTTACCCGAAACGTTTTCTCATTGTCTCGGATATAAATCGGCAGAATCGGGCTTTCCGTCTTTCCAAGGTCAAATCCATGCTCTACCAGCAACTTCTTTGCATAATCGGTATTTTGCCATAGCCGTTCGATATGCTCCGGTTCTGACCGGATAATTTGCAACGCAGCCAACGTACTCGCCGCAGCACCGGGAGTCATGCTCGCACTAAACATGAGCGAACGTGCCCGGTGTTTCAAGTATTCAATGGTATCCGCATCGCTGGCGATAAACCCACCCAAGGAAGCCAATGATTTGCTAAACGTGCCCATGATCACATCGACATGCGCGGTTAACCCGAAATGATCGGCTGTGCCTGCACCCTGATGGCCGATAACGCCGAGGCTATGTGCATCGTCTACCATTATCGCGGCATCATAGGCCTCCGCAATCTTTTGCAGCTCCGGGAGTTTGACGATATCTCCCTCCATACTAAAAATGCCGTCCGTAGCGATCAGCTTGACCGCTTCACCCGGCAGCTGAGCCAATTTGCGCTCCAGATCATACATATCATTGTGGGCGTACTTAATGACTTTGGAAAATGAGAGCCGACTGCCGTCAATGATTGAAGCATGATTGCGCTCGTCCAACAAGATATAATCGTTGCGCCCGGTCAGGCAAGATAAGGCACCCAGGTTGGCCTGAAATCCGGTACTGAATAACAATGCGGCCTCCTTACCGGTATAATCGGCCAAGTGGTTTTCAAGCTCTTCGTGAATATCAAGGGTACCATTCAAGAATCGCGAGCCGGCACAGCCTGTTCCGTATTTGGCAGTTGCTTTTTTTGCGGCTTCAATAATTTTCGGATGGTTAGTGAGACCGAGGTAAGAGTTCGACCCAAACATTAGAACCTTCTGGCCATCAATCACAACCTCGGTATCTTGGCCGGATTGAATGGCTCGGAAATAAGCGTATAGGCCACTGTCCTTAATGAGTTGTGCATCTTTGAAAGCTGCTACCCGCTCGTGTAGTCTTCTATTCATACATTCATTCGTTGATATAACATCTTGCGCCCAACACTGACAAATATTATTGACTAAGTCCCACACGCATTTTGTCCGTGCAAAAGAACTAGCTAAAACGGCCTGTAACAAGGCTTATTATTCGTCTGAATTGGTACAAAAGTCGGTTAAAAATTATTTGACAATTCATTAACAAACCGTAAATATAACTATCTACAAGAATCGTTGGATTTAAATTCGGCCAACTTCATTCCGAAATCGAAATTTTTACGTGAAAATGAGAAACAGCTACAATCAATCGGTTTTACCCAAACAAAACTAAAATAATGACTGATAAGAAATTACAAAACAAACTACCGAAATTTAACGCATTCTTGCAAGCGTTTTTCCTTGTTTGCGCACACGGTCATCCGACTTTTTGACCAAGCCTATCGCTGATGTCCTGCAATGTGGTTGAGCGGACTATAGGCGGCAATCGCCCTGCTTCAGCGGCTTTATACCATGCAGCCTTAAACGGCAGCCAACGCGCTGGCGTAATCCGGTTCATTGGCGATCTCTGGCACTTGTTCAGCATATTTTACAGTGCCTTGCTCGTCAATCACGATTACGACGCGACTCAATAATCCTGCCAATGGGCCATCCACAATCCGCAATTGATAGGCATCCGAGAAATTACCATCTTTGTATTCAGAAAGCGTCTCCACGTTATTGATGCCCTCAGCGGCGCAAAACCGCCCCTGCGCAAAGGGCAAATCTTTAGAAATGCAAAGCACGACTGTATTATCGAGACCAGCAGCCTTCTCGTTAAACTTTCTCACGGAAGTTGCACATGTACCCGTATCAATGCTCGGGAAAATGTTAAGTATTACCTTTTTGCCGTTATAATCTGCCAATGTTTTATCGGAAAGATTGCCAGCTGTCAGTTTAAAGTCCGGAGCCTGACTTCCTACAGCGGGGAGTGTTCCTGCAGTGTGAATTGCAGCCCCTTTAAATGTGATTGTTGCCATAATATGTTTTTTTTGGGGCTAATAATAGCAAATTATTGCCAGACCGGGAAAGATTTATAAATAGATGATTGGCGAATGACATACTTGCCATAGCCTGTCGCGCGTTTCAGGCAAAGGAAAAGCCACCTCGTGTGGCGTAAGGTGGCTTTTCCATTATCACAGGGTGCTATCTGTTACGGCCTTACCAATGCCACGTAATCGGCCATTACGGCTAAGCTTTCTTCTTGTATAAAATCAAGTCCTTCGTCCACGTTCGTAGCGGCACCACCGCCTAAAGGAAGATTGATTTTCATCTGTTGAAGTGCATCCGCACGACTCTTATTTTTCAAACGCCCCTCTTCCCGTTCCTTTTTCAGCCGATCTTCCTGAAGCGTGACGCTGGTTTCTGTCTCTTGCTTTTGCATCAATTCGATATCTTCTAACAGGAATTTATAAGCAGGCGATGCTTCCATGCGCGACTGGTGTCTGTTGACTAATTGAGTGATTGCCGGCCGCAGGTCAGCAATCGGGACGAAATCAGCCGCAGAAATTTGATCCCAGGGTAAGGCAGCTGGCTCTGAACTCTCTCCATATTTCTCCGCAGAATATAATGAAGGAAAAGTGATATCCGGCTCGACGCCTTTGTGTTGCGTGCTACTGCCTGTAATCCGATAAAATTTTGCCAAGGTAATGTTAATCTGACCAAACTGGGGCGCCCCCACGGGAAGGCCCTCCCTGTCATCCGCCTTCGCCTTCAACAATATGCGGTCGGTAGGGCTGATTACTCGGCTCATGTCAATAGCGGACTGAACGGTCCCCTTACCGTACGATTGCGAACCTAAAACAATTCCCCTGCCGTAGTCCTGTATAGCCGCCGCAAAAATCTCGGAAGCCGACGCGCTGAACCGATTGATGATGACCCCCAGAGGGCCATCCCACGCCACGCCCTCTTCCCTATCGCTGCTCACTTCGACCCGATTGCGCGTGTCACGCACCTGAACGACAGGCCCCTTATCGATGAACAGGCCTGTCAGCTCAATGGATTCTTGCAACGATCCGCCACCATTGAACCGCAAATCCATCACCACGGCATCTACCTTTTCCTGTTTCAAGGTGTCGAGCAACAGCCGCACATCGCGTGTCGTACTTTTATAATCGGGATCATTCCGGCGATAGGCCTCGAAATCGATATAGAATTTCGGCAAACTGATAATTCCCACCCGATAAGTCTTTCCATCGTCTCCTACCACTTCCTTTATCTCACGTTTGGCAGACTCGTCTTCAATCACGACTCGATCGCGCGTGAGCGATACGATCTTAGGTTCGGCAGTAAGTTCCTGCCCTGCCGGAATCACTTTCAACCGGACCACTGTACCCTTTGGCCCCTTAATTTTGGCAACCGCATGGTCCAGTTTCCAGCCGATGATATCCTCAAACTCACCGTCCTCTCCTTGAGCCACCCCCACAATCCGGTCGTCAATCTGAAGCGCCTTTTCTTTATATACCGGTCCGCCAACGATGATGTCTGCAACTTTTACTACTTCATTTTCCGTCGTAAGCCTCGCCCCGATACCTTCAAATGTATTGGCCATCTCCTCGTTAAATCGTTGGGCGAAATACGGATTAAAATAGCTGGTATGAGGATCGACGGCGTTCGTCAGCGCGCTCATTATGACCTGAAAAGCCTCATTGTTATCGGTCTTTTTTGCCATCGATATCAAATTCTTATAGCGGTTGATCAGCGTTTCCTTTTGTTTCACGGCGGCAGAATCACTACCGTTGCCACTGAGCCGAAGGTTAAGTAAATCATACTTCACCCGCTTCCGCCACTGATCATTGGCCTCTGCCTCTGAGGCAAACCAGCCTTCATTTTCGCGATTATATGTGTATCGCTCATCCACCGAAAAATCATGCGGCGCATCCACTTGTGTCAACGCATAGTCGAGCCGATCGAGGTAACGCTTCATATATACATTAAAAATATGATATGCCGCACTCAAATCGCCCGATCGAAAATCTTGCCCCAATGTACTCCGGTATTGCTCAAATTCATCAATATCAGCTTGCATAAGGTAGTTCTTACCCTGATCCATAGCCTTGACTAAATTATCGAAGATAACCGATGAGATCGAATCATTAAAAGGCACCTTCTTGTAGCTTATCGACTCAAAAAGCCCCACCACATCTTTGGCGATCACCGCGTGCTGAGGTGTAGGTTTTAAAGCCCCAGCCTCCGCTTCCAGATTGACGCGCGGCTTGGAACCACACGCCGCAATGGCTACAACAAATAATGCAAAAAAAACTTTCTTCAACATATTCTCCATACTACTAATATATTCTTCTTTATCAAGGCGGCGATTGGCGCACAACCTTGGCCTATCTTGAGCCGTTAAATTTACTCAAAAAAACTACTAATCTTTATTACGTAATCGTAATAGGATTTGTTTGGTTCTTATTTGTTACAAAACGCTCAAACATTCAGTTATCTACCGGCTTTTCCTGCCCCCTAAACAGCATGTTTTTGAGCATATCGTATCGATTGAGGGCCAGAGCCGCCCCATTGTAATCGCCTGCTTGATGATATAAATTACCCAACGCATCCTGAATAGCCAGCTGCATCCCTATCAAGTGATCTTTTCTCGCTAAATCGTCGGCCACCTTATACTCTTCAATGGCTACTCGGGGGTTACCCGAGTGCTTTTTTGTTTCCGCCAGGTTAAAAATAATCTCCGGTAATTGCTCCGCGATCCCATCCCGATCAACAATGGACTTCGCCTGCACTAAAAACCATTGAGCCTCGGGGTACCTATGTTGCAAGGTATAGATATCTGCCAGTGTACAATACGCGGCCGCTCGCCCCGCTTCGTTCCTCGCTCGACGGAACAGCGGTACCACCTTCCGGATGATGTCTTGCTCAGCTTCTAATGAGTGACCTTGTTTAGCTTTTATCAACGCCAACTCCATCATTGCACGGGCTTGCCGATTGTTACTCTGTGCCTTTACGGCGCGGTCGTACAATTGCCGATGAAGCGCGTGAGCCTTATCCAGCTCCCCTAATGATTCGTGGGTCACCGCCAGATTGTGTACGATAACTTCCCAATCTTCCATAAGGCCCTGCGCTTGCTTAGCTTGCATTGCCTTCTTAAAAAATTCGATAGCCAGATCCATGGCGCCCACGGCTACATATTCCATGGCCAAACGGTTTTCGATATCTGCCTTTAAGGCTTCATTATCATATATTGATGCCTGGTCAGCTTCCATCAGCAGTTTGCCTTCCACACTGGCTGCTTGCGCTTCCACGATGGGCATATATTTCTTCGTTGCGATCTTGCCTGTTACCTCCAGCCGATGATAATATTTCATTCGATTTACATACTCAACGACCACTGCAGAATCAACTTCCTTTTCGGCATACCGGTCGTCCAATAGTTCTTCCGCACTCTTTGGAGGCGGAAGAAAATACACCCGTGGTCCGATACCTGCAAATGTGCTGTCGTATTTGACAATATGGCCGGAGAAGTCAACCTTTTGTTGGGCAATAACGCCGGAAGGGATGCTCCACAAGAAGAAGCAAAAGCATGCTGCATACCGTAGCAGCTCCTGTTTTACGTTCATATCATTGTCCAATCCGCCACTAAGGTACGAAAATTGTCTTGGAAATGCGGTGTGTCTTTCTTAATTTAGCAACGCCAGCCAATCCACTGCTCTCTGTTTTTCTATCTGACATTGTACTTGCTAAAAAGATAATCCGTACCTGCTTCATACCCTATTCGCCATGAACGCATACGTTATCCGTAGTGGCTCCATAATGAGTCCATATTTTCCCTGCAAAATATGGACTCATTATGCAGTCATCATGGACTCATTATGGACTCATACCGAAGGAAGTATAAAGCGGATACCTTGTAGATGCGGGCAAGGTACGCAGATTAACTAAAAAGAGAGGCTCAAAACGGCTAGTCGGGCGCTGCGCTCAAATATACGGCAGTTTGGCTTGAATTGCAAGAAAAGGCCATTTGCATATCACGTTCAATTTCGCTAAGTTTGCTAAAAAATATGGCAACACAGATTCCCTTAGCTGAACGGATGCGTCCCATGACAGTTGACGAGTATGTCGGGCAACACCATATCGTTGGTGAAGGGGCAGTACTGCGCAACGCCATCCGTCAAAACAACATACCGTCCATGATTCTTTGGGGGCCTCCCGGCGTGGGCAAGACGACACTTGCCTATATTATCTCCAAGCAGTTGAACCGGCCTTTTTTCAGCTTAAGCGCAATAAACTCGGGTGTGAAGGATGTGCGCGAAGTCATTGATAAAGCCGAACAGCTCCGCAATTTCGAGCAGGAACAGCCCATCTTGTTTATCGATGAAATTCACCGCTTTTCCAAGTCTCAGCAGGACTCGCTGTTAGGCGCCGTGGAACGCGGGCTGGTCACGTTAATCGGGGCGACTACCGAAAATCCCTCTTTTGAGGTTATCTCTGCATTGCTCTCCCGCTGCCAGGTGTATGTATTGGAGCATTTGACAGAAAAGGAACTTGTCAGCATCATTAAAAAGGCACTTAAAGAAGATGAATACCTCAGCCAACAGCGGGTGGTGGTAAAGGAGCACGAAGCGTTGATCCGGCTCTCGGGTGGCGATGCCCGTAAATTGCTGAACGTGCTTGAATTGGTTGTCAATGCCGCAGGCGGAAAACCCCTGGAAATCACCAATGACTTTGTGCTCAAGCAGGTGCAGCAGCACATGGCCATTTATGACAAGGCAGGTGAACAACACTATGACATCATTTCGGCATTCATCAAATCCATCCGGGGCAGTGACCCGAATGCTGCTGTTTATTGGCTTGCACGGATGATTGAAGGCGGGGAAGATCCGCTTTTTATCGCGCGCCGGCTACTTATATTGGCTTCTGAGGACATCGGCAACGCAAATCCCAACGCACTGCTATTGGCTAATAACTGTTTCCAAGCCGTCAATGTCATTGGTTGGCCGGAAGCACGCATCATCCTTTCGCAGACGGTTACGTATCTTGCGTCGTCTGCTAAAAGCAACGCTTCGTACGAAGCTATCAATAAGGCTCAGGCATTGGTCAAACAAACCGGCGATTTGTCCGTCCCCCTGCATATCCGCAACGCGCCGACCAAGTTGATGAAACAGTTGAATTACGGAAAGGACTACCGCTATGCCCACGCTTATGAAGGCAATTTTGCGGAGCAGGAATTCATGCCGGAGGGCTTGAGCGGCATCAAGTTGTATGACCCGGGGAAAAATCCCGCGGAAGAAAAAATACGGGAAAAATTGCGAGAAAACTGGAAGGAGAAATACAAATATTAGTCCGTGCCAAGTATAGACGCCTGACACGGTTCTTCGTCCGCAGTGCTGCAGGCGACCTAAAAAACATCCACATCTCCCGCTGCAGCCAAAGGTAGATCCTTCCAGTCCGACACCGGGTACGCCAATCCAAGCATTTTTCCTATCATGGCATAAATCTCCGCTTTTCGTTTTCCTTGTTTGCGGAGATATTGAATGGAAGTGGCGCCGGCAGACTTTGATAATTTTTCGTTATTACCGGTCTTTAACAAGGCATGATGATAGCATGTGGCCGCAAGAAAGGAGCGATAGCCAAGCACGGCTGCTAAATATCGCTGGGCTAAGGTCGACGCCCATAAATCCGCACCCCTCACTACCAAATCTACACCATAATGCACATCATCGACCAGGGAAGCCAGTTGGTAGGCGGGGCACCCATCCTTTTTACGTACAACGAAGTACTGCATCATCGGGGGAAGGTGAGCAATTGCCGTATCAATACGCCAATTGTATCCCAATGCATCTAACGGCAACCTTTTATCTTTACAAGTGCCGGTATATAAACCCTGCGGATGATGATACATCAATGTCGTGCGCGAACATTCACAAGCAAACACTATTCCGCGGTTGCGTAGCGCACTCAAGGCGCCTTGATATACCCCCATCCGATGGTGTTGCGAATAAGCGGTGCGGTAATCATCGTAATTCCGGGGGCCTTCATCCCAAGGGAGCTCGAGAAAATCCAATGTATCGAAGATATCCACCACATATTCCGGTTTTACCCGTTCGCTATCCAAATCGTCAATGCGCAGGAAGACTTTTGCACCATACCGGTTTGCCAGCATCACCGTGATGGCAAATGAAAGCGCATTACCCAAATGCAAATAGCCACTAGGCGTGGGTGCGATACGGGTCCTTACAAATTGTTGCATGCCGAATATCAAAGTTAATATTTTTAAAGCAAAACTGCACGCTTTTGACACACCGATTGTCCGTTTTCGAACAGCGCTGAAAACCACCAAAAACATATCATCCTGATTTACTGACTATTGAAATTTAGGCACGTTCTTTAATATTTTTTTGGCACATGCGTGCAACGTTTTTGAGTCCATCGCGTCTTTAGCATGACTGGGGCTTTAGACAAATCAGCTACGCAACGGCAATGAAATTGAGATTTAAAAATATTAATAATTATGTGTGTTTGTGAATCACTGGATAGCTGGTATCGCTCCCCGCGACTAACCAGCTCCCAGCTGATTCGTTAAAAAGCAAAAAAATGGATAAACATTCACTTACTTTAGGCCTTTTTCTCTTGTTGGTCGGCAAGGGCTGGGCACAGCAGAACCAAGTGTTGTATACCACGGAAAAATTTCCGGCAAGCAGCATCACGCAGGTAGATGTACAGACCGGAGGCGGCCAAATCACCATCAGCGGAGATGCGACGAGTGAAGCATCCGTGGAAGTGTTTCTCCATGCCAATAACAAGGCCGACGCCCGCACGACGGACGAAGTGACGGCGCTATTTAAAAAGGAATATGACTTTTCCCTTGCCGTACAAAATGGCACACTGAAGGTCAGTGCCAAACGTAAAAATGGCCTCCGAGGCAACCAGTCGCTATCGGTTTCTTTCCATATTGTCGTGCCTGAAAAGGTAAATACCAAGCTTCTCACAGGTGGCGGTTCAATCAAGCTTGAACGTTTGGCTGGAACACAATCCTTCAAAACGGGAGGTGGGAGCCTCCAGTTCGGCAGCATCAACGGTATCATCAATGGCGAGACGGGCGGCGGAAGTATTACCGCCACGAATTGTAAAGGCACCCTCAATCTTGTCACCGGGGGCGGATCTATTGCGCTTGAAAAGCTTTCTGGCACCATCGACATCCGTACTGGCGGCGGCTCCATTAAAGGCTCGCAGCTCACCGGAACACTGGCCACTAATACCGGGGGCGGCAGCGTTGAGCTCAAGGACTTGGCATGTGAACTGGCGGTCAACACCGGAGGCGGGAGCATTTCGGCATCATTGGCGAAAACGTCCGGTCCCATCAGCCTCAAAACAGGTGCCGGAAGCATCAACGTCAAACTCCCCGCAGGCGGTGGTTATGACGTAGACCTGCGCGGTAGCCGCGTGAATGCGACAAACCTCCGTAATTTTTCAGGCAGCCAGAAAAAAGATGAATTAAAGGGCCAAGTAAATGGCGGTGGTGTGGCGCTTACAGCCAGCACAGGCAGCGGAACGGTGAACGTCTCGTTTTAAGTTTTTACGTTAAATGAGGATCAAAAATTACCAAGCCACACCAAAAAGTGGTCAAGCCACTTGTCGGCCGTGGTCTTATTGTTCAAGCCAAATCCGTGTCCGCCTGCCGGATAGGTAATTAGTTTTGCATTGACTCCATGCTGTTCCAACGCTTCGACGTATGCTTGGCTATTGGCTATGTACACCACGTTGTCATCCTCGGCGTGCACCAAGAAAGCCGGTGGTGTGTCAGCAGTAACCCGCATTTCGTTGGAAAATAAACTGATATCTTCCGGTTCAGGTTGGCTACCCAATAAGTTATTGCGTGAACCGGCATGGGTCATCCCGGGTTGCATGCTGATAACGGGGTAAAGCAACAATGAAAAGTCCGGCCGGAGCGAAGTGCCTTTGGGATTGTCGATCAACGCCTCTGCATAGTGGGTTGATAAGGTGGAAGCCAAATGCCCGCCAGCTGAAAAACCAGCTATGCCAATCTTATCGGCCAGGATACCCCACTCGTCAGCCCGCTCACGCACCACTTGCATCGCCCGCTGGGCATCCTGCAGGGGACCGATACGCTTATCCACCATGATTTCATCCTTTGGCAGACGGTACTTCAACACAAAAGCTGCAACACCATTTGCAGCAAGCAATTTTGCCACATCATGACCTTCGTGGCTAATGGCTAATATGCTGTATCCACCGCCGGGACAGATGATGACCGCTTTGCCCGTATTGGCCTCCCCTTTGTCTGGGAAATAAGCAGTAAGCGTGGGGACCGTCACGCCGGAAACACGGGTTATCCCATTATCATCAGTATTCGAGGTTTCTTCCAATTGAAAAGGCTTACTATTCGGCACGTCGCCGTCATAAAGATTCAATACCGCCTGGCCATTGGCCAGCGTTCCGGCCGCTAACATCCCGCAACATAACATCATCGTGAAACATTTCATAAATTAATGGTTTTATTATCAATGGTTAGAAAGCACCAGTAAATCCAAATCCTTTGGGGTAAGATTGAATTTATTGGCAATATCTTTATTGGTCAGGTAACCTTGGTAAAGGTAGATAGCATTGCGAATACCCGGTTTTGCCCAAATCAAGTTCATGATGCCCCCCATTTCGCCGATATCCAGCAGAATCGGAGTAAAAATATTGGTCAGCGCATACGTAGCCGTGCGCGCCACCCGCGAAGCAATATTAGGCACACAATAATGAATAACATCGTATTTGCGGAATGTCGGCTGTTCGTGATTGGTGATTTCCGACGTTTCGAAGCATCCCCCTTGGTCAATGCTGACATCTATCAACACCGAATTCGGTTTCATCTTTGAAACGGTCTCTTCACTGATAATACAGGGGCTACGTCCGTTTGTAGCGCGGATGGCGCCAATGACAACATCACATCCGATGACGGCTTTCCGCAGCACAATGGGTTGGATAACCGACGTAAACACCCGGCTGCCGACATTATTCTGCAAACGCCGCAAACGATACACCGAACTATCAAACACCTTCACTTGTGCACCCAGCGCTATTGCCGTTCGCGCCGCAAATTCGCCTACAGTACCCGCACCGAGAATAACCATTTCCGTAGGGGGAACGCCTGTAACACCTCCCAGCATTAACCCTTTGCCGTCAAACACATTACTCAGGTATTCGGCAGCAATGAGTACCGATGTGGCGCCAACAATTTCGCTCATGGCACGCACTACGGTGAGGGTATTGCCTTCGTCGCGCAAATATTCATAAGATAGCGCAGTCACCTTCTTTTTCATCAGCGCCTGAAGATGCTCAAGGGTCATCAATGAAGGCTGCTGGGATGAGAGCAAGACCTGGCCACTCCGCATCAAGCCGATCTCCTCCAAGGTAGGCGGGGCAATTTTGATGATGATGTCGGCTTTATAGACTTCTTCCTTATTATGCACGATATGTGCGCCCTGTTCGCTATAATGGTGGTCCAGAAAATTGGCCGCGTCACCTGCGCCGCTTTCCAAGACCACCTCATGGCCATTTTCAATCAGTAGTGCCACAGAAAGTGGAGTCAGCGGCACACGGTTTTCCTGGAAACTGATTTCCTTGGGAATTCCTATATACAGGTTATTCTTCTTTTTACCTGTTTCGAGCATCGCCTCCTGCGGCTGCAATAGTGCCTGACGGGCCAGTTTCGATAGCTCACTCATGATCGCTCACTTTATCCACAAATTTTTGGGTTCAACATGCGAAAATAATCAAAGTTTTAATAAAATCGGTCAAAATATAAAGTAAGGGAATACATCCGGCCTGCACCCCCCTTTTATAAAACAGAATTAAAATGCCTTAAAACTTGTTTGGTATAATAAAATGAGTATATTTGATGCGCACTTAGGGTACTATAGCATCAATTTGCCGCCTTTAATCGCTTTGGATGTTTGATAGATTTAACATCGTTCCCCGTTGGATCATTTTCACGCTCGATTTGTGTTGTAGTGCATTTGCATTGTTTTTTGCTTACCTGCTGCTCAACAGTTTCAGCTACGAAACCATCAATTCCACCGATTTTAGCCGCAAACTCCTGGTCGTATTGGGCGTCAGCACGCTTGTATTTTATAAGCTAAGGATGTATGCTGGCATCGTACGTTATACCAGTGCGTTAGACTCCGTCCGAATTTTGTCCTCCGTTGCCCTGTGCATAGCCACACTGTTCCTGCTCAATACCACCCTTGTTGCTTTAAACCATGCGCCGCTATTGTCCAACAGTCTGCTGATTGCTTATGGTTTGATGAATTTCCTGTTATTGATCATGTATCGTTCCACGGTCAAGCTGTTTTTCTTGTCTATCAAAAACATGAAAGTCAACCGTAAGCATACGGTTATCTATGGCGCAGGCGACGTCGGCATCGCCGCTAAACGCACGCTGGACCATGATCACAGTGCCAACAGTGTGGTTATTGGATTCATTGACGATAATATACAAAAGGTAGGAAAAATTATCGACGGGGTACGGATTTATCATACCGATTATTTTGAACAGCTTATTATACAGGGCAAAGTAGATGAGCTGATCATCTCGTCCCACAACATTCCGGTGGCCAAAAAAACGGCCATTGTCGACCGGTGCTTAGCGCACAACATCAAGGTGTTGACGATGCCGCCGGTGCACCGTCTGATAAATGGTGAAGTAGCGCCCAATCAAATCCAAAAAATGCGAATCGAGGATTTACTGGAACGCGAGCCCATTAAAATAGACAATCAGTCCATCAGCAAGCAAATCCGTGGCAAACGGATACTGGTGACCGGCGCGGCCGGATCGATCGGCAGCGAAATCGCCCGGCAATTGGGAAAATATTCGCCGCAGATGATTATTCTGAATGACCAAGCCGAGACACCGTTGCATGAGCTGCAACTGGAGCTGGAAGACTTACAAAAAAATCAAGTATACCATGCATTTATCGGCGATATTCGGGATACCGACCGCATGGAATCCCTGTTTCGGACGTTCAAACCCCACTATGTATATCACGCGGCGGCCTATAAACATGTGCCCATGATGGAAAACCATCCTGTGGAGGCCGTACGCACCAACATCATGGGCACACGGCTTCTCGCGCGACTGGCTGTGGCCTATGGGGTTGAAAAGTTCGTTATGATTTCGACGGATAAAGCCGTCAACCCGACGAACGTTATGGGAGCGTCGAAACGAATTGCCGAAATTTATGTACAAACCTACTACAACCATTTAGCTGGGCAAGCGCTGTTTAGTAGTGATGGCACGTCATATACGCGTTTCATTACCACGCGGTTTGGCAACGTTTTGGGTTCCAACGGATCGGTAATACCACGTTTTAAAGCTCAAATTGAGAAAGGAGGCCCCGTAACGGTCACCCACCCTGAAATTACCCGGTATTTTATGACTATACCCGAAGCCTGCCAATTGGTGTTGGAGGCCGGATCGATGGGAGACGGTGGCGAAATCTATGTCTTCGACATGGGCAATTCGGTGAAGATTGTCGAACTTGCGAACAAGATGATTAAATTATCGGGGCTTATCCCCAACAAGGACATCAACATCGAATATTCCGGCCTGAGGCCAGGAGAGAAATTGTACGAAGAACTACTCAATGATTTGGAAAATACCCTGCCTACACACCACCATAAAATCATGATCGCCAAGGTAAGAACCTATGACTTTGAATGGGTGGAAAAGAATATAGACGACCTCATCCGAATCACTAAAACCCAAAACGAACGGGAAATAGTCTTGAAAATGAAAGAATTGGTACCCGAATTCAAAAGCAACAACTCCATTTATGAGGAGTTGGACGAAAAGCGGAGACGAGGCATTGACATTTAAGAAGGTGTTGCAAAAAAACCTTGGATATAAATTGTAAAAGTGTATTTTTGCAATCCGAATTTAAAAACAGAAATGTCAAGTAATCAAAAACATAAAACGGTGGAGACAGCTCCCACAAAGAAAACCGGAAGCTTCATTCTTGAAAACCAAAAGAGCTTGGTATTCATTATCGGCGGGATTGTCGTGTTAGTATTGCTTTATATCGGCTATCAGCGTTTTTACTTGGCCCCACGTGCCGAAACCGCAGCTGATCAACTTTTCAAAGCAGAAGGCTACGCCACTATCGATTCACTGCAGCAACGAGCTATCGACGGCGATGGTTCCTACCCCGGCTTTAAGGAGATTGCCGACGAATACGAGAATACGAAGTCGGCTAATATCGCAAACGCGTACCTCGGTGGGCTGTACCTACGCCAAGGCAACTATCAAGAAGCCATCAGTGCCTTGGAAAAATACAGCAATACGGGGAGCACGATATTGGATCCGTTGGTTATCGGCATGCTTGGAGATGCGTATAGTGAGCTCAAGGATTACAAGAAAGCAGCGTCTTACTACAAAAAAGCAGCTGAAAAAAATTCAAACCTATTTACTTCACCGCTGCTGCTTAAAAAACTCGGACTGGTGTACGAGGCACAAAATGACTTCAAACAAGCGGTTGATGCATATAAGCGAATCCAGTCAGATTATCCCGAAAGCCAAGAGGCTACGGCCGTGGAAGGTTATATCGCACGTGCTGAAGCACAGTTATAAGTTGGTCACAAAAAATTTAACGCAAACGCGCTAACGTACAAAGCTGCCAAAAAAGCAGCTTTTATTTTGACTATATATGGCAAGTCATCATAAGAGTTTATCAGATTTCTCCCATATGGAGATCACCTCAGCCACGACTTACCGATTTGGCATTGTAGTGTCGCAATGGAATTCAGCAATTACCGGGCCTTTGTTGGATGGCGCATACGACGCCTTAAAAAAGCATGGAGCAAAGGAAGAGAACATAACCATCGTACAGGTACCGGGCAGTTATGAGCTGACCAGTGGCGCCGACATCATGCTTCGGGACAGCGGAATAGACGCCGTGATATGTTTAGGCTGTGTCATACAAGGCGAGACCAAGCATTTTGACTACATCTGCAGCGCTGTTGCTCACGGCATTACCCACGTCGCGTTGAAACACAATAAACCCGTGATTTTCGGCGTTTTAACTACTGATAACCTTCAACAGGCGTTGGACAGGGCCGGGGGGAGACATGGTAACAAGGGGGAAGAGGCGGCGGTGACGGCCATTCAGATGGCAGCATTGAGCGCTCGCATCAAATAAGTTGTATATTCGCAGACAAAAGAAGTCGACATGAAAAGGACACTCATCATCGGTATCATGTTCATTATCTGTGTTTCGTTTGTGATGCAGTCCTGCTCAAGACAGACCTGCCCAGCTTACAACACTTATCCAAAAACAAAGCGGGTTCGATAATTGTTATTATTATTTTAACAATCATTCATATCGTATTGCGATCATTCATGTTTTCACGTTTTCAAGGCAGCTAAAGCATTTTAGCTGGATTGAAGAATAGAATTATAGCGATGATGCACCATATTATTCAATTCAAACTAGGCCTATTCGTTGCTTTATTGAGCTACGCGGCGGTCGTAAAAGGGCAGGTTGCCACGACCAATACTGAGGTCGCCGATAAGCTATGGGAAGCAATTGGCGGAAAAGAAAACTGGCAAAATGCGCGGTATTTTATGTTCAGTTGTATCGGCGGCGAAAATCGTGCATTTATCCAAGGCGAGCGCAAATATTTGTGGGATAAACAAACCGGAAACTGCCGCTTTGAAGGGATTACAACAGATGACGAAAGTCTCATCGTGCTTTTCAATGTTAAGACAACGGAAGGCACCGTATACCTCAGCGGAGCAAAGTTGGATAACCCACGTACCGAAGCAGACATCGTCAAAGAGATCGCCGCCGAATTTGAAAACGATGCCCGCCTCCTATTCCTGCCTACCGCCTTGGAAGGCGACCAGGCCTCCTACACCGTAGCTGAGGAAAAACTGGTCGGCACACAACGGTTTACTGTTGTGAACATCAAAAACCGTAAAACGAGCTTTGAAGCGGCCGTCGATGGTCAGCTGTACATTGACTCCCAGACCGGTCAGGCCCAGCGGTGGCGCCCAAACCAAGTGCCCTATCACTTCGTCATTAGCGGATTTAAAGATATCGGGGGCGGATTGGTTTTGCCGACCCGCTTCATCGGTAGTGACACAACAGCCAGCGTTACCTACCCGCTTGCCGCGGCATTGGTCAATATAGAAGGCCAGAAATTCAGCGAGCCCTAATCGTCTCCTTCATCCCACCAATCGCTTTTCAACCCATCAATCTCACGTCGTTCTTTTTTGGTGGGCCGGCCGGTCCCCCTGTCCCTTTTGAGCAAAGGTGCATGATGCACGGATTTATACCCATAGGTATCCTCCACGGGCGTATGATCTTCATAAAAGTTAACGGCCGTCTTAGCATCCACCCGTTTATCCAATAGCCCTGTCACTTTTATCACTTTCCGCTCGATACCTTTTTGGATATGATAGCTATCGCCAATCTTCACGATATTGGAGGGTTTTACATTCTGTCCATTGAGCTTCACCCGGCCAGCCTTGCACGCTTCGGTTGCAAGACTCCGCGTCTTGAATATCCGGATAGCCCATAAATATTTGTCTATACGTAGTTTTTCGCGCTCATCAGCCATAAGGCAAACTTAGCGAAAAAGCACGGCATTCGCCAATAAGCCAATGATGCTGGCCAAGCCTGTATATTGCGCAAACAGCAAAAGCACAGATCGAGCAGGCAGAAGTCGAAAGAATTTGTTTTCTTTGCGGCTATAAAGCTTTATTACAACATGATTAAAGAATTGCAGAAACTTATTGAGGACGCCTGGGAGAACAGGCAGTTTTTGGAATATAAGGAATACCAAGAAGCCATCGAAACGGTCATTCAAGGGTTAGACCGTGGGGAATTGCGCGTCGCTGAACCCATTGGTTCGCGCTGGCATGTCAATGACTGGATAAAAAAAGCCGTTATTCTGTATTTCCCTATCCGCCAGATGGAAGTCGTTGAAACCGGGCCTTTCGTTTTTCACGACAAGATGAAGCTTAAAACCAACTATAAGGAATTGGGTGTCCGGGTAGTACCCCATGGGATTGCCCGTTATGGCGCTTACCTTGCCAAAGGTGTAATCATGATGCCATCATATGTCAATATCGGCGCTTATGTAGGTGAAGGCACAATGGTCGATACATGGGCTACGGTAGGCTCGTGTGCCCAGATCGGCAAACATGTGCACCTTAGCGGCGGTGTGGGCATCGGCGGCGTGCTGGAGCCTGTACAGGCCGCACCGGTTATTATCGAAGACAACGTTTTCGTCGGATCTCGCGCGATAGTTGTAGAGGGCGTACATGTAGAAACCGAAGCAGTACTTGGCGCTAACGTCGTATTGACTGCATCGACAAAAATCATTGACGTCAGCGGAGAGGAGCCCATCGAATATAAAGGCAGGGTCCCCGCCCGTTCGGTGGTCATACCGGGCGCGTATACCAAAAAATTCCAAGCAGGTGAATACCAGGTGCCCTGTGCATTGATTATTGGCAAGCGCAAGGATTCGACCGACAAGAAAACATCGCTCAATGACGCGTTGCGCGAGCACGACGTCGCCGTATAACTCCAACGCTAATCACAATACCATGCCGAATCAGGTGCATCCATCAGACATCAATAAAGCCCTCGACACGCTACGTGCCGGCGGGCTTATTCTTTATCCTACGGACACGATATGGGGCATAGGCTGTGACGCCACTATTCCCGAAGCGGTGGATCGGGTTTACCAGTTAAAAGGCCGGGATAAAGGTAAGAGCCTGATTGTCTTGCTCGACCATGAAAACCGTTTGCCAAGCTATGTACAGGAAGTACCGGAAGTTGCATACCAACTCATCGAATATGCAGAACGGCCGCTGACAATTGTCTACTCCGGCGCCAAAAACTTAGCCGGCAATCTGCTTGCTGAAGACGGTAGTATCGGCATACGGATCGTACAGCAGCATCCGTTCTGTACACCATTGCTCCAACGCTTCCGTAAACCCATTGTGTCGACGTCTGCCAACCTGAGCGGACAAGCCGCACCCTCGAATTTCGAACGCATTCCTCAGGAAATCCGTGACGGGGTGGATTATATTGTTGCCTATGGCCAGGATGACCCGCGCGAGGGAATGGCCTCCATTGTCATGAAACTTGAGCCGGGGGGTAAATTTTCATTTATTCGAAAATAGTCTTTCCCATGCCGCATATGTTTCTAACACCAACTTTAATGCTTACTTTTGAATCAGCTAAAAAGCAGTAGCATGATGAAAAGACTGACAGCAGCGTTTGCAGCCATGATATGCTTGGTTGCGCTATCAAGAGCCCAAGAGGAAATCCCATCTGCTCAACCCGGAGTTCAGTATGGAAAAGCCATCAACAAGGATGGAGCCATAGACATGCAGGCATTGGCCGCAAAGCTGGCCGCTGACTCCGTCTACACAGGAAAAGTGGAAGGCAAGGTTGTGGAGGTTTGCAAAAAGAAAGGCTGCTTCATTCGCATCGAGCGTGAAGGAGCAGGCGACCCCATTCTGGTACGATTTAAGGACTACGGATTTTTCATGCCGCAGGACATCGTCGGCAAGACCGTTGTACTTGACGGGCAGGCCAAAGTGAAGGAAGTATCCGTGGCACAGCAACAACACTTCGCCGAAGATGCCGGTAAAAACGCGACGGAAATTGCCCAAATCACCCAACCCAAGGTGGATATCAATATCATTGCTGACGGGGTAGTGGTGGTACGATAAGATGAATGCTAAGGGCAGGCTAATTGACCTTTCATCGCCCAAAGTAATGGGTATCCTGAATGTGACGCCTGATTCGTTTTACGATGGCGGGCAGCACGATACAGCAGATGCTGCCCTTCGGCATGCGGAGCAGTTATTAAAGGAGGGCGCTGACATATTGGACATCGGCGCCTATTCGTCCCGCCCCGGCGCGGCTGATGTGAGCGCTGACGAGGAGACGGCGCGCTTGGTACCTGTGATTGCGGCCATTGGCAATAGGTTCCCCAACGCCATACTATCAATAGACACGTTCCGCGCGAGCGTGGCCCGGGCCAGTATCGCTGCCGGAGCACATATCATCAACGATATTTCCGGGGGAACATTGGATGGAGGCATGTTTGCCGCTGTTGCCGAGTTGCAGGTGCCATATATCCTCATGCACATGCGCGGCACGCCAACTACCATGCAACGACTGACTGATTATACAGATGTCGTGCAGGAGGTAAGTTTATTTTTTGGCCGTCAAGTGAGGATGCTGCGCCATATGGGTGTAAAGGACATCGTGTTGGATCCCGGCTTTGGCTTCGCCAAGACGTTGGAACAAAACTACGAGCTGCTCCGGCGGCTCGACGAACTGCATGTACATGGGTTACCCATCCTTGGCGCGATATCACGTAAATCAATGATTTACAGAAAGCTTAATGTCACGGCCGCAGAAGCCTTGAACGGCACCACCGTACTCAACACCCTGCTCCTGACAAAGGGCGTACAATTGCTTCGCGTACATGATGTCAAAGCCGCCAAGGAAGCCATAGCGTTGCTCCGATAGCGACTAGCGGATTACGCTGCCAGGCTGCACTTCCGTTTGCGGTGTCACGAAATCCAGACGCCCGTCCTTGTCTTCTGCCATCAGAATCATGCCCTGCGAGACAATACCTTTAATCTCCCGGGGCTCCAGGTTCACCAAAATGGCCACCTGCCTACCCACAATTTCTTCCGGAACGAAGTATTCGGCGATACCAGATACTACGGTACGCCGGTCTAGCCCCGTGTCAATGGTCAGCTTCAGCAATTTTTTGGTTTTGGGCACCTTTTCCGCATCAAGAATTTTGCCCGCGCGGATATCCATCCTGACGAACTCTTCGAAGCTGACGTTACCTTTTGCTTCCGGAACCGCCTTGGCAACCTGCATATTGGTTTCCTTGGCTTTCGACAACTTGGCCAGCTGCACGTCTACCTGTTCGTCGGTGATTTTTTCAAACAGCAACTGGGCTTCCCCCAACTGATGGCCGGTAGGCAACAAATCATAGCGTCCCGCCTGTTGCCAATCAACGGTGTCAAGATTAAGCATGCCAAACATCCGCTGCGCTGTATGCGGCAAAAAGGGTTGCGCCATGATGGCCAAGTTTGCGGCTATCTGTAAGCTTACATTCAGTACAGATTTTACTCGCTCCTCGTCCGTCTTAATGAGTTTCCACGGCTCCGAATCCGCCAGGTACTTATTGCCGAGGCGGGCGACATTCATAAACTGAGCCAAGGCCTCGCGGAATCGGTATTGGGTAAGCGATCCGGCAATATGTTTAGGGTAACGCTCAAGCTCCGAAAAAATAAACCGATCCGTGTCCGTCAGCCGGTTGGCCTCCATGACCTTACCCCCAAAATACTTATGAGAAAGTACGAGCACGCGGTTGACAAAGTTTCCAAATATAGCCACCAGCTCATTATTCACACGCGCCTGAAAGTCCTTCCAGGTAAATTCGCTGTCGGAGGTCTCGGGCAATATGGACGTCAACACATATCGTAGCTCGTCCTGCTTACCCGGAAACTCATCCAGGTATTCGTGTAACCACACCGCGTGGTTACGCGATGTGGAAAGTTTGTCCCCTTCGAGGTTGAGAAATTCGTTGGCCGGCACATTTTCGGGCAAAATATATTCGCCATGAGCATGGAGAATACTAGGGAACGTAATACAGTGGAATACGATATTGTCTTTGCCGATAAAATGAATCAAGCAAGCGTCATCTGCAGGGTCATTTTGTTTTTTCCAGTATTTCTCCCAATCATTGTCTGTATCCAATGCCCATTGTTTCGTCGCAGAGATATACCCAATCGGAGCATCCAACCAAACGTACAACTTTTTTCCCTTAGCCTCTTCCAACGGTACATCCACCCCCCAGTCCAGATCGCGCGTCATGGAGCGGGGTTGCAAACCGGATTTCAGCCATGATCGGCACTGACCATACACATTAGGCTTCAACACGTCCTTCTTGCCTTCCAGCAGCCATTCTTCCAACCATGGTTGATATTTGTCCAATGGAAGATACCAATGCTTAGTCTCACGAAGCACCGGCGGTTTGCCGCTAAGCGTCGAAACCGGATTTATCAAATCGATGGGATTAAGCGATGTGCCGCATTTTTCGCATTGGTCGCCATAAGCTCCGTCGCTTTTACAGTTGGGGCAAGTACCCGTTATATAACGGTCGGCCAGAAACTGATGGTACACTTCGTCATAATACTGCTCGGTCACCTGTTCGATGAATTCGCCCTTTTCATACAGATTCAAGAAAAATTCCTGCGAAAGTTCGTGGTGTATTTTCTCCGATGTACGGTGGTATATGTCAAACGATATACCGAACTGCTCAAAACTTTGCTTAATTTGGGCATGGTACTTATCAATAATCGCTTGGGGGGTTGTTCCCTCCTTCTTCGCCTTGATGGTAATGGCAGCACCGTGTTCATCCGAGCCGCAGACATAGACTACATCCTTATTGTTGAGGCGCAGAAAGCGCACGTAAATATCCGCTGGGATATATGCGCCGGCCAGGTGTCCGATATGCAAGGGTCCGTTGGCATAAGGCAATGCCGAAGTGATGGTATAACGTTTGAAAGGTAAAGCTATATTACTCAATGTATTCCAGTTATGTTAGTGGGTTTTAGCTTCATTTTTACACAAAAATGAGTGCCATAGTTTGCAACTGTCGCAAAGATAAGTCAATTTGCGCGGAAATACATCATTCATTCATTAATCAAAATGGCAGCATTATCTTGGTTAAACAAGTACAAAAACACTGGGTTATTACTGATGCGCATCGGGCTCGGCGTGATGTTTATCATGCACGGATATCCCAAGTTACTCGGTGGGCCCGCGCGCTGGGAAGGCCTAGGCCGGTCTATGAGCGAGGTAGGGATTACATTTCTACCGGTAGTATGGGGCTTATCCGCAGCGATCGCCGAGACGGTTGGCGGTTTATTTTTCATAATCGGTTTCTTTTTCCGTCCCACGGCGCTCACCTTGGCCTTTACCATGTTCATCGCTTCCCTACGCCATTTGGGTGCGGGAGACGGTTTGATGGGCGCATCCCATGCCATTGAGATTGGCATGGTATTTTTGGCTCTTGCCTTTATCGGGCCGGGCCGGTACAGTGTAGATAAAAAATAATTTTCACATGGACGAACCAATCGACTTCAGCGCAGTAGCCGCGCAACTGGCCAGGCCGGAAGGCGAAGCAGGCATCAAAGCCGCCGAGCAGATGAACACCAGCAATGCCGAGATGACGAAGCACACCATTGACTTACTGGCCTTAAAAGGCCGTGAAATCGTATTGGAAATTGGCCCCGGTAATGGCCGGTTTGCCGAATATGTCCTATCGAAAGGACCCGGCATCCAGTACACCGGCGTAGACATTTCGGCCACCATGGTACAAACAGCACGTCAAATAAACGGACACCTCATTGACGCAGGCCAAGCGGATTTTATACAAGTGGACGGCCAGCACCTGCCATTTCCTGAAAGCACATTCACTCATGTGTTTACCGTCAATACCCTTTACTTTTGGGAAAACCCCGCGGTGCAATTGGCGGAAACCAAACGGATACTGACGCCCGGAGGAACGTTTTGCCTCGCCATTGCGAGTAAAGCGTTCATGAAACAACTTCCCTTCACGGCTTACGGCTTTACGCTGTATACTCCTGAAACGGCGCAGCAGCTCCTTTTGGCGAACGGATTTGCCCTCGTCGACACAACTGTGAGAGCGCATAAAACTGTAAGTGCCAGCAAACAAGAGGTCATGCGCGAAGAGATCTTCATCCGCTGCCAAAGACCTGCCCATACTTAATTACATTATTATGGCATTTGAATCAAAAAATATCTTTTACCTTTGCCTAACACTGTTAAATAATTAAACAAGGGAAGATAGTGGGAAGCAGAGAACGGATACAGCGAATGAAAGATGAAAACAGGATGAACATCCTGGATGCCGCTCTTCAAATTGTCAAGGAAGACGGATGGCAGGCCCTTAGCATGCGCAAGATTGCTGACATCATCGAATACACTGCGCCCATGATCTATGAATATTTCCCCGGCAAAGAAGCGATACTCACTGAACTATCAGCACAGGGATTCCGCCAACTGGCGAAAAAAATGCGCGAAGCCAAAATGAATCATGAGCAACCTGAGAAACAATTGGAGGCCATGTGGCTGGCCTACTGGGATTTCGCGTTCGAACATAAAGAACGCTATCAACTTATGTTTGGGGTGGGGATGCGGGCTTGCGAAGCAGGGGCTGACTGCGAATATTCGAAGACCCATGCCGATTTGGTCAACGACGTCATTTACGAAATCATGAAAGAAAAGGCGCCCAGTCAAGAAGTATTATGCCGCAAATATTACACCTTTTGGTCGGTAATCCACGGGTTGATATCAATCAATTTGGTCAACATCGGGCTTGAAGACGAAGATGAGCAGCAGCAATTAAATCAGCAAATATTAAAAGATGCGATTTACGGCATCACACGGTCGTTAGTCGATTAATTTTTTTGCACATTACCTTACATTAATAAATTTTTTAACGCCGTTAAATTACCCATAAACACCTCCGGCTGCACGTTCTCCTGAAGGCAGCCCTCGTTCATCGGCAGCACGCGTTATCAAGAAAACAACAAATCGATCATCATTTTTTGACTTTTACTTAACACTGTTAAATAGTTTAATCACGTTATGAAACATTCAATAACACTCATTTCACTTCTCGTAGCCCTAGGTTGCGACGGCGACCGCCAGTCTGGGCCGGAATCTACCCTGCAAGCCGTGCCGGTAGTTGAGATCAAGACAGGGCAGCAGGTCACCTTTCAGGAATATCCGGCATCGATAACAGGGCTGTCTACCGTTGAAATCAGGCCTCAAGTTTCTGGCATCCTGGAGCGCGTCTACGTCGATGAAGGAGCCAAGGTAGAGAAGGGCCAGCTCCTGTTTAAGATTGACGCCAAGCCCTATATCGAACAGGTTAACCAAGCCAAGGCCAGCTTGCAGGCCGCAGAAGCCAATGTAGAGCATACCCAACTCGAAGTAGAGAAGATGAGCCGGCTAACAGAAAATAAGCTGCTGGCAGATTTCCAGTTGAAGACGGCCATAGCCGCCCACAAGGTAGCTCTTGCCAATCTGGAGCAGGCAAAAGCGGATCTGGCAACGGCCCAAATCAATCTCGACTACACGACCATCAAAGCGCCAATAAGCGGATACATCGGCCGTCTGTTCAAAAAGCACGGATCGTTGGTGGCACCTACTGACGCTGAAGCTCTCACACAGCTTTCCGATGTGCATGAATTGCATGTCTATTTCTCACTGGCCGAGCGCGACTTTGCGTCGTTTAGAAACCGTTTTGAAGGTCTTTCACTTGAAGACAAGCTCAGCAACGTCCCGCCGGTATCATTGGTACTTTCTGACAATAGTATATACCCCCATGTGGGCAAGATTGACATGGTCGATGGACAGTTTGACAGGAATACAGGTGCAATCACACTGCGTGCTACGTTTCCCAATGAACATGGACTCCTACGATCAGGCAATACAGGCAAAATTAGGTTAAGCATGCTCCATGACAACGCGCTGATTGTCCCGCAGTCGGCTACGGTCGAATTGCAAGACAAAATCTTCGTCTATGCCGTAGACGACAGCAATAAGGTGGTCAAGCGCCCGATCGCAGTCGCCGGTAAAACTGGCCCAAATTACCTGGTAAGCGCTGGATTGGCTGCTGGCGACCGAATCGTATCCAAAGGAATGGATTACCTTCAAGAAGGCCAAACAATCCTCCCCCAGAACGCATCTGCAGACAGTGTTAAACGAACCGCATTAAACTAGCTACATATGTTTAAGAAATTCATCGAAAGACCCGTGCTCTCCACGGTAGTGTCTATTCTACTGGTCGTCCTCGGTATCCTGGGATTGACACGGCTGCCGTTGCAGCAATTTCCCGATATCGCTCCTCCCGCAGTCCAAGTCACCGCGCTGTACCCGGGAGCAAACGCCGAAACCGTCCTCCGTGCCGTCGCCCCTTCCCTTGAAGAGTCCATCAACGGTGTGGAAGGTATGAGCTATATGAGTTCCACAGCAAGTAATGACGGCTCCCTGGTCATCACCGTCTATTTCAAACTCGGCACCAACCCCGACCAGGCAGCGGTGAATGTACAGAACCGTGTGGCGCAGGCCACAAGCCAACTGCCTGCGGAAGTAGTACAGGCTGGCATCACCACGCAAAAACAGCAGAATAGCCTCATTATGGTGGTTGACCTGTACACCGAGGACGAAGCACGATATGATCAGACTTTTTTGACAAACTATGCACAAATCAACATCATACCCGAGATGAAACGCATACCCGGAGTTGGACAGGCCATTGTCTTCGGGGGAAACAAAGACTATGCGATGCGCGTCTGGCTCGAACCAAGCAAGATGTCGGCCTACAACATTACGCCCAACGAAATCATGGCCGCCATACAAGATAAGAATATCGAAGCCGCTCCCGGACGTTTCGGCGAAAGCAGCCATGAATCTTTCGAATTTGTCATCAAGTACAAAGGGAAACGCAATCAACCGGAAGAATATGAAAACATCATCATCCGCGCCAACGCCGACGGGTCGATGCTGCGGCTGAAAGACGTAGCCAACATCGAGTTGGGTGCGTACACCTATGCAAGCGCCACCCGAATCAACGGCAAAACAGGATTGAACATCGGTATCATGCAACTGGCCGGCTCCAATGCCAACGAAATCCAAATCGCACTGCAGGATTTACTGGAAAAGGCCTCGAAGCAGTTTCCGGAAGGCGTGGAATACCTCATCTTATATAATACCAAAGATGCCCTCGACCAATCGATTGACCAAGTGAAGCATACGCTTATTGAGGCGTTCATCCTCGTATTTCTCGTCGTTTTCCTGTTTCTTCAAGATTTCCGCTCCACACTCATCCCCGCCATCGCCGTACCGGTAGCCATCTTAGGCACGTTCTTCTTTATGCAGTTATTTGGCTTTTCGATCAATCTGCTCACCTTGTTCGCTTTGGTATTGGCTATCGGGATCGTCGTGGATGACGCTATCGTGGTCGTCGAAGCCGTCCACGCCAAAATGGAACGGCGCCATCTTACCCCCAAGGCCGCTACCCTTTCCGCCATGAGCGAAATCACCGGAGCGATTGTATCCATTACGCTGGTCATGTCTGCGGTATTCCTGCCCGTGGGCTTTATGGAAGGCTCCACCGGACTATTTTACCAACAATTTGCCTTTACCCTGGCCATTGCCATTGTCCTGTCTGCCATCAATGCGTTGACACTCAGCCCAGCGCTATGCGCACTGTTTCTAAAGCAACACGAGTCCGCCCATGGACAGGACAATAAACGGCTGACGTTTAAAGAAAAATTCTTCACAGGGTTCAATACCGCATTCAACCGGCTTACCAATCGGTATATTGGCAGCCTGCGCTTTCTTATCCGTTTTCGGTGGCTTACGCTGGGGGCACTGGCGGCGGTAGTCTTAGCGACCATCGTTTTAATCCAACGCACACCTACTGGGTTCATTCCACCGGAAGATCAAGGATTTATCGCCATTTCGGTCGACCTGCCGGCGGGTGCTTCGCTTGACCGCACCAATGCCATCTTGCAGGAAGCTGAGCAAATCCTCCAGCCCATGGATTTCACGAAAACGCTGAACGTCATCTCCGGCTTTAGCATCCTTACGCAGGCCACCAGTCCTTCAGCGGGCGTCGCTTTCATTTTGCTGAAGCCGAATGAAGAGCGGGGCGATGTGAAAAGCATCGAGGAGATTATGACCGTCGTCAACCAGCGCCTCGCTGCCATCAAAGGCGCCTCCTTTTTTGTATTTACTTTCCCCACCGTGCCGGGATTTAGCAATATCGACGGGCTTGACATGGTTTTGCAGGATCGTACCGGCGGCAAGCTGGATAGGTTTGACCAAATCGGCGATGGCTTCATTCAAAATCTCATGCAACGTCCAGAAATCGCCATGGCGTTTACACCGTTCAAAGCCGACTATCCGCAGTATGAGTTGCTGGTAGACGATGTGAAAGCCGAGCAATTGGGCGTCCGTACGCGAGATATCCTGCAGACGATGCAAGCCTATTTCGGCAGTGCGCAGGCGTCAGACTTCAACCGGTTTGGCAAGTACTACCGGGTAATGGTACAGGCCGAGAAAAATCAACGGGCAGACCCGGCCTCGCTCGACGGTGTCTATGTAAAAAACAAGCTCGGCGACATGGTACCCATCAATACCTTGGTTGCGTTGCAGCGTGTCTATGGCCCCGAAACCGCATCGCGCTACAACCTATTTAATTCAATGAGCATCAACGCCATACCCGCACCTGGATTCAGTTCGGGCGATGCCATACGGGCGGTAGACGAGGTTGCTGCCACGGCATTACCTCAGGGATTCTCCCACGAATTTTCAGGTATCACGAAAGAGGAGATCACGTCCGGCGGCCAATCGACCGTCATTTTCCTGATGTGCCTTGTATTTGTCTATTTTTTGCTGGCTGCGCAGTACGAAAGCTACCTGCTACCGTTGGCGGTAATCCTGTCTATCCCGACCGGCGTATTCGGTGTTTTCGTCGCAATAGGTCTTGCCGGCATCGAAAACAACATTTACGTTCAAGTCGCCCTGGTGATGCTTATCGGTTTACTTGCCAAAAATGCCATCCTGATTGTCGAGTTCGCGGTGCAGCGACGGCGAATGGGCAAATCCCTGGTATCCGCAGCGCTGGAAGCGGCAAGGCTCCGGCTTCGCCCAATCCTGATGACTTCCCTTGCATTTATTGTGGGACTTACCCCCATGATGGTTGCTACAGGCCCTTCAGCAAAAGGCAATCACTCCATCAGTATCGGTGCAGCCGGGGGGATGATTTCGGGTGTCATATTAGGGTTGCTGGTAATCCCCATTTTATATATTTTGTTCCAATACTTGCAGGAGCGGATCACAGGCCCCTCGCCTACCGTCGCACGTATTCCATCATCACCGTTTCAAACGGCCTCAAACAACGTAGAAGAAGTCAACACCGCATTACAACAACACTGATATCATACGCGGCAGTTTATAGTACCGGCCAGATTGGTGCTATCGCTGCCTTCACATAGACGCTATATGATGAATTTTCTTTTGATCAAAATCCCGCACTGGCTTTGCCTTACCGCATTGCTGTTTATCACATCGTGCAAAGCACCTCAAGAAGGCGTGCAAGCAAGCGCCGGGCTCCCCGAGTCGTACCGCAACGCGCCGGCACCATCGGCCGACACGACTGACACACTGGGTATCGCCCACCTCCCGAAGACAGACTATTTCAGCGACAGTATTCTGCTGACTTTACTGGATACCGCCGTCGCACAGAACAACGACCTACAGTTGGCCGTAAAAAATATCGAGATCGCTTCCCGTATTTTGTCACAAGCCAGACTGGCGTATCTACCATCCGTGGGGCTGGCCTTAACCGGAAGTACTACCCGTCCATCCAACAACAGCTTGAATGGCATTAGCCTGAATCAGTTTCTCGGAAACAAACACATCGAAGACTACAACGCCTCGGTGTCTTTTTCCTGGGAGCTGGATATCTGGGGAAAAATCCGTAATCAAAAAGCGGCGGCACTCGCCTCTTACTTACAAACCGAAGAAGCGCGCAAGGCCGTCGAGACGCAGTTGGTCACCAATGTAGCTTATGCTTATTATAATTTATTGGCATTGCGCGAGCAACTAACCATTGCCAAGCGCAGCCTTGCCCTTAATGATACCACACTGAATCTCATCAAACTCCAGTATGAAGTTGGTGAAGCCACCCTATTAGCCTTGGAGCAAGCTGAAGCACAACGGTTGAGCGCAGCAACGCTCATTCCTTTATATGAGCAGGAGATCAATATACAGGAAAATGCATTGAGTATTTTACTAGGTAAGATGCCTGCAGCAGTATTTACAGCTGCGCACCTTGCCGATATCGCCGTTCCTGATCGCGTGTCTGCTGGCATTCCCTCCGTCCTGCTTAGTAGGCGACCGGATGTCCACGCTGCGGAATTAGGTGTACGGATAGCAGACGCCCAAATGCGGCAGGCTCGGGCGAACATGTATCCTTCACTGACCATCACCGCCCAAGGTGGTGTCAATACATTTACTGCCAGCAATTGGTTTACGATACCGGCATCGCTTTTCGGAGCAGTCGCCGGAGGGATAACACAGCCCATTTTCCACAACCGGAGGCTAAAAACAGCGTATGAGGTGTCGCGCATCGAACGGGAGAAATCCGTCATCCAATTTCGTCAGTCCATGTTGGTAGCTGTTGGCGAAGTAGCTGACGCGCTCATCAAAATCGAGAAATTGAAAGCACGCAGCGTCCTTGCTGCAGAAAAAGTGACCCGGCTCCGCAATGCCGTAAACAACGCCAATAGTCTATATACAAATGGCGTGGCAAACTACCTGGAGGTGATAACAGCACAGAACAATATGCTGCAGAGCGAGCTTGAACTTACCGATGTCAAACGACTACATCTCGAGGCATTAGCCGACCTTTATCGGGCCGTTGGCGGTGGGTGGCAATAGTACCACTCACGCCGCTACCCATAGCGACATTAAAAAAATTTTGATTTTCTTTGGAAGAAATAGAAATACTCCTATCTTTGCAGACCGAAAAACAACAGGGTTGTTCGGAAAGATAGAAAAGGCCCGTTCGTCTAGGGGTTAGGACGCAAGATTTTCATTCTTGAAACAGGGGTTCGATTCCCCTACGGGCTACACATCTTGAAGTCAAAACATACAAAAGCCTGCAAATTAAACGTTTGCGGGCTTTTTGTTTTCATTCGGTCATTGTTTGCTTTTCAGCGGCCGAATGGAGCATTCATGCTGATTTATTTGCTTTAAAGGCAGCATGAATGGTTTTACAGCATCCTGATTCATTCAATTATTCGCATAAAAACAGTGAGTAATTCAGTGAGTCAATTCCTCGCATACCTTTACTCACTGAAAACGTTGTAACGAACTGCAAAACAACGTGTTCAACTATTGAACATCTTGACTACCATAGGCTGCAAGGCTAATTTTCACCACTGAAATTTGCTTTTCATTGGCGGTGCAGAGCTCGTCCCGAAGGTCGGGACTCGGTTTTGTTTCACTTAAATGATGTATTATCATGAGTACAAATTATTCCTTGCTCTTCTACTTGAAGAAGCCGAAAAACTATGCGGGTGGTGCCAAACCCATCTACATGCGTATCACCGTGGCCGGTGAACCCAAGGAAGTGTCTACCGGCCGCGAATGCGACCCCTTGCGGTGGAACGCCAAGGCCAACCGTGCCAAGGGCACCAAAGAGGACATCCGTGGCCTGAACGCCTACCTCGACATGCTGGAGCGGAAGGTGGCTGATGCCCACCTGCAACTCGTAAAGGACGGCGCGGAAATCACCGCCGAAACGCTGAAACTGAAATACCTTGGCAAGGACGTGCAACGGCGGTATCTGATGGAAACGTTCATCGAACACAACCGGAAGATGGAAGCGTTGCTTGGGAAAGGCTTTAAACCTAACACGCTGAAAGGCTACAACACTTCTGTTGCACACCTGACCTCCTATTTGGAAAAATGCCATGGTGAAACGGACATCGACATCCAGCGCATCGACCATGCGTTCATCACGGGTTATGAGTTTTTCCTGCGCTCTGACATGGGGTGCAGTGCGGTGTCGGCAGCCAAGTACATGAAGCACCTGCGTAAAATCATAAATCAGTGTCTTGCCCACCGATGGATTGCGGAAAACCCCTTTGCGTTCTACAAAACGAAGGCCAAGCCAAGGGAAAAGGAATTTCTCACGCCCGATGAAATGGACAGGATAGCCCAAAAGGAATTTTCCATAACAAGGCTCTCTCATGTGCGCGACATCTTCGTGTTCTGCTGCTATACGGGGCTGTCATACGCCGATGTGCGGAAACTGCAAAAGACGGGCATTGCAAAGGGCATTGACGGCAGGCTGTGGGTATTGACCAGCCGGGAGAAAACGGAGACTTCCTCCAACATCCCCCTGCTGCCGCAAGCATTGGATATCATTGGCCGCTATGCGGACTATCCCCCATGTGTGGCAAAGGGGCTGGTACTTCCGGTGCTGAGCAACCAAAAGATGAACAGCTACCTGAAAGAGATTGCCGACCTGTGCGGCATCGCCAAGACGCTGACGTTCCACATGGCACGGCACACATTCGCCACCACGGTGACATTGGCCAACAATGTGCCTATCGAAACGGTTTCCAAGATGCTGGGGCATACCAATATCAAGACCACCCAACATTACGCCAAGCTGCTGGACACGCGGATCGGCAGCGACATGGAGGCCTTGCAGCAAAGATTGGCAGGAATCTGATATGTTTCATATCCGTTTGGGGACATTTTAAGTTCCCAAACGGATATAAGAACAGTACATAAACCCAAAATACATTATATTTGAATCATGGCCAAAACAACAAAGCCAACAATAGGCACTTATATTGACCCTTTAACCGATTTCGCATTTAAAAAGCTCTTCGGAAGCGAACCAAACAAGGACTTGCTGATTGACTTCCTCAATGGCGTGTTCCGTGGGAGGAAACACATCGTGGATTTGGTATACAACAAAAACGAGCATCCCGGCGAAACGGTAAACGAAGGGGGTGCCATATTCGACCTTACCTGTACCGGAAACGATGGGGAGCAATTCATCATCGAAGTACAAAGGGGAAAACAAGGCAACTTCAAACAACGGGCAATTTTCTACACCAGCCGCTTGATTACCGAACAGGCTCCAAAGGGAAAGCGTTCCGAATGGGCGTATAATGTGAAAGAAGTGTATCTCATCGCGCTCTTGGAAGATTTTTCCTTGGATGCGGGTAATGAGCAAGAGTTTCTGCATGATATTTGCCTAAGTAACAGGGAGACAGGTAAAGTTTTTTACGAGGGGCTGGGGTATATATTCATTGAATTGATTAAATTTGTAAAAACGGAAGCGGAACTGGATACCGACCTTGACAAATGGCTCTATGTTTTGAAGAACATGAGTAGCATGGATAAGATTCCGGTATATCTGCGCAAACCGATTTTTGAAAAACTGTTTAATATTGCTGAATACAGCAATCTGACAAAGGAGGAAAAGACCATGTACGATACAAGTCTGAAACGCAAATGGGACAACAAAGCTGTGTTGGACTATGCAGTAAATGAGGCCGCAAAGGAAGCAGCAAAGGAGGCCAAACAAGAAGAAAAAATGGAAATTGCCCGTGAAATGAAAAAGGACGGCATTTCCGTTGAGCAGATTGCCAAATTTACCAAGCTGTCCATCGAGAAAATCGAAAAGCTTTAACAGAACGCTCACCATTCATAGAGTAAGCCATCCCCAAAACGGATGGCTTTTTTTGTACCCCCCGCATACACACGACTAACATTTCGCTATCGGCTCACTATTGGTTCTTACTGGCTCGTATCGGTTCATTTCAGTAGCCTTGTTTTTAAATCTGCACACACCAAGGCATTTTCACCGCTTAGGCCACCGAACGCAAGGCGGGGGAATCGGGTCAAGGGCGCCGGAGGGCAAAGGCCTGCGGGCGGGGGCGTTTATATACCCTTGACCTTTCCCACGCCGGGGTAATTTTGGCCGGGCCGTGCAAAGGCCGGATGCCCTGAACCACCTGTAAACTCACCGCCTGATACCCCGTGACTGTGCTTTCTTTTTCCGTTTGCGCCGCTTCTCCTCCTCCTCGATGGGGCTTTGCTGCTCACCCGCTCCCTCCACCGGAGCCATCAGCAATCCCAATAGGTCGGCAGCCATACTGCCAGTGGTGGCCAGCATTTCGCCCACGCTTTCGAACATGCCTTGGGCAACATCATGCGCCAGCTCCATTGCCAACGGATGACCCTGCGGATGCCGCTCCGTCAATTCCGTGAGCGTGTGCATCTGCGCTTTCTGCTGTGCGGTGCCGTTCTTCATCGTATTGGCATATTGCAGGCTGTCTTTCAGGTTACGCTCGAAGTCGAACAGTTCATCGAACAGCGTCTCGCCCGACTGCTTGAACGCGGTGCGGTCGAACTGCCCCAGCTTCTGCGAATGGGCTTTGTTTTTGCCACGTGACGTATTCTGCGGGCTTAGCTTGATTTTATTGGTGATATCCTTGCGGCTCACGATTATCTGGACGTGCATCTGCCGACCCTCTTTGAGTTCGCCTTTTTTCTTTTGTCCGCTCTTTACCTCCCTGTCATTGTGGCTGTAATAGCGGTGGTTTTCCAGCTTGCCGAACCAAAGCAAATCCCGGTGGCTGTCTATGCCGGGGCGTTTGAAGTTCCGGGCGTATTCGTCCATCACCCTCATGGCAAATTCCTTTAGCTTTTCCCGTGCCCCGTCCTCGCCGTATTTCGACACGAGGTGCGCCAGTTCCTTTTGGCTGGGGCTGACGTTGATGAGGAAGAATTTGCTGTCGTCCCTGCCCAGCTTGGCCACGTTGCGATCGATGCCCGTCCGTACCTCGTGGGGTTTGATGTCGTTGGCCGTTCCATTAAACCAACGCTCCGGTTTGTTTTCTATCCCTTTTTCGGGCGTCATCCGGTTTTCCTTTTCGAGGTAATGTACCAGCGCACCGCTGCTGCCCTTGTTGTCGCCCGTTTCCGATTTGGTGATGTTGATGTACATGGCCTTACGTTACAGGTTGTCCAGTGATTGCCTTGCGCGCCCAGCCAGTTCCTCCTTTTTGGCCGCCGATACAGGCCACCCGAGGGCCTCTCTTTGGGTAATGTAGTAATCCAGTACCTGCCGGAACCTGGACTTCAATGTTTCCCTTTCCCGCATGTTGCCAAGTATCTTTTTGAGCGTACCGTCCACCAGTTTCAGGTAACCGATGGTTTCCCTGCCCATGATGGTTGCCTCCGACTGCCCTTTACCGATGTTTTTTAAAAGCGGGCTTTGTGCTTTGGCGATGGCCATCAGTTCCCCCATTGCCGAATACATCGGCACCAGCATGTCACCCTCCTGTTTGCGGATGAACGAGAGAATGCGGCTGATGCCGCTTGACAGTTCCTTTTTCAGCACCTCATCGTTCAGGTCGGCGGGGTCTTTTTTGCTCTTGTAGAAATAATCTACCATCTGCATGACCACCTCCCGCTTGGTGCGGCCAAGTTTCCGCGCAAGCAACGTGAGCCGCTCGTCCACCGCCTCGGGGAAACGGACGGATTTCCTGTTCTCGTCAATCCTGACCATTTACCCCTCCCTCCGTGCGGATGAACCTGAACCTGCTGCCCTTGGCCGGATGCCACGAGGGGCGGTACTCCACATAACCGTAGGCCACCAGTTCCGACAGGCACTTGTGGTACGTGGCTATCGAGCGTATCCGCGAGAAGCGCATGAGTTTCCGGCGGCTGGCGTGGAAATGATTATTGGGGTTGCCGCAATCGTAGTGGTAGAACAACGCCGCCACCAACCCGATGTGCGTGGGCAGCAAACGCCCATCATCGCCAATCCGCTCAAAAAACGCGCTGAACGCGTGCTTGGGCAATTCCATCCGTTCACCCATTGCCGTTGCCTCCCTCCATCATTTTCCTGATGTCCTCCGTACGGTAGTACATGCTGCCACCCAATTTGCGGTAAGGCAGCGTGCCGTTGACCC
>NZ_JAENGN010000049.1:0-1308 GCF_016533505.1 Parapedobacter sp. ISTM3 | reverse complement strand
GTACCGTCCGGGTTGAACTGCGTACCCCGCCCCGGAGGAAGCACGAAGCACAGCAGCCCGAAGTCGTCGTATACGTAGTACGTGCTCTGCACCTCGCTCCCGTTGTACAACCGCCGCAGCACCATACGCCCCTGCTTGTCCGTGTACTCCTCAACCGTGCCGTCCCGGCCGGCGGTCCAGTTCTCGTCACGCATGATGGTCACGTATAGCTCACCCGCCCCGTAGATGCCGTTCAGCGCCAGCGTGCGCGCACCCGTCGACGCGTTCACCGTCACCCCGTAGCGCGCAACGCGGCGGCTGTCCGACCCGAATCCCGCAACCGCGTCGTTGACCGCATACGCCGTCCTGACCGTGTGGCCGCTGCCGGCTACCGAAGTATGTTGCGGCTGCCACGCCGGCCCCGCGAAACCCTGCTCCGAAATGCGGTCCAACGGGCTCGCCTCGTAACGGCGCTCCCCGAACGACGGCGTACCGTAACCCGTAACAGCGGCTATACGGACCACCCCGGCAGGCGGGCTGTTGTAGTACGACGCCTGCTGCGTGACCGCACCCGCCTTGAACGCCCCGCCAGCACCCGTCGCCGTCGCGTAAGGAAGGTAGTCCCGGTGCTGCCGCCCGTAACCGTCGTACGCCACGGGGACCACAACGTCTCGGTGGTTCGGCGCAGCCTTCACCCCCACTTCCTGCGAAACCCGGCCAAGCCCGTCGTAGTACGTCACGTCTCGCATCGCGTCAGCCACCGCCAGCGAACCCGCTGCCGGCGGCGTGTCGCCGAACGCGCGCAGGTACGTGGTTTTCTGGATGTGGTTCTGGGCCGTGCTCGCCGCGTTGCCCAGCGCCGGGGCCGCTGCGGCTATCGATGCACGGAAGTTGCCCGTGCTCGTAAAGCCCGGCGAAAGCGTGATGGCCGTGGGCGCCGTGTATTCCCCCGTAGCCCCCGGCTTGTTCAGCACCAGCTGGGCGCTGGCCGTGTCCGTGAGCAGCGCAAGCACCAGCGCCGTCACAAGGGCATATGAAACCGTGGCGATCAGACGCCGGATGGTATGGTTGTTCCCCTTTATTTTTGTGTTCCTCTTTGCTTTCATATCTGTATCGGTTTAGGGGCGGTAATGGTACCTGTACTCCTCCGTGATGTTGCCGTGGTGGTCCCGAACGCGCCACAGCCGCCAGAACCCGTCGTACTCGTAGCGCGTGGTGCGCCCCGAGGCATCCGTGGCGCTGCTCAGCCCCACAAGCGGGCGGTACGTGTAGGTGCTGACCTGGGCCTTGGACATCGAGGCGTGGCCGCGGATTTTGGCAAGTTCCGCT
>NZ_JAENGN010000048.1:0-1330 GCF_016533505.1 Parapedobacter sp. ISTM3 | reverse complement strand
CGTAATACGAATACCGGCTGTGGGAGAGCACCATCGCGAATACCCATACCTTGACCGCACGGCCGTTGCGCCGGAACTGCCCCAGGTAACCGAAGTCGACCTGGCATTCCTCGCCCGGCGCACTGTGGAGCGGAACATAAACCTCCCGCTTCCTCAGCCGTTCCACACTCCGTGCAACGCTGGGGTAGGATACATTCACGCCGTGCTTCTCAACCAGCTTACGGTGGATAAGAACCGCGCTCAGGCCCGATTCATGGTACGTGGATATCTCTTGCTCGTAATCGTCAAGCACTTTTACCCGCACCTGTTCGCCGGGACCCTCCATGCCCTCGGACAGCGCCCTGGCTATCCGGGACACCGTCTTGCGGCACATCCCAAGGTCCCTGGCGATCTCTCGCTGCGACCTGCCCTGTGCCAATAGTGTTTTTATTGTATGATACATCGCCACTTTGTACATAATGCCGAAGGTTGGTTTCCTCCGACAAGTTAATCCTTAACCGCTTTGGGTGGCGGCATTTTATTGAGAATCGGTGGCGGTGTTTACGTGATAATTAACGCTTCTTGCGCTTATTCCGAAGATTTAACCGCATGGCGGTGTATATTCTGTAAACACGTTTGTGGTTCCACATATATTGTAACTTTCTAAGACGGTGGTACATCATCCAGAAGCCCCATGTACGGTGCAGACCAGCCAGTTTTGAAAGCTGCTCGATGACTTCTGTGTCATCCCTGCGCTTTGCACGGTAATAAAAAACAGATGTACTGATATTAAATACGGCACAGGCCTGCCGTAGGCTCATCCCAAAATCTTCACGGGCATAACCTACAAGCTCACGCTTTTCGGCAGGCCCTAAAGCTTTTTTTCGATAACGTCCTTTAGCACGGTAATCTGAAGGGTCTGCTCGGCAACGATTTTTTTATACTGGGCCAGCTCTTTTTCCATTTCACGGAGTTGTTTGAGCTGAGATACTTCCATACCTGAGTATTTGCTCTTCCATGAATAGAATGTCCCTTGGCTAATACCATGTTCCCGGCAAATATCAGAAACAGATTGTCCCGACTCCTGCTGTGATAAAATCTTAATGATCTGAGATTCGCTAAACTTACTTTTTTTCATTGTCCCTAAATTATAAAACTACATGAATAATCGTAGCTGTTTTTAGGGTAGATTACAAAGTTGTTTAGGGTAAACAAAAATATTGGGCGTAAAGAAAAATTCAACATCGCTAAAATCGGAATACTCCTCACATTATCATGGGTATTCTTTTTTGCAGGCATCAAATACTCCAATATTTCGATTGGTGTAGTTTGTTATTGTATGGCAAGCTTC
>NZ_JAENGN010000047.1:0-1377 GCF_016533505.1 Parapedobacter sp. ISTM3 | reverse complement strand
AGCGTGAGCGCTTCGAGGGCGACCCGGACCAGATGAGCCTGCCGTTCGATGCGGAACCCGCCGCGGCAGAGCAGCAGCAGGAAGAAACCAAAGAAAAGATCGAATATGTGCGCAGACGCCCGAACCACAAAGGGCGCGCGAAACTGCCCGGACATCTTCCTGTCCAGGAAGTCGAGATCCACCCTGAGGGCGACCTGTCGGATATGGTCTGTATCGGCAAGGAAATCACGGAAGAGTTAGAGTGTGAGCCGGCCAAGTTCTATATCAAACGGTATATCCGCTACAAATATGCCGCTAAAAGCGGTGAAGGGGTAAAGATCGCGGAACTTCCCGAACGGGTCATCGATAAGGGCATCCCCGGGGCAGGGCTGCTGGCGATGGTCCTGACCGATAAATATGTGGACCACCTGCCGCTCTACCGCCAGAAACAGCGCTTCGCCCGGGAAAACATACAGATCGCCTCCTCCACGATCGAGGGCTGGACCAAAGAAGCGCTCATCAAACTGCACCCGCTCTATGAACAGCTTATCTTCGACACGAAAGCGAAAGGCTATCTTCAAGTGGATGAGACCCCGATCAAAGTGCTGGACAGCGATAAAAAGGGTGCCGCCCACCAGGGATACTATTGGGTGTACCATGCCCCGCTGGAGGGAGCGGTATTGTTTGACTACAGCCCCACCCGCGGGGGCAGCGCACCGTTGCCCATACTGGGCAGCTTCAGGGGTTACCTGCAAACGGACGGGTATGCCGTATACGAGAAATATGCACGGAGCAAAAACGTGGTCCACCTGGCCTGCTGGGCGCATGCAAGAAGAGAGTTCGAGCGTGCGTTGGACAATGACCGGTACAGGGCGGAGAAAGCCCTGCTCATGATCCAGCGGCTCTATGCGGTGGAAAGGCAGGCCCGGGAAGAAAAGCTGGCCGCCGATCAGATCAAAGAACTGCGGCTGACCGAATCGCTGCCGGTGATCAACGAGCTGGGAAAATGGATCTTTGAAGAAATAAAATCCACCCTGCCCAAAAGCCGGATCGGCAAGGCCATGGCTTATGCCTACGCCAGATGGGATGGGCTGTCGGCTTACCTGTATGACGGGAACCTGCAGATAGACAATAACCTTTGCGAAAATGCGCTTCGTGGGGTTGCATTGGGACGGAAAAATTACCTCTTCGCCGGCAGCCATGAAGCCGCCCAGCGAGCCGCCATGATCTACTCCTTTTTCGCCATCTGCAAAAAACACGAAGTGAATCCCTTCCAGTGGCTGAAATATACGCTGGAAAATATCATGACCATAAACCACAAAAACCTGAAAAACCTCTATCCGCAGAACTATAAGAAAATCGTTCAGCAATCAAACATGTAGTTCATAGGGCGGATAC
>NZ_JAENGN010000046.1:0-1597 GCF_016533505.1 Parapedobacter sp. ISTM3 | reverse complement strand
AGCGGGCAATGTTGTCCCGTCGCCGAAAAACCGCTATCTTTACAACGGCAAGGAGTTGCAGGACGGTTCTGGGTATTACGACTACGGCGCACGGTTCTATGACCCGGTGATAGGCAGGTGGGGCACCATCGACCCCAAGGCCGAACTGGGCAGGCGATGGTCACCTTATGCCTATGCGTTTGACAACCCGATGCGGTTCATTGACCCGGACGGGCAATGGCCCTGGCCTGCAAGATATAACCCTTTTGCCCGTGTGCAAGCGGCCTACAACCGGTTTTTTGGTGATGTCAGAACCACGACCGATAATGCTACGGCAGCCGTTGTGCAGACAACCAAGGAAACAGGCCAGGCTATTCAGCAGTGGACGGTTGAAAACAAAGAGGGGCTTCTGTCCTCTGCAAAGGCCATGCAAGATGTTGGTGATAACGTAGCAGCTACAGGTGCGGTTATGGCGGTCGCCGGAGCACCCGTGGCTGGAGTAGGCGCTACTCCGGGAATTGCGGTAGCTGCTGCTGGGGAAACAGTTGGGTTAACCGGAGTGGCATTAGAGGTTGGTGTGCATGTTGTTACCGGAGACCTGAAAAAAGCAATTATTGCGACTGGCAATGAAGCGTTGTATCAGATTTTAGGAATAATAGGGTCAAAGGCTATAGACCAAGCCATACCGGGGCCTACACCGGATGTTTCGGGTGACATCAAGGAGGCGACAAAGCGTACTATAAACGTTATAGAAAATACGGTTAAAAAAGTAACGGATGAGACGGTTGAAAAACTAAAAGAGAAAAACAAATAATATGGATTTCAAGAATTTGCTTTATGGTTTAGGCTTCCTTTTATTTTCCTATCTGATGTACCGCTTTCTTCTTAAGAATGAAAAACCATCTTCGAGGGAAACAAATTGGCAGGGTATCCCATTGCCGAATTATATTGGTCTTTGGGGTTGTGTTATAATAGGCATAATGGCGGGCATAATACTTTTGTTCAAATCCCTGCCCCTATGAGTCTAATGGAATGGAGGCCAGATGGATATTAGTTCCTTAGTCAAGTTGTTGCCGTCTTTACTGCTTTTGGCAGCGGGTATTATGGCGAAATATTCATCCGGGGAGGACGGTTGGAAGCCCTTGAAGAAATATTGGCTGTTCTTCGTCCTGCTTGGCGCGATTTCATTGGCCGTCAGGCTATACAGATTCATGCTGTAAAGGCATAGAGGAATAGCCCGTTGAATTGCTCCTGTAGCCCGGCCGTCCAAACGAGCCGGGCTTTTTCGTTACTGCGCGTATGCCTGTTTGGCCTTGCTGTCCCTGATTGACATGTCGATGAAGTAGAAGAGCTTTTCGCGGATGTCCTCGGGGAGTTTCTGCACCTCAGGGACGCGGTCGAGCGTCCTTGCGTCCAGCTGGTCGTCGGTCTTCCCGGACAGGTAGTCGAGCGACACGTCGAGTTTGTCCGCTATCCTCCTTGCCACCTCGATCGATGGCAGGGCATCGCCCCGTTCGTACTTGCCGACCATCTCGCGCGATACGCCCGCGGCGGTCGCCAAATCCTCCTGTGACATCTTTTTTTCCTTCCTCAGTGCCGTTATCTTTTCCCCGGTGTT
>NZ_JAENGN010000045.1:0-1624 GCF_016533505.1 Parapedobacter sp. ISTM3 | reverse complement strand
ACCGTTGACGCCGGAACCGACGGCCAAGGTGTCAAACCTACGGGTAAGCAAAACAGTAGACGTAAACGAGCCACTGGTAGGAACCAACGTGGTGTTTACGATTGCAGTTTCCAATACCGGACCGGATGATGCCACCGGTGTGGCGGTGACCGAACGATTGCCTTCAGGATATACGCTGGTATCGCACCGCGCAGAGACGGGTATCTATGACCCAGCGGCCGGCGTTTGGCAGGTAGGTGACCTGGCTGATGGCTTAACGGCTTCGCTGACCATTACGGCAACCGTGAATGCCTCGGGCGATTACCGCAACACGGCAGCTATACACGGCAACGAAAACGATCCGGATGAAGACGATAATGAAGATGAAGTGACCATTTCTCCGGTACACCCGCCGGTGGCGGGTAATGACCAGATGGTCGGAAATGCAAACGACGAACTGGTGATTCCGATCATTGACAACGATGGGGGATCGACGTTCCCGCTGGATCCGAGCTCCATCGAGATTGTCAGCCAACCGCAGAACGGTACGCTCACCGTTAATCCCGACGGTACGGTGACCTTCAAGCCGAATCCGGGGTATACCGGGCCGGTGACCTTCAGCTACCGCGTGAAAGACAGCGCGGGCAATTGGAGCAATGTGGCCACGGTGTCGATCACTGTTGAGCCCAATCCGTTGAAGATTCCGAACATCTTTACCCCCAACGGTGATGGCCAGAACGACCGGTTTGAGATCATCGGTATTGAAGCGTTTGACCGGGTTGAGGTGATGATATTCAACCGGTGGGGCAATGAGGTTTACCGTAGCCGGGACTATGACAACAGCTGGGAAGGGGATGAGCTGAACGAAGGCACATACTACTACATGATCCGGCTGTTTATCGGCAATGAAGAGCGGGTACAAAAAGGATGGGTATTGCTTAAACGGAAATAGTACGGTTAGTTTGATTAATCTATAGGAATACGCAAGATGAGACATGTAAAAATATATCTGTTCATGATGATGCTGGTGGTGTCCGTAACTGCCCGTGCACAACAGAACATCCAGTTTACGCAGTACATTTTCAATTCGATGAGCGTCAATCCGGCTTACACCGGCTATAAGGAGGAATGGTTTGGGCAGCTGGGGCTTCGAAACCAATGGGTGGGCCTGGATGGGGCTCCCCAGACCGGCCTCTTATCGATTGACGGAATCCTCGATCCGACAGAAAAAAGGCACGGCCTGGGTGTACAGCTTACGGCAGACCGGCTCGGCCCGCAAGCCGCGACATCTGCCTATGTCAACTACGCCTTCAGGCTCCGGCTCAACGACGAAGATACCCAGCGGCTGAGCTTCGGCATCGGTGCGGGTGTAACGCAGTATGGGCTTGACGGGGCGTTGCTGGATCCGGTGAGCACGGGCGACCCGGTGGTGCCGCCGGGCCGGATCAACAACTTCGTTCCCGATGTCCGCTTTGGAATCTATTATTACAACCCGCGGTGGTACGCGGGTGTGTCCGTGATGGATCTGCTCTCGGGCGACCAGAGCAGCAATATTTTCCGCTGGGACAACACGACGACGGACAATATCCGCCGTCGCCGGCACATTTATTTCATGGGCGGAGCGCTGATCAACGTAAGCGAAGGA
>NZ_JAENGN010000044.1:0-1688 GCF_016533505.1 Parapedobacter sp. ISTM3 | reverse complement strand
CTTTGTACAGGTTTGCTTTGTGGTAATTCATCCTGCCTTACCTCGTTTTGTATTTCTTCCTTTTCCTGCTCTTCGGCAGGTTCAGGCGGTAGCTGCAAACCGTCCTTTTTAACGCCGTCTACCATCAGGTTCATCATCAGCTCTTCGTTAATGTCCGGCGTAACTTTACGTTTATTATCTTTTTCCATAGCACTACGATTGAATGATGTTTAAAAATTCGCTGATGAACAGGTCTAACTGGCAGGCTTTCATCAAACGCTCATCGGGTGGCATTATCGTAGAACGGAAAACTGTTTTGCTGTCCACTTCACTTTCCTTGCGAAAACGGGTGCTGTTCTTGATTTGGCTTTGCATCAGGCTTAACCCCAGTTGCCCGATAAGCTGATTATACACGTCATATAAGGGCGTGCTTTCCCTGCCGTCCACCTGGTTCCAAAACAGGTTAATGCTTTGTATGGAAGTTTCGCCTTTTTTCATAATTACATCCTGTAAAAGCTGTGTGAAGATGAGCGTACTTTCCATTACCACACGGTCTGCCGTGATGGGCGTGAAAATGTGGTGCATACCTGCCAATGCTTTCAGAATTCCGGGCGTGTTCACGGTTCCGGGCAGGTCGAAGAACAGCACATCAAGCGGAACAGGGGAAGTGTTTACAAATTCGTGCGCCGCATCGAGTACGCTATCCGCTTTGTGCTGCATAATGGGATAGGCTTTTTTATTGATGGTGGTAAACTGCTTATATGCCAGTTTTTTCAACGCCTCATTTTCCATTACCATTGCCAAATCACGGGTTTTCATTTTCATCAGGCTGTGCTGTGGAAAATCCGCATCAAAAACAGCTACGTTGTAGCCCAACCGATAGTGCATCGTACTGGCGACAAGCGTGGTAAATGTGCTTTTGCCAACACCGCCTTTTTGAGAAGAAAAAGCGACAAACAGAGGTTTCTTTCTTGTGTCCATATTTTTAAAATTTAAAGTTTACATCTTACTGTTTTCAGTCTTGCAGGCTTTCAGCCGTGCAGTCCTGATTTCGTGCTGTCTTTCTTGCAGGATAGCTATCAGGCTTGCCTGCGGGAATTGCTGATTGCCTGCTTTCCTGCTGTACAGCAGCAATGCTTTCATTCAGGCATCCTATCAGGCGTGATTGCGTTCTTGCATTCGTTCCGTCCGTCATTCTATCCATCACGCAGGCTTGATTGTCTGATAGCAGGCTGTCACGCTTTCCGTCATTCCTGCGCTCTTGGTTTCTTGCATTCCTGCAATCTTGCAGGCAGGATAACCTGCCATCTTGAATGTATGCCGTCTGCTCGTCCTGAAGCACGGGCTGCCTGCCTGCCTGCCTGTCAACATTCAGGGGCAAAGAACTCATCAAATTCAATCGGTTGTATAGCGGTGGCAGTGTTTGGCGTTCAGAGGCAGCATTTGGCACTGTGTCACAGTGCAACGCTATCGTAAACAGGGCTTTACTTTGTATTGTGATTTTTATTAACGGATTTATGCAAAGTCTTTTGACATATCAGGGGGTAACGGGAACGGCAACGAGCCGTTTTTCCCTGTTACATTCAATCCGTCCCGCAGGGCGGATTTTTGTGTTCACCGGAACACGGCAAGTTGTGTTTTGAGCATCTCGGAATGATTTCCGATGCTCAAAACAACTTGCCCTTTGCAGGGGGCAGAAAACACCTTCC
>NZ_JAENGN010000043.1:0-1834 GCF_016533505.1 Parapedobacter sp. ISTM3 | reverse complement strand
GAACTGATAGCTGTAGCCCAGCCCGAAGCCCGCGAAGTTGAACTGTGCCATGCCCGCCAGTTCCCCGTAGCTCCGCACATTCAGCCCCAGGCCGAACACCTGCCTGACGAACACCATCGCCGAGGCTTCACCCTGTGGGCGCAAGCTCTCTGCGTAAGTCACCAGCAGGCTCGGCCTGATGTGGAAGTCCGCCCCCAGCCCAAACAGCGCTCCCGCCGTCAGGTGGTACAGGTTGCGGAAGTTGTACCGGCTGTCGCTGCTTACCCCCAGGCTCCCCAGCATCAGCCGCGGAAGCGACAGCCCCACATAATACCGCTCCGGCCGGTACAGCACCACCCCGAAGCCCACCAGCGCATCCGTCTCCCGCACATCCTCCCGGAAGGCCGGATCCTGCGGGTCCAGCTGCGAGAAACGCCCGTCCATGTAACTCAGCCCCGCATTCAGCGATAAACCCACGTACTCTGTCTCCGATATCCGGACCGACTTGGCAAAAAACACCGAGGCCTCCGTCAGCTTCTCCACCGCCAGGCTTTCATGGCGGATGTTCACCCCGGCCGTGGCGCCAAGCCCCTGTAACCCCAGGTGGCCGCTGCCCCAGAAGACCTCCGGCGCGCCGTCCAGCCCCACCCACTGCCGCCGCCCCAGTATGGAAACCTCCCCGGCCGGCGACATCAGGCTCGCCGCCGGATTGATGACCGTGCGCAGCTGGCCGTACTGCGTCGGCGTCAGCGCCTGCTGGCCATGCAGGGCTGTCCCTGAAAGCAAACTGCCCAGCAAAAGAATCAGGTTCCGTTTCATGTTATCGCTGTTTCGGTTATTATCTTTCATAAATATCCCCATAATCAACACCCCACTATTCCCTAGTCAATCAATACTTCAATACAAAATAGCCCCTCCGGTATTCCGTGCCGCCACCCCTGCCGATTTCCACGATGTAGAAGTACGTGCCGGCAGGCAGCCGCTGCTGCCCCGTGCCGATGCCCCGGAACGCCACCCGGTCGTTGTCATACCCGCTGGCCTCCCACACCACCGTACCGTTGCGGTTGAATACCTTCACCCGGTTGGCCGGGTAATCACGGATACCCTCGATTATCAGGAACTCGTTGATGCCGTCCCCGTTGGGCGATACCGCAGGGTGCACGCGCACCGGAAAGTCCGACGAAGGGTCCGTGACCCGTACCGTCAACGCCACCGGCGCCGCCGCCTCATGGTTGGCATCACCCCCCTGCGTGGCCGTGATGGTTACCGTACCCAGGCGGTGGATGTGCAGCGCCGTGCCTTCCAGCGTAGCCACCTGCCCATCGTCGACGGCCAGGCTCACCGGCAGACCGCTTGAGGCCGATACCTCCAGCGCGATGCTGCCCGCATCGCGGTGTACAGACGCCGGCGCACTGAAGGAAATCGACTGCTGTGCCCGGTGCACCGTCAGCTCGCGCCTCACCTCCGGCCGGTTGCTGTAGTTGCCGCTCGCCGGTACCGTCGCCGTGATGGTGGCGCTTCCCGCGCCGGTGATGCGGATGCGCCCACCGGCCACCACTTCAGCCACCGCCGTATTGCTGCTCGTATAGCTTACCGCCTCCCCGCTGCTCGCCGTAGCACCCCCAACGAAGTCCGCATCCCCGTACGCCTTTTCCGGCAGCGGCGGAAAATCGATGCTCCGCACAGCCGGTGTGATGGTCAGCTCCGCCGTCAGTACCAGCGTCTCGTAGTTGCTGCCGCTGATGGTGGCCGTCACCGTCTGGCTTCCCACCTCGGTGCGGCCGTTGCCCGCATAGCGCACCGACGTACCCACGGGCAATGTTCCCGTGATGGCCAGTGATTTGGCCGTGCCGTC
>NZ_JAENGN010000042.1:0-1897 GCF_016533505.1 Parapedobacter sp. ISTM3 | reverse complement strand
CCCCCCGCCCAGGTTCAACAGCGCTCCGCCCATGAAATAAATGTGCCGGCGACGGCGGATATTGTCCGTCGTCGTGTTGTCCCAGCGGAAAATATTGTTGCTCTGGTCGCCCGACAGCAGGTCCATCACCGAAATGCCCGCATACCATCGGGGGTTGTAATAGTACACCCCGAACCGGATATCCGGAATGAAATTGCTGATCCGGTTCGGCGGCACAACCGGATCGCCCGATGACACCGGGTCCAACAGCGTCCCGTCAAGGCTGTACTGCGTAACCCCGGCCCCCAGCCCGAAACTCAACCGCTGCGTATCTTCGTCGTTGAGCCGGAGCCTGAAGGCGTAGTTCACGTACGCCGAGTTGGCAGACTGCGGACCCAGACCGTCCGCGCTGAGCTGCAGCCCCAGCCCGTGGCGCTTATAACCCAATCCGTCCAGCAGGCCGTCCACCGACAGCAGCGCCGTCTGCGGCGCACCATCAAGACCAACCCACTGGCTGCGCATCCCCAGCTGGCCGAACCACTCCTCCTTGTAGCCCGCATAGGCCGGATTGATGCTCATCGAATTGAAGATATACTGCGTGAACTGGATGTTCTGCTGCGAACGGACGGCAAACGGCAGCCCCGCAGCCACTATGCATAGCATTATACGTATCTGTTTCATGTAGTTCTGATTGACTAATCGGGTTAATTCCATGTTCTGTCCTCCTATCGCCTTTTCAATACAACCCATCCTTTTTCCACCTGGCGGCTGTTGCCCTTGTGCAACGTCAATATGTAATAGTACGTGCCTTCATGGATGTCGCCCCCGCCCCACGAATTGTCGTAATCACTGTCCCGGTAAACCTCGCCTCCCCAGCGGTTGAACACCACCAGCTCCGCCCGGTCAAACCCTTCGAGCCCAACGATTTCAAACCGGTCGTTCTGCCCGTCACCGTTCGGGGTGAAAATGTTGGTTACCTTCAGCGGATTGGCCACCACCGTCACCACCACACCGGCAACGTTGCTCCAGTTGCCGCCGCTGTCCTGCACCCGGTACGAGAACCGATCCTCCCCTACATACCCACGAGCGGATACATAGACCACCGTGCCATCAACGCCGACGGAAACCGTGCCGTGCTGCGGCTGGCTCACCAGCTCAATGGAAGCCGCATCCAGCGGATGGCTGCCTGCCACGTCGTTGGCCAGCACCGAGATAGTCAAAGCCCTGTTCGACGTCCCGCTCACCGCATCATCCAGCGCCTGCGGCGGGTGCACCGGTGTCGGCATTACCGTGCCCTCATTGTCTTCTTCATCCGGATCCGCTTCGTTCCCTTCAATCCGGGCAGTATTCCGGTACTCGCCGGAAGCGTTGACGGTCACCGTCATCCGCAGCGTCGCACGGCCGCCATTCCGGAGCCGGCCTACGCTCCATACCCCTGATCCTTCATTGTATGTACCAGCCGAAGCATCATACGAAACGAAGGTATATCCCGAAGGCAGTTTATCCAATACAGATACCCCTGTGGCATCGTCCGGACCGTTATTCACGACTTCCAGGGTAAACACAACGGTCTCCCCTACCAGCGGCGTTCGGTTGTCTACCGTCTTCATCACCGCCAGCCTTGACACAGGGGTTGCTGCCTGTTCCACCGGCAACGTCGGCGCACTGGCATCGACCGGGTCCGTACGGCGCTCCGGATCGACCACTACGGCCGTATTGGCTATTTCGGCAATGCCTATGGGGTCGCTGTCGACCACCACGTCGAAACGGACAGTCCTTGTGCCGCCCCGCGGAACGTCGGTCACCCATTCCAGACGGTTGCCTGCCGTGACGAATGTGCCGCCATTGTCCGCGGTGCCCGCTACGTATGACGTACCTGCCGGCATGACATCGCTGATTTCGAGCCCTGCGAGGTCAG
>NZ_JAENGN010000041.1:0-4128 GCF_016533505.1 Parapedobacter sp. ISTM3 | reverse complement strand
ATGAGTTCTTTTTACGACTCTCCGCTTGGCCTGCGTCTTAGATACCGCATCCAGCATGCGAGTGATGGTGGCATCAGCATTTTTGATGACAAAATATTGATATATCAATTATTTGATTCCTATTGCAAGGGAGCAATTACCATGATCAACGAATACATTTACCTGGACAACAACGCTACCAGGCCACTCGACTTATCTAATTTGCTCACAAACGGCATAACTTATTTATATAAGCACATTACATCTGTCTATCAGGCAATTGAGTCACATTTTTGCATGAAATCTGAACTATAATACTTGCATATCATCTAAAATACGTGTATCTTTGCGGTTAACAAGCAATCGTTATGGCAAGGGTAAATGAATTAAAGCGGCAACTAAAACCCGGTCAGGTCTATCGTAGGGAGGATTTGACTCCCTATTCCAATGCCGTAGATCGTCATCTTGCCCAGCTGGTACGAGACGGCACATTCCAAAAATTAGCGCAAGGCCTCTATTATTTCCCAAAAAAGACCGCCTTTGGCACGCCGCCACCAAATGATGAAACGCTGGTACGTAGTTTTCTTAAAGATAAGCGGTTCTTATTGACCTCTCCAAATAGCTATAATACCTTGGGTGTGGGCACCACACAGCTTTATAACAAACGGGTCGTGTACAACCTGAAACGCCATGAAGAAGTTACGCTGAATGGCAAAACCTTCTTTTTCCATAAAACGCCTTACTTCCCCAAAAAAGCTACTCCGGAGTTCTTGTTGGTAGACTTAGTCAACAATCTTGATAGTCTGGCCGAAGAACGCGAGCAGATATTGAAGAATATCTTGGCAAAGGCCAAGACAATGGATTTAGCCAAATTGAAGCATGCCGTTGATAGGTATGGCCACAGTAAAACAAAAAAGCTGTTCCGCCCTGTGTTTGAAGAAATGAAAAATACCGTTAATGGCCGACAACTATCTTCATAACCGAAGGGATTTTCCCGACTTATTACGCATTCTCGAACAAGAAACAGGGATCACTAAAGGCCGGTCTTTTTTGCCCTATAGGCTCTCTTGTTTGCTCCAATGCCTCTGCTCCCACCAACCCTATGCAAACCCGTTTTTTTTGAACAGTTTTTGTGCTGGCTCCCCACATTGGCGGGACAAACCCGCTTATTCTTGGGATGACTCCCCCACTTTTGCCCACTTGCGGGCTGACTACAGGAAACGATACAAATCCCTATCTTTACGAAATGGATACCGCTGCCCTCCATACTTACCTCCACGCCCTCACACACCTCAAGCGTGCACCCACGCGGTATGGCACAGCTCCACATAAGCCCGTGCTGGTGCTTACGCTCATGGAGCTTGTGGAAAAGGGCACTGTGATAGCCAATCGTTTCGAAGCCAATGCCGAGTTGGTAGGCACATTTCTGGAAAACTGGCAGCTACTCGTCACTACGCCTCACCAAGCAGACTTTACCCAGCCATTTTATTACCTGCAAAGTGATAAAGCTGATGGCGAACCTTTTTGGCACCTACAAGCCAAACCTGGTAGTCAGATAAACAGCTACATAAAAAGCGTAAACACACTGGCCGAAGTACTGGATTATGGTGAGTTCCGCACGGACCTCTTTGCGCTCCTCCAAAACTCTGTAAGCTGCACCATCCTGCAAACAGCCCTACTTGATACGTACTTCCCCGAGCAAAAAGCTTACTTCCTTGCGGCCAAGCACAGTGGTGAGGGCTACCTGCACGATGTGGAGGCGTATATCCTTCAAGAACCGGAGGCGCAATATAAAACCATTCGCATCGACACCGAGGAGGATGTTTTTGTACGTAATAGGCTGTTCAAGCGACACATCCTCCGGCTCTACCAAAGCACTTGTGCATTTACCGGTATGCGCTTGGTGTCACGACATGACCACAGCTTTGTAGATGCTTGCCACATTGTGCCATTCAGTGTAAGCCATGACGACCGCATTGGCAACGGCATCGCGCTATGCCCCAACATGCACCGTGCGTTTGACCGCGGATTGCTTAGCGTGGATGAAGATTACCGGATTATTGTGTCGCCGCATTTCACGGAGGACGAGGCGCATGATTATAGCCTACGAAAATTACAAAACAAGAGAATCAATGGGCCACGGTCGGCAGAATACTTACCTCAACCTGATAAGTTGACTTGGCATCGGGAGCATATTTTCAAACGCTAAGTTGGACAAACTATCTTTAACGCTGCCAACGTAAAGGGCAACCAGTTCTGTGTTTTTTTGGTTTCAAGAAATAAAACGTTTATATTAGCGTCGCTAACTATACACTAATTCAAGTACAGCCTGAGAAGTATTTTAATCTAAACACAGCTAAACATTCGATAGTAACTTCATAAAAATGAAAGGAATTTCCTCTAATATCTATTCCCATGGCGATTTCGGTCAAGGGCTTCGTCGCTATCTCTCGTCTTTTTTTGAAATAAATACTTCATTTGTAGACACTAGCATCCAGTTTATTGAGGATAGACTTATTCGGTTTCTTAAACCAGACTTGCATTTTTTGATAGAATATCCATACGTGGATCGGCTTTATCGCAATTCCTACTATAATTATTATTCATCAAAGAACTTTAGATATTCGAAAGATGCATTAAGAGTATCGATATTCCGAAATGGGCTAGGCGAAGACAATTTATATGACGTAGACTTTTTAAAAGAAAATCACTTGGGCTTTTTTGTCATAAGACCAACTTTCCCAAATGTCTTAGGTCGAAATGTCATCAATCCACAAGCATTTATAGATTCTGATTTTTCTGTAAGCAAATCGACATTCAGTGTGACCGCAAATTCTCTAAAGGTTAAAGTAGACGGCTTTCCTCACGCTTGTCAGGATGCTGAATCGATGACATGTGCCGAGACAACACTTTGGTCAATAATAGAATACTTCAGCAACAAATACAACGATTACAATCCTGTCTTACCGTCCGATATCCACAGGATATTATCCGAGTTAACTTACGAAAGACAAATGCCTTCCAAGGGGCTGCAAGCCCACCAAATATCTTATGCACTGAAAAAAGTAGGATTCGGTGTGCGGGTATATAGCAAACAGATATTTGGAACTGAATTTGACAGTATCCTGCGGGTCTATATCGAATCAGGAATTCCATTAGTATGTTGTGTCAGAGGCCCCGGAATCGGCCATGCTTTCAATGTAATTGGGAGAAGAAACATATCGGCCGAACAGTTCAATGACATTCCAATGGTAGATGTACGGGGAAATGGAGATCTCTTGTTAAAAGACTTAAGCTGTGCCAATAACGAATTTGTTTTTGTCGATGACAATTTTGCTCCCTACAGAATTAGCTCGTTAAAATTCCCCTGTGAACATTATGGCATTGCTCAATGGCAGCAATGCAGGATAACCGATATCATTGTACCGCTGTATCCAAAAATATATATGGAAGCTGGGGAAGCACGGAAATTCACACAAGAATTTCTAAAGCTCAGCACCTTTGCTTATAGACAAAGGAGGCTAGGCATACGAACTTTTTTATGTTCAAGTAGGACATATAAAAATTATTTGATTAGTTTACAAGGAGTTGACTTGGATATCAAGAAATTGTTTCTAAATTTGTCCATGCCAAAGTTTATTTGGGTCTCAGAAATATTTGATACTAATGATTTTTCTGCCGGTCTAATCGAAGGAGTGGTGCTGTTGGATGCTACGGAACCCAAATCTACACACGTTATTGGTGCGATTATTGATAACGTTTTTATAAGAAGAAATCTATCAGAAGATATATCAACAGGCGTATCTCTTGGAAAAATCAAACCATTCAACGATAATTTAATGTACTATGGAAGAAATTAAAAGTAATGCCGAATTAGTTCTTGAGCGTCTCAAAAAGCAAAACCAAGCCAAAGATGACTCCAAGATCAAGGATTTTGATTTCAAAGGTATGTTTGATGAGTTAGATAAATCCTTAAATGAATACAAAAAAGATTTTGCCGAAAAATCTTCAGCTTCGGAAATAAAGCTATCCGAGCTAACGCTTACATCATAAAGTCGATTCTTTAGGTTAACGAATTTACAACTCCGAACCCCATTTCGGAGTTTTTTTTTGAGCTATTTATTGTCAAATACTTGCCTCCTGGCCTTC
>NZ_JAENGN010000040.1:0-4490 GCF_016533505.1 Parapedobacter sp. ISTM3 | reverse complement strand
ATTACCGAGCATCGCGCCAATGTCCTTAAAGAATCCGGTATAGTCACCGTTGGGGATTTGAAACACTTTATAATTAACAACTATCCCACTGACGTTGATATATCATCGGTGACTTTTCGCGGGTTTGGCTCCACCGGCTCGAAAAAGTTATTATGTAGCGTTCTAAAATAGGCGAAAGGTATGATTGGGAGAACTTACCAGCATGGGCTATTGCAATACCGCCATTCTCAAATACTTGGTAAAGTGATGAATGTAGGTCTCATCGTTTATTTTCCAAGCCATAAACAGCTCACTTTTTTGCATCCCGAAAACTTAAACCGGCTTCAGTATGCCTATCACATCGTTCCCGAAAAGACCATCCCCGGATATTTCGGCGCTTTCAGCGAGCGGGCCGAAGAATTCAATCAATGCAAGTCCCGGGCTGTTTCCTGAAAACAACATCAATGAATCTTTTCAGGAGTTCGTTGAAAAAAAGTTTCTGCCGGCAGACTCGTCCGCACTACAGTTTGGTCTATACCGAACGTCGATACTTTACACAGACGATATCGAACACATCAAAAACCAGCTTTACAACCAATATCTGTCGGTATTCCAACATTAAGCAAAGTTGGCTACCTTTGTTTCTATGCCCCGCATCCCCACTACGCCGCAGCGCTCCTATATTATGAGCCGAATCCGCTCCAAGGACACCAAGCCGGAGTTGTTGTTGCGTAAAGCCCTTTGGGCGAAGGGCATTCGCTATCGAATACATGCAAGCGACCTGCCGGGCAAGCCGGATATCGTCATCCGGAAATATCGCCTGGCGATTTTCGTGGATGGAGAGTTTTGGCATGGGCATGAGTGGGAAAAAACCAAGGGACGCATACGGGGAAACCGCGATTTCTGGATACCCAAAATAGAGCGCAATATCCAGCGGGACAAGGAAAACAACGCCACACTTATCGCGATGGGTTATACCGTATTCCGCTTCTGGGGTGAGGATGTAAGGAAGAACCTGCAGAAGTGTGCCAATCAGATACAACTTTACATTGAGAGTGCAGGTGAAAACCGGGTGCCATATCCGACGGATTACTAACATTAGTGCGCAATAATTCCTATCTTCGCAAGTCACGAAAACAATATGCCCAACGACCATGAATAAGCTAAATCTAGACGATGTAACGCAGTATGTTGAAAATCACATTGGCGAATTCCACGATAAGCGTCTGGCCAAGGTAAACAACATCAAGCTGAAGGATGTTCTTAAGGCCAAGAATCCGTACATGTTCAAAGCCAAGAACGTGACGTCTGCCAGCCAAATCATTGATGGCATTCTCTCGGCATACATCTCTTCTAGCGAAGAAGGCATTTTTGGGAATTGGCTTGAGCGTTTGGCTATATTTATCAACCAAAAGGTCTACAACGGCCAAAAGGCGGCGGTAGATGGCATTGATTTGGATTTCAACAGGGACGGCGTCCGCTATCTTGTAGCGATAAAATCCGGCCCGAAATGGGGCAACGATTCCCAAATCAAGAAATTGATAGATCAATTCAGCACCGCCCGTCGGCGCTTGGCCACGTCAGGGGCACACGTACAGGTGGTGTGTGTCAATGGCTGTTGCTACGGGCAATCCAGGCAATCATCCGAATACAAAGCCAAAGGCGACTATTACAAAATGTGCGGCCAGCGGTTTTGGGAACTTATTTCCGGCGAGGCGGATCTTTATATCAAACTCATCGAGCCTTTGGGACATGAGGCCGAAGAAAAAAACCAGGCATTTCTTGAATCTTACAATAACCTCAAGAATCGGCTTGAGCGGGAGTTCCTCAACGAATTCACGGCTGCCGACGGCAGCATAGATTGGGCCAAGCTTGTCCGGCTCAATTCATCTTTTGGCTAAAAGTTCATCGCCTGCTGCCCCCCCGTGTCAAGGGTGGAATTGTATTGCTTTCGCATGGCCTTCATCCACATTGCGTCAGAAGTGTTGTTATACCTTGAGTATTTGAAATCCGCCAAGGGCAAGGCTACGGCACCCTCCATCGCTTCGATTACGGCCCTGCCGACGGCTCTGGCCAAGCTTACGGGTACAGCATTACCTATCTGGCGGTATTGGTCTAATACCGAGCCCTCGATTATCCAACTATCCGGAAACTCCTGCACCCGTTTGTATTCCTGCACTGATAGCGGCCTGTCCTCTTCGGGATGGCCCAAATCCGTGGCAGGCATAGCCGGGTGGGTCACCAGTGTCGGGGCTGGCCTGTCCCAAGCTATCCGTCTAAGGAAGCCTGTCTTTCCACCGCCCAAATAATATGATTTGCCCAATGCTTCCTTCTGAAGTTCCTCCGGTAGCGACCTCCAGTTTTGGCCTGCTCTCAGCATCCGGAAGTATTTCAGTCGCTTCTCCGGGAATTTAACGAAGTCGCATGCTGCGGGCAGGTTGCTTACCGCCTTTCTGAATGTTTTCCATCTTTTCAATCCATGTTCGCCATTTTCACTGTGGGACGGCTCCAGGTACGGCACCTTCACCCTACCCATCGAGCAGATCAGCACCACCCGCTCCCGGATTTGCGGCGAGCCGAAATTGGCCGAATTATACAGGTTGAAGCTCACGGCATATCCGAAGCTCTCGAGCCTGCGCTTGATATAATAAAGCGCCGACCCAGGCATGTCTCTAAACATAGGCGAAAAATCAGCAGAGATGTCGTCCTCTACATCCAATGCAAATTTAGTAGAAAGCAGCCCCCTCACATTTTCGATTACCACGAAGCGTGGCCTGATTTCGCCAATTAAGCTTAGGTATTTGAGGAACACGTTGCCCCGCTCGTCTTGGAAACCTTTCCGGTTCCCAGCCGTACTGAATGCCTGGCAAGGCGGCCCGCCAGCCATTAGCTCCACGGTATCCCCCCTTTTCAAACCAGCAAAAGCCAGCACGTCATCGGCGGAATAATCACGAATGTCACCGATCAACCCTATACCTGGTTTGTTCGCCAGTATAGTTCTTCGGCTTGCCTTGTCTATTTCGCAGGCTAGCAGCGTCTGGAAGCCCGCTTTCTCCAGCCCGATATCCAAGCCCATCGCGCCCGAAAAGAAGGAGAGTACCTTTGGGGCGTCCTTGCGTGGCCTTATGGTTGATTTCCGGTCAACGGCGGCATCTTCGCGTAGTAGCGATTCCTTATCAAAGTCATCAAGCATCTCTGCAGGTATCACCCACACCTTTCCCACCATAAGCCCTTGGATACGTCCGGATCGCAAAAGCTTCCTTACATATTGAGCTGAGAAACCCAATACACCAGCTGCTTGCTCAACCGTGTAAAAATTCTGTCCATTCATTTCTTTTGCGAAACTAATTTTATATACCCAAAAAACCAAATCCTTTATTGATTTTCCAAGTATTTACATAATTAATTTAATCGTGGCAATTTCTAGGAAGATGAAATTGGCAACCGAGCCGATTTTGCAAAACTAAAAATAATAGTAAATTATGCAAATGAAAAATCTTTTTTTTGGCTTAATTGCAAATACACGCAGCATGAGTAGGTTTAGGAATTCGAAAGTGTAATGGTCTTTTATGGCAAGGGCGGCATTCTTTTTCGTAACATCGGGTAGCGTATTTTCCCAATTGGTTTGGTTGAGCAGGTACCGTTCAAACGTTTTGTTTCCAATTTGGTTAGTCAGTACGTCCTTTGTCCAGCCAAATTTTTTTGTGGCTTGCGTACAGGATAGGCGCTCCTGCGGTTTCTGGCACTTTTAAAGAATTACGATATGCTTGCTCCAACTAATTTCTCATACCAATGGTACGAGATTTATATCTGACTGATAACCTTTATAAAACCGAGCCATTAACCACAGATTTCCTACAGAGAGACCACCTACGCCAGGGAATTCTTCCTGGAGTTCTTTGGATAGCTTAGGCACAATACTTTTGCCCCAACCCTCTTCATTCATCTTTCCGCTTGTCAGCAAAGCGGCACAAAGTAATAGCAGTGTTTTCATCGCCACAAAGGTAGCGTGCGGTTAGTGCGCATTTCTCCGTACCAGACCGCAGTCGGTGTTTTCTGTATTGCTACGAGGAAATTGAAAAGTCGTAGCTACGGTTAATTTTGTGACCAACGCTAGTACGTTTTTGGGTTCAATTTCCAAGCACCGGTGCCCCGCACCCTCCTGCAAACAGCCATACTCGACACTTACTTCCCCGAGCAAAAAGCTTACTTCTACCAAAGCACCTGCGCGTTCACCGGCATGCGTTTGGTATCACGGCATGGCCATAGTTTCGTTGCCGCGGGCCTATTGTGCCATTCAGTGTAAGCCATGATGATCGCATTGGCAACGGCATTGCACTGTGTCCCAATATGCACCGCGCGTTCCTTTATCTGCGCCGTAGGTTCGTATACTAACACGTCTATATCCAAATGACCGAGTTTATGTCCTATAATTCTTTTCACTTTTTCCCATTCAAGCCCACCATTGCCTGCACCAAGAGGAGGTATCGCAATACTGTTGATTTTGTATC